>JALSRG010000079.1 GCA_026984915.1 Marinosulfonomonas sp. | reverse complement strand
GTTTTTTCAAGGTTTGGGCGATTTTACCTCAAACGGGTTATAGCCAGCCGGTTACGCTTCGCGGTATTCGAATAGCGACATTATTTCAAAACGCGGCTGTAAGAATTGCCGGAAAGGTCCCCCTAGATGCTCAGATCTGTAATACTCACAACATCTGTAATGATTTGTGGAGCAGCAAACGCAGCCAGTTATACATTTGATGATTTCTACAATCCTGCGATTCCGATGGTTGGGCCTTCGACCCGCCACGGTTCTTTTGATCTCAACAGCTTTGTGGATTTTCAGGCCTCTTCAGGGAACGCCGTGCAGATCAATTCTGCGAGTGTTCGTCTTACGGGCTATTCTTCGCTGGATACGAGTGGGAACCATACGACGACATCAACCTATCTTGCCTATTATGAAACACATATGGTTTATAGCGGCTATTACACATCTTGCGGCCCTTTCAATGCCCTTAGCTGCTGGCATGATACCTCTCATCCCGTAAGCACGCCTGTTTATGGTACTGAATTCCGCATAACAGACGGCGATCACACTGTGGATTCCGCCAGTGTTTCTTTCGGGTCTACACATCTGACTGATAGCACATTGGCAAGCTCGACCTACACCAATAGTGCGACACCGACTTCACGAACGCTCCGTAATACGGGCCATTCTTACGGCAGCATCTCGGATATATCCGTACTGAGTGCCCTTGATCTGTCGGACCTGACTGATGATTGGATCATTGGTTACAATCTGTCCGTCAACAACGGCCGGTTTGATAATCTGCGGGTGTCGCTTTTCATTGATTACAGCCTTTCGGCGCTGCCTGCTCCGGTCCCGCTTCCGGCTTCGGCGTTCCTGCTCTTGGCTGGTCTTGGTGGGCTGGGTGCCGTTCGGCGCCGCAGGAAGGTCTGTTAGTACCGGGTCATCCAAAATCATTGCGCAAGCGGGCCCGCCACTTTTGGCAGGGCCGTTTCTATTTACGCTTGCGCGCCACTTTTTTCTTTGCAGCAGCTTTTTTAGCGCGGGTTCGGCCGGGTTTACGCTCGCGCGACCCACCTTTGCGGTATTTTGATTTGCGCCCTTTGGGAAGCGGTTTTCCCTCGACTTCGAGCAGATCCAGAACCAGCCCGCCGGTGAGAGGTACAGCCTCGGCCAGACGCACCGTCACCCGTTGACCAAGCGTGAGCTTCAGGCCGGTCTCTTCTCCGGTCAGGGATTGCTCATCCGGGTCATAACGAAAGTACTCATGCCCAAGTGAACGCACCGGAACAAGCCCGTCGGCCCCGGTCTCATCAAGTTTTACAAAAATGCCAAAGCGGGCCACACCTGCAATACGGCCCTTAAATTCGCTGCCGATACGGTCTGACAGATAAGCGGCCATATAGCGATCAGTTGTATCACGCTCGGCAGCCATCGAGCGGCGCTCGGTTTCCGAAATATGCTGTGCAATTTCCGGCAGGCGTTCAATCATGCCGGGTGTCAGTCCGTCCTTGCCCCAGTGATGGGCCTGGATCAGGGCCCTGTGCACAATCAGATCGGCATAGCGCCGAATGGGTGACGTGAAATGCGCGTATGATTTCAGAGCCAAACCGAAATGCCCGAAATTTTCCGGGTGGTAATAGGCCTGGGTCATTGACCGAAGGGTGGCAATATTGATCAGTTCGTCATTCTCTGTGCCCTCGGCCTGGGAAAGCAGACGATTCAGATGGCGGGTATGCAGCACTTGGCCTTTGGCCAGGTTCAGGCCCGATTCCTGCGCAATTTCACGCAAAGCCTCCAGTTTTTCCGGAGATGGTTCTTCGTGGACACGATAAAGAAGAGGGCTGTGATGTTTCTTCAAATCCTCGGCAGCAGCAACGTTGGCCAGTATCATGAACTCTTCGATCAGGCGGTGAGCGTCAAGCCTTTCGCGAAACTCGATGGATACGACTTTGCCATCCTTATCCAGTACGATCTTGCGTTCCGGAAGATCGAGATCCAGTGGCTGGCGGCGCGATCGTGCTTTCAGGGCCGTGTGCCAGGCGGCATAAAGGGGTTGCAAAACTGGCTCTAACAAAGCCGAAGTCTTACTGTTTGGTTGCCCATCAATAGCGTTCTGCACTTCTTGGTAATGCAACGAAGCCCGGGATTTCATCATTGCCCGAAAGAACTGGTGAGAAGTCAGATTGCCCGCAGCATCAATTACCATGCGTACGCTGATACAAGGGCGTTCGGCACCTTCGTGCAGGCTGCACAGATCTGCGGACAGCCGTTCGGGCAACATTGGTACAACGCGATCCGGGAAATAGGTGGAATTGCCGCGTCGATAGGCTTCGCGGTCAATTGCTGAATCCGGGCGCACGTAATAGGCAACGTCTGCAATTGCCACCCATATGATATGGCCGCCAGGATTTTTGGGATCAGTGTCCGGTTCGGCATAGCAGGCATCATCGTGATCGCGCGCATCCGATGGATCAATGGTGATAAGCGGCAGCGCGCGCAAATCCTCGCGCCCATTGAGCGGGGCAGGTTTGGCGTGCGCGGCCTCTTTCAGAACATCAGCTGGAAATTCGTCGGGAATACCGTGTTCATGGATGGCAATCAGGGAAATTGCCTTGGGTGCGGTCGGATCACCCAGCCGCGCCACGATACGTGCCACGGGCAGCCCCATGCGCGACCGTGGGCCGATCTGTTCTGCTTCGACCAGTTCACCATCGCGCGCATCACCGGTTTCGCGCGTTGGCACAACCCATTCGCGGTCGCTTCCCTTCTCGATCGGCAGAATGCGGCCGCCTTCTGAAAACTTGCGGAAAATGCCAAGCACCTTGCGTTTTGTGCGGTCTATACGGCGGATCAGGCGTGCTTCATACTGGAATTCACTGTCGCCCTTGAGGCGGGTGAGGCGGGCCAGGATCCGATCGCCTTCGCCCAGTGCCGGCTGGCCATCGCGTTCTACCAAACGGATTCTGGGGTGTGGATCTTCACCATGCCAATCCACGGGCTTGGCAACAAGATCGCCATCCTGCGTGGTTGAAGCGACGATCAACACACTGACCGGTGGCAAGGTTTCGGGGGCATGCAGACTCTTGCGGCGCTTCTCCAGATGCCCGCTGGCCTCCAATTCTTTCAGTATGCGCTTGAGATCAATGCGCGCTGCCCCCTTGATGCCAAAGGCACGGGCGATGTCGCGTTTGCTTGTTTGGGTCGGGTTTTCGGAGATCCATTGCAGGATTTCCTCTTTTGTAGGGATACGTTTCATATCGCGTGACTATCACGGCCAAGCGACGGCGTCATGGGGCAATCTTTGGCAGGTCATTTGTGGTGTCCACATCCTGCAAGGTAGCCACAAAGGCAGGGTCGTAGCCGGGCATTGTCGCCAGAGTATCTGCCAGCGCGTGTTCGGTGGACCAGCGCACACCCTTGAACAGTTCGCGCGGCGGCGGGGTGGTGCGTTTCAGGCCAACCAGCCAATAACCGCCATCGGTGGCGGGGCCGAATACGGCTCTGTTCCTGCCCAATTTGGCAAAAGCATCGGCGATATGGTGCCGCCGCACCTCCGGAATATCACCACCGATAACCACTACCGGTCCCTTTTGCGGCAGGGCCAGCAGGCGGGCCATACGTTGCCCCAGATCACCGCGCCCCTGCGGGATGCGTTGCAGATGTGCGGGCCAGACGCGGCTGCGCAGCCCTTCCGCATCTGGCGAAACTGCCAGCAGAAGATCCCAGCGCGGGTCAGTCACATTGCGCAACAAGCGGTGCACCGAATGACGAAACCACCATGCGGCGGGGACCATGCCGATGTCACGCCCCAGCCGTGTTTTCACCCGTCCGGCACGGGGTTCTTTTACCATCACCACCAGACGCGACAGATATTTACTCGAAATAGTCACGCAGAATCCGGATGTAGATGGATTTCAACTGTTCGATCTGTGCCACCTCGACCCGTTCATCCACCTGATGCATGGTCTTGCCGACCAGCCCGAATTCGACCACCGGACAGTGGTTTTTGACAAACCGCGCATCCGACGTGCCGCCCGAAGTGGACAGCTCGGGCGTAACCCCCGTTTCGGCCTGAACCGCCGCCGCCACCAGATCGGACAAATCACCGGGCGGGGTGATGAAACTTTCGCCCGACACCTGCGTCGTCATCGCGATTTCCACGCCGAAGTCCGCTGCCACCTTGTCGGCCTCGGCCCGCAACCATTCGGTCAGGCTGTCCGAGCTATGGGTATCATTGAAGCGGATATTCACCGTCGCGCGGGTTTCCGCAGGGATCACGTTGTTGGCCGGATTGCCGGTGTCGATCGTGGTCACGGCCAGCGTCGAGGCATCGAAATGATCTGTCCCCTGATCCAGTTCATACCCCGCCAGCCGGTCGATCAGCCGTGCCATTGCCGGCAGCGGGTTGTTGGCGCGGTGGGGATAGGCGGAATGGCCCTGTTTGCCACGCACCGTGAAATAGGCGGTCATCGAACCGCGCCGCCCGATCTTCATCATCTCGCCCATCACGTTTGGGCAGGTCGGCTCGCCCACCAGACAGGCATCCATCCGCTCGCCGTTCGCCTGCATCCAGTCCAGCAGCGCCACCGTGCCGTCCACCGCGTCGCCCTCCTCATCACCGGTGATCGCCATCACGATGGACCCGTCCGGCGGTGTGTCTCGCACGAAATCAATCGCGGCGGCGGCAAAGGCGGCCACGCCGGATTTCATATCGGTTGCGCCGCGCCCCCAGAGCCAACCATCCACAATGTCGCCACTGAACGGCCCCCGGGTCCAGGCGGCTTCGTCCCCGACAGGCACCACATCGGTGTGGCCGTTGAACCCGAAGGTTTTGCCGTTGCCCTGCCTGCCCCAGCGGGCAAACAGGTTCGATACCTTGCCGCGATCCACACGGGTGCAGGCAAAGCCAGCGTCAGACAACAGGTTTTCCATCAGGCGCAAGGCTCCCCCTTCATTGGGGGTGACTGAAGGGCAGCGAATGAGGTTTGCAGTTAGTTTCACTGGATCAACGGGGGTTCCCACGGCAATGTCTCCTTTGTTGCAGCAGCGATAGCGCTTAGGTTCATAGGCTGCAATCCTGCACTCAACCCAAAGGTGACAAAAATCACGCGGTTCGGACTACAAAGGTAAAAAAATAGTTAACATAATCGTCAAAGTTTGTATGATTGTTACAAATAATACAGACCCGAGGCAGGGCAAAGGGCCGCAAAGGCCCGAGCGAGCAGTAAATAGTACACAACAGGTCCGTTGGTTCGGAAATGTTCTTGAGCGCAGTTTTTTGCGTGCGTTTGCCATGCCTCCAAAGATGAGTGGGCAGGCATGGTTGCAGCTTCCGAGCTTCCTATCAATACGGGAGCGTCTGCGCTACAAATGGCGCAGGCAATATTTGGCGACGGCGTTACCGTCGTCAATGCCAGCTATACCGGCGACAACCGTTCATCGGGCATTTACAGCAACGGTGATGCAATATCACCAGAGGTGACGCCGGGTGATACAGGCGTCATTCTGTCAACGGGCAAAGCGCGAGATTTTACAAATTCCTTTGGCGACGCAAACCATCGTACCAATACAACGACCAACACTTCCGGGGTCGACAATGACCCCGCATTCAATGCACTGGTTGGCCGGGATACCCATGACGCATCCATCCTTGATGTCGATTTCATACCAACCGGGGATACGCTGACAATGCAGTTTGTATTGTCGAGCGAAGAATACCCCGAGTTTTTCTCGCAATACACAGATTCAATCGGCGTCTGGATCAACGGAACAGAAGTTCCTCTGGAAGCAGGCTCTGGTATCGCCAGTGTGAACAATATCAACCCCTCCAGCAATATTAACCTGTTCAACGACAATACAGCCGATCAGGTGAATACAGAGATGGACGGGTATACGATCACATTGACAATGACCATTCCGGTTACGGTTGGCACGGTGAATTCATTGCGTATTGGAATCGCTGATGTTGCGGATTCACTCTATGATTCAAACCTTTTGATCGCAGGGGACAGCGTTCAAACTACCTTGGTTGCCCTGACGGATCATATTGATCTGGTGCAGAACGGCACACACGATCTGGATGTTCTGGCCAATGACATCAACTCTACTGGCGGGGCCATTACTGTTACCCATATCAACGGTCAGGCGGTTGTAGCCGGCGACACCGTAACGCTTGCAACCGGGCAGATGGTAACACTGAATGCCGACGGAACGTTCACCGTTTCCACGGATGCAGATATAGAAGAGGTAAGTTTTACCTATGGCATAGAGAGCAGCACCGGGCTAACGGACGTTGGCTTTGTCACCGTCAACACCATTCCATGTTTTGTTGCCGGGACGATGATCCGGACGCCTGATGGGGAAAAACCAGTTGAACAGCTCGTTCCGGGAGACTTGGTCATCACCTATGACGACGGGCCACAACCCGTACGCTGGATTGGCCGCAAGAGTGTTTCCGCATTTGGAAATTTCGCCCCGGTTCACATTTCCAGGGGCGTTTTTGGCAGGCACAGAGACATATGGGTTTCTCCGCAGCACCGCGTTCTGGTCAGCAACAGCTATGCCGAATTGTTGTTCGGAGAGGGTGAGGTATTGATTGCGGCCAAGGATCTGGTTGACGGGCGGGATGTTTGCATCAGGGAAGGTGGCGTTGTCGATTATGTCCACATTCTGTTTGACCGCCATCAAGTTGTTTTTTCCAATGACCTGGCGACAGAGAGCTTTTTACCCGGTCCGCAGACATTGCACAGTTTTGAAAACGAAATCCTTCAGGAAATCCGCACCATTTTTCCTGAACTCGATCTGGAAACAGGTCTGGGATACAGCCCGGCCGTTCGAAGGACGCTACGGAAACATGAAACCAGGGTGCTCCGATCTGCTGATGCAGCGTAAATGGATTGGCACAGGCGGAGAATTTCTTGCTGTGACTTTTTGGCCCGAAGGGTTTCAACCTGTTGCGGTCCCATGAAAGGGTGGCGTAAGAACAATTGAGGCGCGAATCTGTTTTCGCTGGACATGGGGATGACATGCGAAATTTTTCTCTCCTTTGGGGGATTGCCCTTTGTTTTCTTTCCGGAATTGCCGCAGCGCAGGAACTGCGTATTGTGACGGTGGAACGCCCACCGTTTGCCATGCAGCAAGATGGGAAGCTGGTCGGCTTTGCTCCGGATCTTTGGAACGCATTGTCCAAAGATATGGGCCTGAAAACATCAATAGAATTAATGGCTGATTTCGGGCAAATGCTTGATGCGGTTGCCGCGGGAAAAGTCGATGCCGCGGTTGCCAATATCTCGATTACGTCAGAGCGCGAAATGCGGTTGGATTTTACACAACCGATTTTTGAATCTGGCCTGCAAATCATGATTCCATCGGATGGTTCTTCCGGGTCTCCGCTGCTACAGGCGCTCCTTTCGAAGGATTTGCTGATCGCGATTGCTCTGGCTTTTGCAATGCTTTTCGGCGGCGGTATGCTGATGTGGTTTTTTGAGCGCGGCAAGCAGCCGTACTTCAACAAGCCCGCCAGAAAAGCCTTGTTTCCCGCGTTCTGGTGGGCCCTGAATCTGGTTGTAAATGGCGGTTTTGAAGAACGGGTTCCACAATCACGCTTTGGCCGCTTCTTTGCAGTTTTCCTGGTGGTTTCGTCCTTGTTTCTGGTCTCGGTTTTCGTGGCAAAGATTACGGCAACACTCACGGTGAATGCTATCCAGGGATCTGTGCATTCAATCAATGATCTTTACGGTAAGCGGGTAGGAACCACGTCCGGATCGACCGCTGCCAACTACCTGGAATTGCGGGATTTGAAGTATAAGGGCTATGGAACATTGGATGCCATGCTGGCAGATTTTGAAAAGGGAAGGCTGGATGCCGTTGTTTTTGATGCGCCGGTGCTGGCTTACTATGTAAATACGAAAGGCAAGGATACAGCGCAGCTTGTCGGCTCTGTCTTTCGCCGTGAGAACTATGGGATAGCGTTGCCAACCGGGAGTAATTTGGCGGAACCTGTAAACCGAAGCCTGTTGAATCTGCGCGAAAACGGAACCTATGACAAAATCTATCGAAAATGGTTTGGCTCAAATATCGAGTAAGTCTCTAATCTGCTGAACCAAGGCTTTGGGGTGGGGACAAACGACGGTGGCGCCAGACAGTTCTTCCGGTGTTCCATACCCCCATTGGACGCCGATTGAGCGCATCCCGACCTGCGTTGCTGCATCTACATCATAGCAGCGGTCCCCCACCATTACGCTGTTTTCCGGCAAAACCTGTAATCGGTTGAGTGCATGAACCAGAAGGGTGCCTTTGTTGCTGCGGGTTCCGTCAAGTTCCGGCCCGAATTCGTGTTCCAGGAAACGGGAAACTCCGAAATGGGCGGTGATCCTGCGCGCGTAGACATGCGGTTTTGCGGTGGCTAGGCATAGTTGGCAATCCAGGTTGAAAAGTGTCTCTAACACGCCTGAAATTCCAGTGTAGAGCCGAGCCTGAAACAGGCCAAAATCCGAATAGCGTGCACGATAAATTTCCATCGCTTTTGCAGGATTTTTCGCTCCGAGGCTGCGAAAGGATTCGACCAATGCCGGGCCAATAACCCATTCCAGATCATCTGCATGCGGGGTTGGCAAACCCAGTTGCTGTAATGTGTATTGGACGGACTGCGTGATGCCGGGTTTCGGGTCAACCAGCGTTCCATCCAGATCAAGGAAAACTGTTGCCATTCAGTCCTCGAAGAACGGAGTCATTTGCGCAATGATCACGGCGTTTTCGTCTACAGATCGCTGCATGAGGGCGCGTTCATCTTCGGATATATCGTGACCTTCTTTTTCACGTTCCGCCAAGGTGCCATAGCCGGTGACATCCAGAGGGGCCAGCCCGGCCTGTTTCAGGACGGCGACAGTTTCGCGTACTGCTTCGGCTTCGTCTACTCCGCTGGCATAAACCATCAGCGCAGCACCGGTTGCCCCCTTGGGCAGGCCGTCACCACTCTTTCGGCCAACCTGCACCAAAAGGGTAAATGCCTTCTGGCGCGATATTTCTTTTCGCTTTGGCTTGCTCTGATCAGTCACGGAGCAACTCGTTAATGCCGGTCTTGGAGCGTGTGCGGGCATCAACCCTTTTAACAATAACGGCACAATAGAGACTGATATTGTTCCTGGTTGGCATGTTTCCGGCCACAACGACCGAAAAGGGTGGTACCTCGCCGTACATCACCTCACCCGTTTCACGGTCAACGATCTTGGTCGATTGGCCAATGAATACCCCCATTCCCAGGACAGAACCTTCACGGATGATGCAGCCCTCGACGACCTCGCTTCGCGCGCCAATGAAACAGTTGTCTTCAATGATTGTCGGTCCGGCCTGCATTGGTTCGAGGACGCCACCTATCCCTACGCCACCAGACAAATGCACATTTTTACCGATCTGGGCACAACTGCCGACAGTTGCCCATGTATCGACCATGGTGCCTTCGCCAATATTCGCACCCAGATTTACAAAGGAAGGCATTAAAACAACACCCGGCGCAATATAGGCCGAGTGGCGTACAACCGCCGTCGGGACCGCACGAAAACCTGCGGCACGCCACTGGTTATCCCCCCATCCCTTGAATTTGCTGTCGACCTTATCCCACCAGCCACCATTTTGCGGGCCGCCGGATTGCAGCTCCATGTCTTTCAGCCGAAAGCCGAGGAGTACGGCCTTCTTTGCCCACTGATTGACGTGCCAGGTGCCGTTGTCCAGCCTTTCCGCAACACGCAATTGACCGCTATCCAATGCGTTGAGGGTTTCCTCAATGGCTTCCCGAACCTCGCCGGTTGTGGCTGGCGTGATCGTTTCCCGGGCCTCCCAGGCCGCTTCAATGGCGCTTTCTAACTGGCTTTTTTGCATGATGTGGATCCTGCTGTTGTCGCGATTACATGTCTGGCATTGCCCTTCGAAAGGCTATAGACGCATGTGATCTTTGAAGCAATGCGATCTAATCAAGAGGATAATCATGACAAGTGACAGCCGCCGCCACGCGTTTCGGCATGCACGCGAAGATGTTAAAACCGTTCGCGAAATTCCGGATACGCCACAAACGCGTTCCCCGTCCTATCGGCTGGCCTTTACCGATGACGACTTTATGTGCCGCGAAGAGTTGCGTCCGGTTCGACTGCAGTTGGAACTGCTGAAACCGGAAATGCTGATGACGGAACAGAACATAGAATCGACCATAGTCTTGTTTGGCGGCGCACGGATTCCAGAGCCCGAGAAAAAGCATGAAGCGCGCACAGAGACACTTGCGGCTCTTTCAAGGTATTACGACGAAGCACGTGAATTCGCCCGCCTGGTAACCCTGAGAAGCATGCAATCCGGCGGGCGGGAAAATGTCATCATGTCTGGCGGTGGCCCAGGGGTGATGGAGGCCGCGAACCGAGGCGCTGCGGATGTCGGAGGAAGGTCTATAGGCTTGAATATCGTGCTTCCCCATGAACAGGCTCCAAATCAATATGTAACGCCGGAACTGTGTTTCAATTTTCACTATTTCGCCATTCGCAAGATGCATTTCCTGATGCGGGCCAAGGCTGTTGTCGTGTTTCCGGGCGGGTTTGGCACCATGGACGAGATGTTTGAAACGCTGACCCTGATCCAGACAAAACGAATGGAACCGGTACCGTTCCTGTTGTTCGGGGAAGAATTCTGGCGAAAGATCATCAATTGGGACGCTCTGGCAGAAGCAGGCACGATTTCGGCCGAAGATCTGCAGCTGTTTCATTTTGTCGAGACAGCACAGGAAGCCGTTGATCTGATCGAAGATTAAAAGTGACCTGCCCCCCGGTGGTCCCTCATTCATAACGAGAGTCTGCGGGGTTGATAGTCGTCGGTTTCGGGTTGGGCAAGCGCGTCGCGCGCGGAGCCCTCGTATAGCGCAAGAGGATCACCAGTTCGTCCAGCGTCAGATCGCCCTTGCTGTCGATCCGGTCGCGCACCCAACCGGCGTAGGGCGTCAGCTTGCCAATTCCCGGATTGCCTTGCGGTCTGGCCGCCAGCGACCCGGGATCGCGCTTCAGCCGCACCATATCATTCACGAACTTCACCGAAACCTGAAACCGCCCTGACCAGTGCCGCGGCCGCGCGATGGCTGTGGCCGGCCTCCACATAGCCAACCGCCCTCTCACGCAACGCAATAGGATGAGGTTTGCCCATATTCGCCTCCATGTTGTTCCTTGAAAAACATGGAATCACAAATCATCAAGGCTGGGAAGCCCGAATCCGATCCGACGCGACACGCCCTAGGTGTTTGGTCCCGGAGTGTGGTGGGTTGGATCGACAGTGAAGCGATCTGGCTCCGATGTCCAGATTTTGCAGATGTATTCGTAGGGCGTCAGGCCTTGCAGTGTCTTCAGGCGGCGCGCGTCATTGTATGCCGCGATGAAGTCATTGATGTGCGTCTCCAGCTGGCCGGTTAGCCGAATTCCACGAAACGGCCGCGATAAATAGTGCGCGGGGCGATCAGGTCGGGCTTGATCATGATCAGGCGCGGGCTGAAGTCGCCGGTGTCGAATTGTGCGAAAGCGGCGCTGATCAAGGCGTCTGAATTCTGCCGCATCATGTGCACCGGAAAGCGCAGAAAGGCGCCGAACGGGTCATAGTCATAGCAGCCGATAACGCTGCCATCGAAAGCTTCGTGCGGCAGGGTTACGAAATGGCCGAGCACCCCCTCAAAGGCGGTGAGTGAATTGACGAACAACCCTTCCGGCAGCCGGCCCATCCGGTCGCAAAGGGCGGCGATTTCGCGCGCCGCGCGCCCTGGCGCATAGCCGCAGGCGATGATCTGGTCGTCCTCCATCCCGCCCAGGGTTTCCATGACCACACTGCGAAAGGCCTCGATACGCCGGCTGGTGGCATAATCATCGGCCACACCGCCGATAAAATAGGGGCGGGCCTGGCCCTTGTCGGCAGGCATTTCGTCGAGGATGGTCTGGGTCAGCAAACGGGCGCCGTGGATATTGTCCGACACCACCGAAGGTGCGTCGGGGCCGGGCAGATCGACAAAGATATGCGCCACATTCGCCGCGGAACAGATGCGGTGCAGCGCCTCTGGATCGGTGGCGCCGACGATGAACACGGCCTCGACCGCATAGGAAATCAGGGTCTCGACCGTGCGGATTTCTTCCTGGGGGTCGCGGAGCGTCGAGGCGATCACCGGGCATAGGTCGCGTTCGCGCGCATTGGCTTCGAAGCTCTGGCTGATCGAGGAAAAGAACCGGTTGTCATGCACCGGCAGGATCATCCCCACCAACCCGGATTTCGCCTTGCGCAGACCTCGGGCCTGCAGGTTTGCCGAATAGCCCTGGCTGGCGGCAATCTCGCGGATGCGCTGGGCCGTGTCGGCGCGGATGCGGCGGTTTTTCCAACTGCCATTGAGTACCGAGCTCACCGTCGAAGGCGATGCGCCGCTGACCTCGGCAATGTCGTAGATCGTGGGTTTCTGCTTCTTGCGAGGCATGTGTTCGATTGCTTCCTGACATTTGGTAAATGTTTAGTCTTGACTAGTTTGCGGTTTTTTGATGCGATGCGCAATATCGATTGTGCAAACCGAATCCCGCGATCTCGTCGGTCCATCCAAGCATGGCGGAGCGACTTGGCAGATTTTGTTTCACAAACTGCACAATCGTTTGTGCAAACGACCGGATACCCCGGTCACGTCTTTGGGAGGACATGATGAAAAAGTTTTCGACCGTTCTGGCCGGTGCCGCGCTCGCAGTTGCGTTCGCGTTTGGCGCGCAGGCACAGGACAAGCCGACGATGGGAATCGTCGTGAAAATTGGCGGCATCCCTTGGTTCAATGCCATGGAAACTGGCATCAAGGAAACCGGCGCCCAGCTTGGGGTTGACGCGACGATGATCGGCCCGACCAGTGCGGACCCGGCGTTGCAGGTGCGTGCGATCGAGGACCTTATTGCCAAGGGTGTCGATGTGATTGGCGTCGTGCCCAATGACGAGGCGGCGCTGGAGCCGGTTCTGGCCAAGGCGCGCGCTGCAGGTATCAAGGTGGTTTCGCACGAAGGGCCGGGCATTCAGAACAAGGACTGGGATTTTGAGTTGGCCTCGGTCAAGGGCTTTGGCGAAACCCACGCCGAATTGCTGGCCCAGGCGATGGGCGGCAAGGGCGAATATGCGGTGTTCGTCGGTTCGCTCACAGTGCCGCTGCACAATGCCTGGGCGGATGCAGCGATTGCTTATCTGAAGGACAAATACCCGGGAATGGCCCTGATCGGCGAGCGCTATGGCGTGGCCGAAAGCGTCGATGACAGCCGCAAGACAACGCTTGACCTGATGGCGGCGCACCCGAACCTCAAGGGTATTCTGGCCTTTGGCAGCCAGGGACCGATCGGCGCCGGACGGGCCATCGAGGAACGGCGCATGATCGGCAAGTTCTTCGTGCTCGGACCGTTCTCGCCGGGACAGGGGCGCAAGTTGGTCAAGTCCGGTGCTATTCTTGGCGGGTTCATGTGGAACCCGGCCGAAGCCGGGCGGGTGTTCGTGCGCATCGGCAAGATGCTGGCAGAGGGCACCCCGATCACCGACGGCATGACCATCGAGGGTCTGGGCGAAGTGCATCCGGATATGGCCACGCACAACATCATCACCGACAACCTCATCCCGATCAACAAAGATACGGTTGACGAACTGGCCGACCTAGGTCTGTGATCAATACATGACAAGGGGAAAGGCTACGCGATACCGTGGCCTTTCTCGCCTCCCCTCACGGGGATCGGATTTTCTGAAAACGGGCGGGCGGACGGATGTCGTCACTTTACAGGCAGGCACTGAACGAATTAGCCGGGGTCTTCGAGCGGTTGGATGACGCCGCCGTCGACAGGGCGGCCTCGATGATCGCCTCCGCAAAACGCATCGTGGTGTTTGCCGGCGGACGCGAAAAGCTGCAGATCATGGGGTTTGCCATGCGGCTATATCACATGGGGCTGGATACCCATGTGGAAGGCGACATGACCACGCCGCCGGTGGGGCCGGGCGATCTGTTTCTGGTCACCATCGGGCCGGGCGAGATTTCGACCGGGGTGGCGTTGATGCAGGTGGCGCGCGATGCAGGCGCCGACATCGTTTTCATCACTGCCCAACCCGACAGCCGCGGCGCCGCGCTGGCCGATTACGTTTTGCACCTGCCGGCCCAGACCATGGCCGACGACCAGGGCGAAGCGCGCACATCCGTGCTGCCCATGGGCTCGCTCTACGAAGGCGCGCTGTTTGTGCTGTTTGAGGTGATGATCCTCAAGCTGATGGCGCGCCTTGGCATCACGGCCGAGGATATGCGGGCCAACCACACCAATCTGGAATAAACGCCCATGGCTCTTGACACCCCCGGTGCAGCCCTGACCCCGGCGATTTCATTTCGCCACGTCTCCAAGGTATTCGGCGGCGTGCATGCTTTGGATGACGTGGATTTCGAGGTCATGCCCGGCGAAGTGCACTGTCTGGCCGGGGAAAACGGCTGTGGCAAATCCACGCTGATCAAGATCATCACCGGGGTCTATACGCCCGAACTCGGCGTCGAAATGGCGTTTTTCGGTCGGCGCGTCGCCTCGGTCACGCCCAATATCGCGCGCCAGAACGGCATTGCCGTGATCTGGCAGGACCTGGCACTGTTTCCCGAAATGAGCGTGGCCGAGAACATCGCGTTCGAGACGCTCCTGGGCAACCTGCCCCGGCTGGTCAGTTACCGCAGCCTGCGCGCACGATCGGCAGCGATTCTTGAAACGCTGGGCGAGGATATCGACCTGGATGCGCGGCTCAATACCCTGCCGATTGCCCAGCGACAGATCGTGGCGATTGCGCGCGCGCTGATCAGCGACGCAAAGCTGATCTTCATGGACGAACCGACCGCCTCGCTGACGCAATCGGAAACCGACAGCCTGCTGGGGGTGGTCCGCAAGCTGGCGGCGCGCGGGGTTTCGGTGGTGTTTGTCAGCCACCGGCTGGCCGAGGTTCTGGACATCGCCGACCGGGTCACGGTGCTGCGCGACGGCAAGCTGGTCGGCGTATTCGAGGCCGAGGGCATGACGCAATCGCGCCTGACCGAGTTGATGACCGGCAAGACGTTCGGCGCCGAGGTGGCGGCGCGCGACATGACCGGCGCGCCTGCCGTATTGGAGGTCGAGGGGCTGAGCCGCCATGGTGAATTCGAGGATGTGAGCCTCACCGTCCACAAGGGTGAAGTCGTCGGCCTGACTGGCCTGATCGGGGCCGGGCGCAGCGAGCTGGGGCACGCGCTTTTCGGCATGACCCGGCCCGATACCGGCGCCATTCGCCTGTTGGGACGCGCGTTGCACCTGCGCTCGAACCGCGATGCGGTGGCTGAAGGCATCGCCTATGTCTCTGAAGATCGCTTGTCGCTGGGGCTGGTGCAGCCGCAGGCGATTGCTGACAACATCGTGCTGCCGATCCTGTCGCGCATTTCCAGGCGCACGGGACTGATTTCGCCCACCGAAAAGGCCGGGCGCGTCGAACACTGGCTGCGCGAGCTTTCGATCAAGGCCGGCCAGCCCGGTGATCCGGTTTCGACCCTTTCAGGGGGCAACCAGCAGCGGGTGGTCCTGGCCAAATGGCTGGCCACCAACCCGCGGGTGCTGATCCTCGACAGCCCGACCGTGGGCGTGGATGTGGGCGCACGCGCCGGCATTTTCCGCATCATCCGCGTCCTGGCCGAAAAGGGGCTGGCGATCCTGATGATCTCGGACGAGGTGCCCGAGGTCTATTTCAACGCCGACCGGGTGCTGCACATGGCTGGTGGCCGCATTCGGGGCGAATACGACCCGCGCAAGGTCACGCTCAAGGAACTGGAGGCCGCGGTTTATGGTTAAGGCATTCTTGCGCGACTATCCGACCGAAGCCCGCCTTTTGCTGGTGGTGCTGGCGATCGTTCTGTTCCTGAGCCTGGCCTCGGACAGCTTCTTTACCTTGGTGAACTTCACGTCGCTTCTGAACAACACTGCCGTCAATCTGATCTGGGCGGCCGGGCTGTTGGTGGTGCTGATCGCGGGGGGCATAGACATTTCCTTCGCGGTGGCGGCCTCGGTCGTGCAGTATGTGGCGGTCTATGTGTTCGAGGCACTGGGCGGCGGCAACTGGGCGATCGGCTTTGTCGTGGCCGGGGCGCTGGGTATCGCGTTGGGCTTTGTCAATGCCACCCTGATCCACCATTTCCGCATCATCACCATCGTTGTCACCATCGCCACCTTCAACGCCTTTTTCGGATTGCTGATGTTCTTTACCTCGGGTCGGTTTCTCTACAACCTGCCCGACTGGTGGGTGGACCGGATCATCATCTTCGAACATCAGACCGCGAACGGAACCTGGGCCGAGCTGACACTGCCGGTGGCGGTCATGGTCCTCTGCCTGGCCGCGACCTGGCTGTTGATCAACCGCACCACGCTGGGACGCCAGCTCTATGCCTTTGGCGACAACCCGGAAGGCGCGCGCCGGCTGGGCATCAATATCGCGCTGATGCAGTTCCTGGCCTTCGGCTGGATGGGGATGATGGCCGGGATCGGTGGGTTGATGCAGGTGAACATCGTGCAGGAAGTGGTGCCCAACGCGCTGATCGGGCGCGAACTGGACGTGCTGGCGGCGGTGGTGCTGGGGGGCGCGCGTCTGGGCGGCGGGCGCGGCTCGGTGCTGGGCTGCGTGCTGGGGGTGATGATCGTGGCGCTCACCCAGAACGGGCTGAACCTGATGGGGGTCTCGCCCTTTGCCTTCAAGATGGTGGTGGGGGCAATCATCCTGATCGCGATCTCGGCGTCGAACCTGTCGTTTGCCCGCCGCGTGCGCCCTCCTGTGGGGGGCTGGAAATGAGCCGCCTGTTGAGCCGCCTGCGCGCCACTTACGGCGACGATGTCCTGGGGCTCATGGCCTTTCTGCTGCTGGCGGTGGTCGGGTTCTCGCTGGCCACGCCCAAGTTCCTGTCAGCCGCGAATTTCGATTCCATGGCCTTTCAATTGCCGGTTCTGGGACTGCTGACGCTGGCGATGCTGGCGCCGATCATCTCGGGCGGGCTGAACCTGGCGATCATCTTCACCGCCAACATCTCGGGGCTGACCCTGGCGGCAATTCTCAACTACTACGGCGGTGTGGATGCGCCTTTCTGGGCTTTCCTGGTGGGCACCGGGGCCGCATTGCTCGTGGGTGCCTTCTTCGGCTTTCTCATGGGGGTGGTGATCGCCTATGTGGGCGCGCACCCGATCTTGGTGTCGCTGGCGATGATGATCTTCCTGCGCGGGCTGGGCGAGTTCCTGACCCGCGGTGGCGACATTTCCGGCTTTCCCGATTACCTGAAACCGATCGGGCATGGCTTCATCCTGGGGGTGCCGGTGCCGTTGATCATCTTTGCCGTGGTCGCCTTCGCCATGCATGTGTTGCTCAGCCATACGCGGCACGGGTTTTCGGTCTACATGATCGGTTCGAACATCGACGCCACGCGCTATTCGGGCGTCCACACCCAACGCACGCTGACGCTGATCTACACCATTTCCGGCCTGCTCTGCGCCATTGCCGGCATCCTGATGCTGACCCGTTTCAACTCGGTCCGGGTCGGCCATGGCGAGGCGCTGCTGCTGGTCACAGTGCTGGCCTGTTTCCTGGGCGGGGTGGACCCGTTCGGCGGTTTCGGCCGGGTTGTGCCGGTGGTGCTGGCGCTGGTGATCCTGCAGGTTCTATCCTCGGGGTTGAACCTTCTGGGGGCGAACCAGCATCTGTCCACTGCGGTCTGGGGGCTGTTCCTGATCGCGGTGATGATCCTGCGCTTTGTGGCCGGGCGCGTGCGGGAACGATTTGAGAAACGGAGGAATTGATCATGCATGGATTTGGCGTACACACCAGCATGTGGACCATGAGCTGGGACCGGGAAGGGGCAGAAAAGGCCGTGGCGGCGGCGGTGAAATACAAGATGGACTTCATCGAGATTGCGCTGCTGAACGCGCCTGCCGTCGATGCGGACCATAGCCGCGCCCTGCTGGAGAAACACGGACTCAGGGCGACCACCTCGCTGGGGCTGCCCGAAGGGGTCTGGGCATCGCGCAACCCCGAGGGCGCGATCGAACATCTCAAGGTCGCCATCGACAAGACCGCCGAGATCGGCGCCGAGGCGCTGTCGGGCGTGATCTATGGCGGCATCGGCGAGCGCACCGGAGAACCGCCGACCGAGGCCGAACTCGACAACGTGGCGCGCGCGCTTTCGACCGCGGCAGCGCATGCGAAAAAGCGAGGCATCCTGTTGGGGGTCGAGCCGGTGAACCGCTACGAGACCCACCTGATCAACACCGCAGCGCAAGGCGTGGCGATGATCGAGAAAGTGGGGGCCGGGAACATGTTCCTACATCTCGACACCTACCACATGAACATCGAGGAAAAAGGCGCCGCCAACGGCGTTCTCGACGGGCGCGAGCATCTGCGCTACATTCACCTTTCCGAAAGCGACCGCGGCACGCCCGGCGCCGGCACCTGTGACTGGGACGAGATCTTTGCCGCCCTCGCGGCAATCGGCTTCAAGGGCGGGCTGGCGATGGAAAGCTTCATCAACATGCCCTCGGAAATCGCCTATGGCCTGTCAGTTTGGCGTCCGGTCGCCTCGGGCGAGGCCGAGGTGATGGGCAATGGCCTGCCGTTTTTGCGCAACAAGGCGCGCCAGTATCGGCTGATCTGAGGCAGGGAGGCGTATGCCCAAGGAAACTGACCTTGCCGACCTGGAACACCGCCTTCTCGGCTGGCCCGGGAAGGCGCGCGTTCTGGTCGCCATTGCCGGGGCGCCGGGGGCAGGAAAAAATCCACCGTTGCGCGCACCTTGGTGGGGCGGCTGGATTGCAGCGACGCAATGACCAGGATCTGGATAGAACTATCGATTACCGAACAACCGGAGGCGGATGCGTGCTGAGGGGGAGTCGCATCGCGCTGGTCGAAGACGACGACTTCATGGGCGGCTCTCTGGTGCACCAGTCTCGAACTGGAGGGGGCCGAGGTGATCTGGCTGCGTCACGTGGAGCGCGCACTGGGCGCGCTGCGCACGCCGATTAACGTGGTGGTCTGCGACATCAAGCTGCCTGACGGCACCGGCGAAGAGCTGTTCAATCGGCTGTGCGAAACCGCAACACCGCCGCCGTTCCTGTTCATCACCGGCCATGGCGGCATCGACCAGGCGGTGCGGCTGATGCGGGCGGGGGCTGCCGACTATGTGACCAAGCCGTTCGACATGCCGGTGCTGCGGGAAAGGCTTTCAAGCCTGGTGATGCGCACGCCCCAGGATGAGTTTCCGGCCACCGCAGGCCAGGGCGGTATCCTTCAAGTCCAAGGAATACACGTCCTGACACCACTAACACGATAGGGGCGGGCGGCCAGTAGGCCGCCCGTTTCATGTTGCGGACCTGTGCCCCGGCTTCCACGAGTCCCTCTGGCAGTGGGCGAATGCCAGACTTTACGAAAATTCGGGGTTGCGCGACGGCCAATATTTCCATAATTCATGAATTATGGAATCGACTGCATCAATTCCCATTCTCGCCGCACTGGCGCATCCGGACCGTCTGGCTATCGTTCGACTGTTGGCACGCCGCGCACCCGACGCAATGCGCCCGGCCGAAATCATGGCCGCATCGGGGCTGAAGGCGAATACGCTGTCAAACCACCTGTCGACGCTGAACGCCGCCGGGCTGCTTGAACGCAGACGATCCGGGCGCAATCTGTTCTACGCAGTAAGGCTGCAAGCCATTGGCGCCCTGGTCGAACATCTGGTGACGGACTGCTGCGGCGGTCGCCCCGATGCCTGCGCCCCTCTCGCCGCACGCCACCTTGTCTCTTTTACGAAAGTCTCGAACATGCCCGATGGACCGCTGAACGTCCTTTTCATCTGCACCGCGAACTCGGCGCGCTCGATCATGGCCGAGGCCCTGCTGCGTGACCTCGGGGGGGAAAGGTTTCGGGCCTTTTCCGCGGGGACGAACCCGGCGACCCATCCGAACCCCTTCGCGCTGGCAACCCTTTCGAGGCACGGGCACGAAACGTCCAGGCTGGAATCCAAGCACACCGCAGGTTTCGAGGGCGAAGATGCCCCGCGCATGGACCTCGTCTTCACCGTCTGCGATGCAGCCGCAGCCGAGCCGTGCCCCATATGGCTTTCCCCGGCGCTCAGCGCCCACTGGGGCCTGCCCGACCCCGCGGCCCCCATCGGCCCGGCCGACCAGCAGAAAGCGGCATTCGAGACCGCCTATCAGACACTGCGTGCCCGTATCGAAGCCCTGGTGGCGCTGCCGGTCGATGCGATGGACCGTCTCGAACTTCAACGCGAACTCGACCGGATCGCCGCGCTGAGCGCAGCACCCCCGAAAACGCGGGCTTCCTGATCGGCAAGCACCGGAGAAGAAATCTCACAACACGACGGAAACACCGGCCCCAGGGGCCGGCCTGGGCATTTTCGAGCGCTGGCTGCCCCTCTGGGTCGCGGCAGCCATTCTTGGGAACGAACCCCCTGAGGAACAACGAATACGAGAGGATTTACCCTTGTTGAATCAAACAAATTAGACATAGTGTTCATAAATAATTCAGAAAGACGTACCATGCCAGAACGAAACACCAGCCTTGCGGTTTATGGCGGGAGAGGTGAACGCGGGAATTCGGACCAGTTGTTAAGATGGATCGCCTGACAAGAAAGACGATTCCCAATGACGAAACGAAAGAACCATTCGCCAGATTTCAAAGCGAAAGTTGCGCTTGAAGCGATCCGCGAGGAAATGACGATGGCGGAGCTGTCGAAGAAGTATGGTGTGCATCCGACCCAGATCGGGATGTGAATCAGCGTGCAAAACTGACCCACTTAGGTGGGTTATGAGCGAGTAAAATTGACCCACCTGTTTCGTTAATATCCGCACTTCAAGTGCGGAGGAAAGAGCAGGTGTTATTGATGGAAAGTGTATCGAAGGTCCGGCGATGGGTGCTGGTTGAAGGGCGCAGCATTCGGTCGGTTGCGCGGGCGACGGGGCTGTCGCGGAACACGATCAAGAAGTGTTTGAAGGAAGACAGCCCGCCGAGCTACCAGCGTCAGTCGCCGCCAGTTCGGCACAAGCTGTGCAACGGCTTTGCTATCCGGCTTCAGGAGCTTTTCGAGCAAGACCTGAAGCGCTCGCGTCGGGACCGGCGGACGGCCTTGAGGCTTTACGAGCATCTCGTGGCAGAGGACTACACCGGGTCGTATTCGCCGGTCAACGCTTTGACCGTAATCTGAAGCGTGCTGGCGGTCCGGGCGAGGCTTTTATCCCGCTGCATTTTGCGGCGGGCGCCGCAGTGCAATTTGACTGGAGCGAGGAACGTGTTGTGTTGGGCGGTGTCGAGCAGAAGATCAAGGTCGCTCATTTCCGCCTGTGCCACAGCCGCAAACCTTTTGTGGAGGCCTGTCCCGGTGAGAGCCAGGAGATGGTGCTGGATGCCTTCGTGCAGGCGCTGTCTTTCTATGGCGGTGTTCCGCGCCGGGTGACCTTGAGTGTTTGAACAATCGTCTGGAGGTCGCTGAGCGAGCGGGCAAGGCGATCAATGCGCGTCACGACCAGTGTTTCGTCTGGGTGGATGAAATCGAGGATGGTTTTCAACTCGGGCCGACCCGCAAAACTACCCCGCTTCGACCCTACCGACCGCCCCAAATCCAACTGCTGTGAAACATGCCATGCACCTGCTTGGTCTTTGCCCACAAGAATGCCGCCTTCCATTGACTGTGGTGGCGCCAAGCACCGCTAGCAGCGTGGCCAAAGCACTAAAGCGTTTTCAAAATGACAATCTCCAACAAGCAATAGATGGAGCAAATCAATGCAAACCCATGATCTACCTCTGAATCTTGAGGCGCTGGCCAACGGAACAGTCACTGCCGATAGCATTTTTTCATCCATTTCCAACGAAGACGTTGCACGTTTGATTTTCTCTCGCTTTGAAGATGACGATGACCAGGTATTCGCACTAGGTGAAAGCATTTTGGAGGGCGATGTAGCCGGTCACTTGGTACTGAGCAAAGACCTCACCAAAGCGATATATGAAAACAACAATGCAGACGGATCGACCAGATACATCTACTCCATAGCTGACCCTTTTTGAGAACAAAGGGCATCGACCAAGCAAAAAATCACACGCTGCGCGGGCTGCCTAGCCAGACCTACAACACGCATGAGACTGGCGGCGAGCACGCCGCCAGTTTCGGATGAATCACTCCGGAGACACTATGATCATGATCTATTTCGCGCCAGTTCCCCTGATATTGCCGTTTGTTCTGTTGCTTGGACTTAAGCAGACGGGTCTCCGGGCGAGCCTAATTTCAGCACTAGTTGCATTCCTCGTAGCCGCCCTGATCATCGGGGATCTGGATCAAATTGTTCAAACCAATGCCGACGCCATGAGACGGGCTATCGGAATTTCTTTTGGCGTGTTGACCGTGCTTTTTCCGGGTCTTCTGCTATACAAGTTTCAGTCTGTTACCGGCAATCTCGAAAAAATCGTCCATCTGCTGACAAGCCTAATAGGTTCGAAAGAGTTGCAGGTGGTCACGCTCGTGATTGGTGTTTCTCCTTTTCTGGAAGCCATCAGCGGTTTTGGCGTCAGTGTTCTGCTGGTCGCGCCTTTGCTCGTCGCCCTCGGATTCACAAACCTGAAAGCCGGGATACTTGTGCTGCTCAGTCAGATCAGTGTTCCCTTAGGAGCATTGGGGTCGGCACGATGATTGGCGCCCAACTTGCGGAAATTCCGCAAAACGATGTTGGCCATCTTGAACGTCAGATTGGGGCCTTCGTCGATTATTATAACAACCAGCGCTACCACGAGAGTTTGAACAACGTCACGCGGTAAAGCTCGGACACGGGCACACCGCACTCGGCCTGCTTCAGAATCCCCCTCTCAGCGATGTAAACATCGCCTGCCGGGCAATACATAATCTGCGCGTCGCTATATCGTTTGTTCTTCATCAAAATCTCCTCAAATATTATGCCAAGAAAATTCTACGCGTGAACACCACTATATTTAGGGGGATTGCCACGCCAGCCGACGTCTATTTTGGGCGCGATAAAGCCATCATCAGAGAAAGGAAACAGATCAAGAAACTGACAATCCAGAAACGCCGCTTGCAACACCAAAATCAAGCTGCATAATCAGCCACACAAACGAACCAGAACCTCCATAACTCAAACCGCTCTGATGTCCCATTTTATATGACGACGGACATCCTGATTTGTTGCTCATCTGGCTGTTGTTGCCGCAGCCCAAGTCTAGCCACGCATTGTGACAGTTTCATTTCGGTTGCAGGTGAGAAGATTAAAAATGGCCCCTTTGGTAAACCAAAGAAACCATTCGTCATTTACGTGACAATTCGGATTAGGCCGATGTGATCAGTTTTCAGTCTGTTCGATATCCTGCGGAAAAGTCAGGCGCAGCATATGGGTTGCGCCGCCGAGGCCGAAATCGTTGTCATTTACCATAATCAACTGATTGGGGCCCATTATGGCGATCCCCTCCAGCTTCTTGACGGGTTTTCCTGCCAGTGTATCGCTGTCCAGCACCAATGTTTTAACCAGTGGTGTTACCCCGGCTGTAGCCAGTTCCCCTGCGCCTAGCTGTTCAAGTGTTGGCGTGGTTGCGGGGTCATCAAACCGGCCCGGCACGGTTGGCGGACCGTCAGGGTCGACCCTATACAACCGCGTGGTTTTGGAAATACGTTCAAGAACCAGCAATTGGCCATCTGGCAACATGGCAAGTTCCGAAACCTTCACGTCTTTGTTCGTGCGCGCGGTTGCTGCATTGTCGCTCACAAAACCGGTCGGATCATCCATCGGATACAGCCATTCACCAGTAACGGATTGGCCGGCGATATCAAACTTGAATATCCGCAGAAAAGCGCCGTTTTTGTAGGCGGCGACGTCGGGGTTTGCCAGTGGGCTTTGCATTGCAAAATACAGTGCAGAACCATCAGGAGACAAGGCAACACCTTCGATTCCGCGGTTTAGCTTGCGTTTTGCAATGATCGCCGGCAGCGCGCCATATACAGGGTAATCGGCGCCAGCAAGGTCTGTTTCCATACCTTCGGGAACGAACCGCGCCAGAATCTTTCCGTCAGCAGAGACATGCAAAATCGAGGCACCGTATTCCTCGCCAATCCAGAAACTACCGTCGGGGGCAACGGCAAGACCTTCGGTGTCCAATCCCGAGGGGTCAAACGGGATTTGCACGCCATCCGCCCCGAATGCAGATTCTGTATTGGTGACCGTCAGCGGGTTGGTGATGCCGCTGATCGGTTTCCCGGATTGGCCGGTCAGAGGGATCTCGCGCAGCAGTTCAATACCGTTTGTCTCCCAGCGGTATTCCAGAATTACAGGTGTAAAATCGGGCATGGGGAAAATCTTGGAGCCTTTTTCACCCGCACACATCACATCAAACCCAAGGCCGGTTACCTTTTCAGCACTTTTGCATTTGATGTTGGGGCCGCGGTCGGCCAATGTGTAAAAGGCATCCGCATCCTGACCGGCCCAATGGGTGGCACCGGAACCTATGCCAACATCGAATGACATTTCCGTGCCGCTTTTGAAGGTGACCACACCCAGATTGATTGGTGCCACCATGATGTTTTCGACCGTTACCTCGGCCTGCGCCGCATTGGCAGCCAGTAAAGTTGCTATTGCTACTGTTTGTAGTTTCATCTCTGAATCCTTTATTTCAGTTTGATTTCTAGGAAACGCGTTTCCCCTGCACCCAGACACCACATGTTCTGGGGTAGGCGTCAACCAACCGGAACCGCGTTAAATCTGCACGAAGCCCCACCGCGATTTCGCCGCGATCCTCTAGTCTTGCTGCCATTGCAGGTGCTTTGGTAACGGTGCGAAAACCGGCCGCCATGTTGCCGCTTTCATCGCCCAGCTTCACAGCGGACATCAGCAAGCTGGCGGGCACATAATCGGATGACAGAATATCCAGCAGGCCCGCATCCGCCAGATCACCGGCGGCGACATTGCCCGAGTGCGAGCCACCCCGCAGAAGATTGGGGGCCCCCATCATTACAGAAACGCCACCCTCGCGACAGGCGGCCGCGGCTTCTTTTGTGGTCGGAAACTCTGCCAAACTTACCCCGTGTTTGATCGACTGGATAACGTGCTCTGCGGTCGTGTCGTCATGGCTGGCTATTACCGATCCATAGGCGGTTGCATTGGCAACGGCGGCTGTTTCGTTTGCGTCGCCGTATTTTTCCTTGATCTGCCGAAGCAATGAAAAATGGTCTTCGACATCCTCGTCGGACATGGAATATTTGCCCTGCATATAAATGCGCATTTGCCCGAGATCCGCGAACTGGCGCTGCCCCGGCGTATGGTCCATCAAAGATACAATGCCGATCCTGTCATCCGGCCCGAATTCCGACATTTCCTCGATCAGGGTTTCCGAGCATATTTCGGCACGCAGGTGGAAATAGTGGCTGATCAGCAATGAACCCTGCGCGCGATGGGCAAGTATTTCGTCCGCCATCTGCCGCGCATATTTCTTGTATTTGCTTTTCCCGGAAGTCAGTGATCCGACCCGCATTGCATCAAAAACCGTGGTGACGCCGACGCCCGCGAACTCGGCATCATGGGCCAGGATTGCAGCAGAGTGAGGCCAGTCAACTCCGGGACGGGGGCTTATATGGCGCTCCAGATTATCGGTGTGAAGTTCGATAAGCCCGGGCGAAAGAAAATCCCCCTCGCAATTGATAGCGCCGATGGGCACCATTGTGCCGGTGAAAATTTCGGCAATGACGCCGTCCTTCACAACAACGCCACCGCGAATGACTTCGTCGGACAGAACAAGGCGAGCATTGGCAAAGATGGCAGGTGCGGGTACTTCTGGGAGGGGCATTGGAATCTCCGGCTTTTTTACCGACAAAACACAAACTCGTCGCAGTTTTGTGACAATGGCATGCGAGAGTGCGTGAAAAGAATAAACGAGGCACAAGATGGCAAGTTCTTCCCGATATGCGATATATTACGCCCCCGAAAGCGGTTCGGAACTGGCGGATTTCGGTGCAAAATGGTTAGGCTGGGACGCGGAGGCAGGGCAATATGTGCCCCATCCCGACTATGGCGATTTGCCATTGTCCCTCTCTGAAATAACGGTCAGGCCGCGCAAATACGGGTTTCACAGCACGTTGAAAGCGCCCTTCCGGTTGGCGCACGGCAAAACTGTCGCCGACCTGAACGAGGCGGTGGGGGAATTTGCCTATCAGCAACCCCCTTTTGAAATCGACAGAGTATCGTTGCAATCCATTGGTGGGTTCCTTGCGATTGCGCCCGTTTCCGACTGCTCCGAAATGGCGGAACTGGCCGGTAATTGCGTACGTGATCTGGACGAATTTCGCGCACCGCTGTTCGAGGCGGATTTTGCACGCCGGCGCACAGCCAAACTATCTGCGATTCAGGAAGACTATCTGCAAAAATGGGGCTACCCATATGTATTTGACGAATTCCGGTTCCATATGACCCTGACAGGAAAACTCCCGCCCGAAGTGGGAAAACAGGTCTTGGCGCGGCTTGAATCCGAATTGTCTGTACCGCTTTCAAGGCCGCTTGCAGTCAGGGAAATCTGTTTGCTTCGGGAAAACAGCGACGGGAATTTCTATATTCTTAAACGCCACAGTTTACAGGCAGGGCGGCCAGGAATGCACTCCGGCTTTTTTCGAGAGGCCCGTCATTTTGGATAATCCGGACGCCACCCCCTGACGGAATGGCATATGCGGCCCGTTTCAGGCGCTTCTTGATATCGTCAGCCTGTTCCCGGTTTCGTGCAGCAAGGCGTTTGGCAAGAATGTCTTCGGGGGCCGTTACAACCATGACATGGACTTTTCCAAACCTTTGGCGGGCGATATCAATGATCCCGCGCGATCCGTTGAACATAACGCTGCGGCCGGCCTCGAGCACCCTGATGATTTCCGCCGGTATGCCGTAATGCAAACCATGTGCCTGCCAGTGAAAGGCAAAGTGGCCGCTGTCGGCCATGGTTGCGAAAACGGATGGATCAACACTGTGGAAAACTTCTCCTCCGGCATCGAACGGGCGGGTGATGACCCGTGTGGGAAAGTAGATGTCGGGGCGTGCCGCCCGGGCCGCATCAATCAGCGTGTCTTTGCCCGCGCCCGACGGACCAACGACCGGAATAAGAATACCCGTCAATTTACACCGCCTTTCGGGCAAAGGTCGAGACATCGATTTCACGGTCGCAAACCTGTGCGCGGGCGGCCTCGTCATGAAAAATCCCGATGATGGCAGCGCCACGGGCCTTGGCCTGCCCGATCAGGGACAACACTGTTTCACGGTTGGCCACATCAAGGCTGGCGGTTGGCTCGTCCAGCAACATTGCCGGATATTCATGGGCAAAACCGCGGGCGATATTTACCCGCTGTTGCTCGCCCCCTGAAAAGGTAAGCGGGGAGAGGGACCAAAGCCGTTCGGGGATACGCAGTCTGGTCAACAATTCCCGGGCGCGGGCATGTGCCACATCCTGCGCCATGCCAACGGCCAGCATCGGTTCGCACACAACATCCAGCGTGGGCACGCGCGGCACAACCCGCAGGAACTGGCTGACATAGCCCAACGTATCGCGCCGAAGATCCAGGATTTCGCGCGGCAGGGCTGTGACAACATCCAGATCACCCACCATGATCCGCCCCGATCGGGTCAGATAGTTCCCGTAGATCATACGCATCAGGGTAGATTTTCCGGCACCGGAAGAGCCGGTAAGCCCCACGCATTCGCCGGGCATGACCGTCATATTCGCATTTTCCATCACCGGAATGACCACACTGTTCTGGTTGTGCAGCGTAAAATCCTTCGAGACGTTTTCAACCTGTATCATAAATCTAAACCTGTAAAACCGAAGAAACCAGTAGTTGGGTATAGGCATGCTGTGGATCGTCCAGCACCTGATCGGTCAGGCCTTTTTCAATCACCTGGCCGTCTTTCATGACCATCAGACGATCCGCCAGCAGACGCACGACCGCCAGATCATGGGTCACCACAATCGCCGACAATCCCAGCTCGCGCACCAGACCGCGCAACAAATCCAGCAACCGCGCCTGAACGGACACATCCAGCCCGCCGGTGGGTTCATCCATGAAAATCAGACGCGGACCCGTTACCAGATTGCGCGCGATCTGCAAGCGTTGCTGCATGCCGCCGGAAAACTGCGATGGGCGGTCATCGGTGCGGTCCTGCGAAATTTCCACCTTGTCCAGCCAGTCAATCGCCGCGGCGCGAATATTGCCGTAATGGCGTGCGCCAACGGCCATCAGCCGTTCACCGACATTGCCACCGGCGCTGACCCCCATGCGCAGCCCATCGCGCGGGTTTTGATGCACAAAGGCCCAGTCGGTACGCGACAGCATCCGGCGTTCGGGTTCCGACATGGTAACGGTATCTTTGGGACCATCCGCACGCGTGTCAAAAACCACTTTGCCCGTGTCCGGCTCCTGATGGCCGGCCAGACAATTCAGTAGCGTCGATTTTCCGGAGCCGGATTCCCCGACGATCCCCAGAACTTCGCCGGGATAAAGATCAAAACTTACATCACGGCATCCCAAGCGGGTGTCGTAGTATTTCGAGATACCGGAAACCTGTAATAGCGGTGTCATGCTGCATCCTCTGCCTTTGGCACACCCATTTCACCCACATGCCCGACCTCGCGGCGTTTGCGGCAATAATCTGTGTCGGAACAGACAAACATCCGTGTGCCGATGTCATCCATGATCACCTCGTCCAGATATGCGTCTGTAGCGGCACACAATCCGCAAGGCTGTTGTGCACCGCCGCGCTCGAACGGGTGATCCTCGAAATCAAGGCTGACCACTCTGGTATACGGCGGCACTGCATAAATCCGCTGTTCGCGCCCCGCCCCGAACAGTTGCAGCCCGGCCATTTCCATTTTCGGATTATCGAATTTCGGAATCGGAGACGGGTCCATTACATAGCGCCCCTCGACTTTGACCGGGTAGGCATAGGCGGTGGCAATATGGCCGTGGCGTGCGATGTCCTCGTACAGTTTTACATGCATCAGCCCGTATTCCTCCAGTGCGTGCATCTTGCGTGTCTCGGTCTCGCGGGGTTCCAGAAAACGCAGCGGTTCGGGGATCGGCACCTGATAGACCAGGATTTGCCCCTCGGTAAGCGGGGTTTCCGGAATACGGTGGCGGGTCTGGATGACCGTGGCTTCGGTGGTTTCCTCGGTTACGGAAACGCTTGCGGTTTTCTCGAAAAACTTGCGTATGGAAACCGCGTTTGTGGTGTCGTCCGCGCCCTGATCTATTACTTTCAAGGTATCATCGGGCAGCAGGCAGGCTGCTGTCACCTGCACCCCGCCGGTGCCCCAGCCATAAGGCATCGGCATTTCGCGGCTGGCAAAAGGCACCTGATAGCCGGGTATTGCAACCCCTTTCAGCAAGGCGCGGCGGATCATCCGTTTGGTTTGTTCGTCCAGATAGGCGAAATTGTAATCGCTGCTCATTCTGCGGCCTCCCTAGCGGCATTTGCTTCGCGCCGCAGTTTTCGCACCAGTTCCAGTTCCGCCTGAAAGTCGACGTAATGTGGTAGCTTGATGTGCTCGACAAATCCCGTGGCCTGGATATTGTCACAGTGATACAGCACGAATTCCTCGTCCTGTGCGGGGGCACCCGTGTCATCCTCGCCCAGTTCCTTCCAGCGCAAGGCCCGATCCACCAGCGCCATGGAAATCGCCTTGCGTTCAGACTGGCCAAACACCAGACCATAGCCGCGGGTAAACTGTGGTGGTTCTGTTTTGGAACCCGTGAACTGGTTTACGGTTTCACATTCCGTTATCTCGATATCGGCGATTTCGACAGCGAAACCCAGTTCGGGGATATCCACCTCGACGGCCACATTACCAATACGCAGTTCTCCGACAAAGGCGTGGTTGCGCCCGTATCCGCGCTGGGTGGAATAGCCCATGCCCAGCACAAACCCCTCGTCACCGCGGGTTAGCGCCTGAAGGCGCAATGCACGCGAGGCCGGCAATTCCAGCGGTTCGCGGGTCAGGTCCGGCGGCGTCTGGTCATTTTGCGGCTCGGACTGGATCAATCCCTCGTCGTTCAGAAACGATGTAATGTGCGGCTTGACCTCATCGGCTTGCGCTGGGGCTTTGAGGGCAGGCTCGGCCGACCCTTCGGCCGCCAGTTTGAAATCCAGCAAACGATGGGTGTAATCGAATGTCGGGCCTAACACCTGCCCGCCGGGGACATCCTTGAAGGTCGCCGATATCCGGCGCATACAGGCCATGTTTTCGGTTTTGATCGGCCGGCTTGACCCGAAACGGGGCAGCGTTGTGCGATATGCACGGATCAGAAAAATCGCCTCGATCAGGTCACCGCGCGACTGCTTGATTGCCAGTGCGGCCAGATCGGGGTCGTACAATGACCCTTCGGCCATTACCCGGTCAACGGCCAGCGCCAACTGGTTGCGGATTTGCGCGATGCCCAGTTCGGGCACATCTGTATCCCCGCGGCGTATTTCATCCAGCCAGGAATGGGCATTTTCGATTGCGGCCTCCCCGCCCTTTACGGCTACATACATGGGTTATCCCTCCAGCTTTGTCGTGCGGGGCAGGGCGGCAATCTGACTGCCGGCCGTAAAATAGAAGTCCAGCCCCAGCGGGAACAGCGCGGCGTTTGCCTGAAAGGATTTGACATCGGGCAGGCCCAGCTGAATGCTGTCTTTTATGCCGGGACCGCGCAGGGTTGGCCCGCTTGCCGTCATTCTGTCCATTTCAACGATCAGGGTTGTAGAGCGGTCCGGATATTGTGGCGTTCCGATTGGAAAATCCGTGATCGGGGCCAGTTCTTCCCAACGGCCAACCGCAAACATTGCCCCGGCCCGGTTGGCAACCAGCGGTGCACCGGTGTGGAACCGGACCCAGTCGGCGATTGTAGCACCTTGCAGTGACGGGGCCAGCCAGACAGGTGTTTCAGGATCGCAAAGCGTCAAAATCAGGCTTCCGGCGGCCACAGTCATGGGGGCGGGCGGCAGGGCGCCGGATATTTTGCCAATCTTGCCCGGGCGCGCCATGACATCCAGCGCCACACGAAATGCGTGGGCCGAGGCAATCGGCGCGTTGTCAAAACCACCGCTCAGGGATTCAGCTTCCATCAGTCTTCTCCTCGCACAAGGGTAAAGAAATCAACCTTGGTCGCCGCTGCTTTTTGTGCCGTTCCGGTTCGGGCGGCCAAAGTCGCATCCTTGAGGGGGTCAAGGATTTTTTCCCGAACCGCCGTAGCCTGATCCGTTTGCATCAAGGCGTCGCATAGGGCAGATATTTCGGCCTTTTTGCGATCACGTCCTGCCACATAGGCATGCCCGACAACACCATCCTGCAGGCGCAGAGAGCATCGCGTTACTGTCATTTCACCCAAATTGAACGCCGCCCCCGTGCCGCCCATCGCCCCGCGCACCATGACGGCCCCGATTTCCGGCGTACGAAGCCATTCAAATACCGGCTTCAAACCGGCCTCTTGCCAGACTTCGAGCAGCATATCGGCAGAGGATTTGGCCAGAGTGGCCATCCATGCCTGACGCTGCAATGTTTCAGAATCCGTGTTCATACTAGACACCTTTTGCATTTGTCTATATTCATAGACAACTAGACAAATACTGGCAGCCGAGACTATGTAAAGCAACGCTATTTTTGTAAAAGTTGGGTGACAAATGACCGATGTGGCGAAACAAAAAATCTGGCGGCAAATTTACCATTCCCTATCCAGAGAAATAGCAGATGGCCAATACCCCAAAGGGCAAAAACTTCCCACCGAGGCCGCGTTGGCGCGGCGTTTCCACGTCAATCGCCACACTGTCCGAAGGGCGCTGGCCATGTTGCAAGACGAGGGAAGAATCCATGTGCGCCAAGGGGCCGGTGCCTTTATAAGCCAGTCACAAATCGACTATCCGCTTGGAACCAAGACACGGTTCAGCCAGAACCTTGACGGTAGCGGACTCAAAACCGCACGCAAGGTTTTGCGCCTCGAGACATTGCCGGCCACATCTGAAACTGCCGGAATTCTGAATATCCCGACCAAAGCACCTGTGCATATTTTTGAAGCGGTCAGCTTGGTCGACGGCACCCCGTTCAGTTATTCCCGCTCGATGTTTCCCGCCGGCCGCCTGCCTGATTTACCGGATGCCCTGCGCGCAAATGAATCCATCACTGTGGCGCTTGCGGAAAACGGCATGGCCGATTACGTTCGCACATGGACCCATCTGACCGCCAAACGCGCGACCGGCATGATCGCAAGGGTTTTGCAGCTGTCCGAAGGCGCACCGGTTTTGCGCACCGTCAGCCTGAACAGCGATATAAACGGACTTCCTGTAGAACACGGGCACACATGGTTTCATGGGGACCGCGCGCAACTGGTTGTCAAAGGCGACGCTTTTGCGCCTAAAGCCTGATTTCTGTAATAAAACTGTTTGCTGAAAAGCGTAGTAAAACCTGGCAGCACAGGGATTATGACAATGACCCAACTCTCCGGATTACGCCTGACCGGCGCCAAGGTTCTTTGCGATGGCGCGCTTGTTGACGATGCGGTTTCTTTTGCGGAAGGCCGGATTTCCGATGGCAGGTTTGCCGAAGTTGATCTGCGCGGCTATTACATCCTGCCGGGAATTGTTGATTTGCATGGTGACGGGTTTGAACACCACCTGCAACCGCGACCCAATGTCTATTTTGACAAGACAGCCGGATTGCGTAATGCCGATGCCGAGCTTGCCGCGAATGGTGTTACCACGGCAATTCTTGCACAATGCTGGTCATGGCTGGGGGGCAAGCGCAGCCCGGAATATGCACTGGACCTGTTCAGGGCATGGGCCGCCTACAAACCACAAAGTCTGGTCGATATCCGGTTCCAGATCCGTTATGAAACCCACATGGTTGACACCGCCGGTGCGATGCTACAGGCGCTTCAGGATTTTGGCATCGACTATCTAGTATTCAACAATCACATCCATGATGCGGCAAACGCCCGCGAAACCGCCCCGCTGGGCTTTGCCGGATATGCCGCCGAGGCCGGACGGACCGAGCAGCAGCACAATGCCATCGTTGATGAAATGCTGGACAATGCCCCCGCCGTTGACAAAAGCCTGAAACAGATTGCAGCAGCACTTGGCAAAATGGGGGTTCGCTATGGGTCGCATGATGATGAAACCGCCCGGATGCGCCGGTATTTTGCGGGTCTTGGTGCGGATATTTGCGAATTTCCCACCACGCGCGAGGCTGCGGCGCAAGCCCGCGATCTGGGTAATCCGATCCTGATGGGCGCCCCGAATGTCATGCGCGGTGGCTCGCAATCGGGGAACATCGCCGCCCTGGATCTGATTGAGGCGGGGCTTTGTGATGCGCTGGTCTCGGATTACTACTACCCTGCCCTGCAAGGCGCCGTCTGGGCGCTGGTTGACCGCGGTGTGATGTCTTTTGGGCAAGCATGGGGTATGATTTCTACGATCCCCGCCGCCATTCTTGGCCTGACAGATCGTGGAGAACTGAAGGTTGGCACACGGGCGGATTTTGTCATCATGAACAGTGAAACCCGCTGTATCGAGGCAACCCTTTCCAACGGGCGGATTGCCGCATTGTCAGGCGAGGCCGGATCGCGCCTTTTCCGCAGTGCCGGAGCAATCGGGATTGCGGCAGAATAGAGAATTCCGGGTTTAACCCCCGTATTTTTCCAGAAACGCTTCGACGTCCATAGTGCGAAAATCAGGCAGCGCACTGTGTAATGCGGCATGGTCCCAATTCCACCATTCAAGCGCCAGCAAACGTTTAATAACAGGATCAGAAAAGCGCATTTTGATCACCTGCGCCGGATTGCCAGCCACAATGGCATAACACGGCACATCCTTGGTCACGATTGCGCCTGCCCCCACCACGGCCCCCGTGCCGACCACACGGCCCGGCAACACCAGTGCGCTGTTGCCAAGCCATGTGTCATGCCCCAACGAGCACAGGTTTTCCCGCCGCCACTCAAAGAATTCGGCCTCGTCATCCTCGCCCTCGAAATAGGCCGAGGAACGATACATGAAGTGATGCAGGCTGGCCCGCCATGTCGGGTGATTGCCCGGATTTACACGGGCAAAGGCGGCTATATTTGCAAATTTCCCGACGATAGAGAAAGACAGATCCGCGAAACGGTCGCAATAGCTGTAGTCGCCAAACTTTACTTCGTTCAGGCGCGCCTGTGCGCCGATTTCCACATAATGCCCAAGTGTGGATTTCACCACGCTGGCCCCCTCGTGCAAAAGCGGGGTTTTTGAAAGCTTCGGCTTCATAGGATGTTTTTCTCTGCTCCTTTGATCAGGCGAATGCGCAACCAGCCGGAAACATTGTCCATTGCGATCACCACAATTATGATCAGGGTAATGATATACATGGTGTTTTCCCAATCCTGTCCGGTGCGCATGGTATCGGCCAGTTTCAGCCCGATACCGCCGGCCCCCAGCATACCGATCACAGTGGCCGACCGGGTGTTGGATTCAAGAAAATACAGGGTTTGCGAGATCAACACAGGCAATACCTGCGGGATCACGCCGAACCATGTCGTCTGCACCTTGCCGGCACCAACAGAACCAACACCCTCCATCTGTTTCTTCTCGGCATTCTCGATTGCTTCGGAAAACAGTTTTCCGAAGGTGCCTGTATCGGTGAACCAGATCGCCAGAATTCCGGAAAGGGGCCCCATGCCAAAGGCGCGGATGAAAATCAGCGACCAGATCAGGGCATCAACACCGCGCAGGAAATCGAACACCCGTTTTACCACGCCCCGCAGCAACCATAATGGATTGATGTTCTTGGCCGCCATAAAGCTGAGCGGCAGGGCGCAGACTGCCGCCAGAATGGTGCCGCAAAACGCCATTAGAATTGTGATCAGCATGGCATGAAATATTTGTCCGTGCTGCCATTCGTTGTTGCTCCAGATTTCTGCACCAACTTGCGACAAGGGAATATCTCTGGCCGTTAATGCCTGCCACAGGGTCATCCCGTGCAAGGGTGACGAATTGTCGAACCAGAAGTTTTCCCAGCCAATGGAGTAGACATGCAGGGTAATCTTGTTTTTGGTGACTATGAAACGGGTCAACCGGTGTGGGCGGCCCTCGATTTTATTCGGGGCAATGCGCATCCAGTCTTGCGCGGGGGTATTCAGAACCGGCCCGTCGGCAGTAACGGTAATATCGGCAATCACCTCGCCGTTGTGTTCCAGTCGCAATCCCTGTTGCGATATATACGCAATTTCGCCTGCGGGCATTTCAACGCGGGTGATTTCACCGTCTTGCTCCACCCATTCGGGCAATTCTTTAAAGGCCGCGCGGCGGTTCCCTTCAAGATTGACCATCAGCTTGCCGGTTTTCAACGACAGCTCCACATGGTGTTTGTAGGCATAGGAATCCAAGGCCAGTATCCGCGCCCGGTCCATATTTGCCCGCGCCAGTGCGGAAGACACATCGAATGCCTGCCAGATATAGGCCAGATAGCCAACCAATACGACCAGCCCGCCCAGCCAGCCGACCAGTGCCCGCCAGTTTCGATTGACCGCCCGGGGATAGGTCGCTGCCAGTGTTTCCAGATCAGGTGTGCTCATATCACCCCCCTTAATGTGCTTCTTTGCCGATGAAATAATGCCGCGCCCAAGTGGACAACTGGTCAATCAGAATGATGGCAGAGATCAGCAACAAGATGATCGCGGCAATATCCGCGCCGAATTTCCAGTCAACAAAAGTTTTGAACTGTTGGCCCAATCCGCCCGCGCCGACAAACCCCAGAATAGCCGAGGCGCGCACGTTGATTTCAAGACGCAACAGCGCATAGCTGATCCAGTTGGGCCAGACCTGGGGAATAATGCCGAACCAGATTTTTTGCAGCCAACTGGCGCCCGACGCCTCGAGCCCTTCCCAGGGTTTCATATCCGTGTTTTCATTGACCTCGGAAAACAGTTTTGCCAATGCACCGGTTGTGTGAAAGGCGATAGCGGCCACGGCAGCGATAGGATTTTTACCAAAGATAAAGATCAAAAACAGCGCAATCACAATCTCGGGGAAAGCGCGGGAAATGTCGGTAACGCGACGGGTGACCCAGACAATCACGCGGTTTTTTACCAGATTTCGCGATGCCAGAATGCTTATGATTGCCCCCAGAAAGAAACCTATCAGCGTGGAAACCAGCGCCATATTCAAGGTTTCTACCAGATAATAGAAGTAGGTATGACTGATCCCGTGATCCGCATGTTGCACGGTAAACGGAATGGTCCAGAATTCCCAACCTTTGGTGTAGGCTTGACCAAGAATATCGGCAGGGTAGTCAAAGATATTCGGCAAGCCGGACCATAGCCCCCCCGCATTGACATCCTCGGCGATGCGCACACCACCTATTACCAGAACCACCATAAAGATCAGCACCAGACCGGAATAGACACGGCGGCGGCGTTCGGCGATTTCGTATTGCGCGGCAATAGCGGCCGTCGCCAGCGAATCTGACATGGTTTTCCCCACCCGTAATAAAAGGCGCACCCGCTGTCGTCGCGGGTGCGCAAGTTAAGGGAGATCTAGTTGCTGTTTTCGATCTTGGCTTTACGCGCCGCGATGATTGTTTCGTAAAACTCGGGTGTTACACGGATCAAACCTGAATACTCGCCACCTTGAGCGTTGAAGAAACACTCTGGATCGTCCTTTGGCATGGACATCATCGAGGCAATGATCTTTTCTTTGATGTCCTGAGGCAGGCTTGAGCGCAGCACCAGCGGGCCATTCGGGATCAATGGCGATGTCCACAGCAGTTTCAGGTCGTTCATGTCAAGCAGACCCTTGTCCACCATCTTGCGCAGGTTGCCCGAGGTGTAACCCTCTTCCCATTCGCCAACACCGGATGTCCAGGTTACGCCAGCATCAACATCGCCATTCAGCACAGCCAGAACGTTTTGCTCGTGGCCGCCGGAAAAAGATGTTTCACCAAAGAAATCCTCGATGGGATAGCCTTGCTTTGGCAAGGTAACCGAAGGGATCAGATAGCCCGAAGTGGAGTTGGGATCAGCAAAACCAAGACGCTTGCCTTTCATGTCGTCAAGGGTTTCGATACCACTGTCGGCACGCGTAACCATGACGGAGTGATAGCCGGAGGAGCCATCGGTTTGAACAGTGGTCGCAATCGGCTCGACCGCATCAGGATTCGCAAGATAAACAGCGGCATACCCCGAGGCACCCAGCTCGGCATAATCCAGTGTGCCGCCCAGCAGGCCTTCGATAACACCGGCATAATCCGCAGCAGGGAACAGTTTTACCGGAACACCCAGCAGGGTCTCGTAACGCTTGACCAGGCATTCATTGTTGGCAAGACGGTCGGCTTCGTTTTCACCGCCCAGAATGCCGATACGGAATTCTGTGATCGTGTCGGCGCCAGCCATCAACGGTGTGGCAACAGTAACGGCAATAGCCGTTGCTTTAACAAGAGCAGAAAGTTTCATAAGTCGTTCCTTTGATACAATATCAATCCCCAGAACCTGAGGCGGTTGGTTGCCCAAAAGGGCGGCTATCCCGCAACCGCGAGCGCAGGCTCGGCAATGGCGGTATTCGAAATGGCACTGATCGAGGTCGAGGTCGCTGCCTCGTCAAACTCGGCACCGGCGCCGTAGATTTCACGGGCGGCCGTTTCTGTTAGTTCGTGGGATGCACCGTCAAACACAATCCTGCCATCACGCATCCCGATCACGCGGTCGCAATAGTTGCGCGCGGTATCCAGCGTGTGCAGGTTGGCGATAATGGTGCGTCCGTCACGTTCATGAATGTCGCGCAAGGCGTCCATTACGATTTGTGCGTTCATAGGATCAAGCGAAGCAATAGGCTCGTCTGCCAGAATAATCTTCGGATCCTGAACCAGAGCACGGGCAATCGCGACACGCTGTTGCTGCCCGCCGGACAGGGCCTCGGCCCGTTTTATCGCATGTTCGGCAATGCCCAGCCGGTCCAGCGCGGCCAGCGCCTGAAGGCGCTCATCGCGGGTAAAAAGCCGCAAGATCGAGCCGATTGCACTGTGGTCAATCAACCGACCCATCAACACATTGGTCATCACGTCCAGGCGCGGGATCAGGTTGAACTGCTGAAAGATCATCGCACAATCTGCCTGCCAGGCCCGCTTGGCCCGCCCCGTCAGGGTCAGGATGTTGCGACCCTCGAATTCAATAATGCCATCGGTGGCATCCGTCATCCGGTTGACCATCCGCAACACCGTGGATTTTCCGGCCCCCGACCGCCCGATAATCCCTATCATTTGCGGCTTTTCCAATGCGAATGAAGCATTATCAACAGCCGTATTTACACCGAATTTTTTGGTCAGACCTTGTATATTCAGAATCATGATCGCCCCCTGTTGCGTTTTCAGGGGGATGGTAGCCTGATAATATATCAGACATGTGACACATGTGGCCGAATGATTTAGGGGTATCATAATGGCCGTAGATCGTGCAGATGGGCTGTGAAGGCTGCAGTATCAGGCAGCCCTGTCTGCCACGTTTTGGCAGGTTTTTATTCCGCCGTTAACAATATTGCACAAAAAGACGGGACGCCTATTATTGTCAATTCAGACGGGAATATAGGTATTTTCTATTGGGGAAATACAGAGGGAAAAGGCGGTCAGAAACAAAGAAACAGGAAGCGGAAAGCGTTTTGGCGCGGCGTTTATATAATAACAGAGTTCAACCCAATTGTTTCTTACGAAAACGGGAAGGAAACAGCGCTCGACGGCAGATTTATCTTTGTTGAAGGAATCGACGGGCCATTCATGCGGAAACCATTACCGCCCCTTGGACAAAACCCCGTCGCGCTGGATTGCGGAAATATTGTCCGGCGTGCGGCGTGACAGCTCGACACCATCGCCGGACATGCTGGCTTCGACAAATTCGGTGGCCAGCCTTTGGCTGCCTTGCGCTTCCTGCCCTTGAGGTCAACGTGAAACCCGATATAAAACTGGGCCGATTCCCATGTGCGCTGGATTTGTTTGGTCAGCTTGTTTATGGTTTCACTCTGACCGATCGACAGCCGCGCTGTGCCGCACCACTTGTGTATGCGGCCATAAATCGCTTGGCTATCTGTTTGGTGAAGGCTTTCGAGAACGCGCCGATCTTCCCGTTTGGTTCGAAATAAAAGGACTCCTCAAGAATATCCCTGTTGTGTTCATCAAAGATGATCCAAAGGCGCTTGTATTCGCTCAAGCCCGCACGACGGGTTTCCTGCAGGAATTTCCAAAGCATCCCGCCCATCCAGCGGCTCCGTGCCTGTGATTGGCAATAGATCGAGATGTGTTTTTGTGTCGGCCACGGGCACCACTGCGGAAAGCAGAGTGGGGCGTGGCTTGCGGCCTCCATCTTCTCCAAGTCTGTCTTGCCACTCCCAAAGATAGGGGTAGCGCCAAATATCGCCAATTGCAGGCTTGTCAATCGGCATCAATAACACCCTCCAATACGCGAGTCAGCGCCGCCGCTTCTTCATTGGAAATATCGGCGGTTGCTCTCGCAATACGGGGGTCGGCCTGCCTTGATAAAGCATCGAATGTTTCTCGTGTCATAACAACAAACCTCGATCTGCCATGATCTGAAAGGCTTACCGGCCCCCGTGCAGCAGCAGCCCAAACATCCCCGGCGCGGCGGTTCACGCGGCTTTTGGGAAACTCTTCGATGATCATATTTCCAGACATTTTACACCTCCTGACGTATATTACGTATTATACGTAATATACGTTATATGTGGGAGGAAAACAAGAAAAACCGGCCCCCGAAGCGAGGCAAGTTTGTCGTTCACCACAAAAGGAATACGGATTACTTCGGGGCCCGCTGCTGGTTGCCTGCGGCCACATCAACGGTTTTCGGAATAAATACTGCGGCGGGTTCCATTTCACCCTTCGCAATCGCGAGGGCGGTATTGTCAACTTACTGACGGTGGCACGAGCAAAACCACACGGGGTATTGTCAACTTGACGGGTTATCATCTCGATCTTAGTTGCTCACCATGACAAACTGCAAGAATTCCCCCGGCTTCAAAGGTCACCGTTTCCCATCTGGAATCATCGAACACGCCGTTTGGCTATACTTCCGTTTCAGCTTGAGCTTGCGAGATGTTGAGGACTTGTTGGCCGAACGCGGGATCATTGTCAGCCATGAAACCATCCGATTTTGGGTGGTGAAATTCGATCGTCAATATGCTAAATCGATCCGGCAAAACCGCCCACCAGTTGGCGATAAATGGCATCTGGACGAGGTGGTGATTTCGATCCGCGGTAAAAAGCATTGGCTGTGGCGGGCCGTTGATCATCACGGAAACACACTTGATATTCTGGCGAAAGATCATCAATTTGGACGCTCTGGCAGAAGCAGGCACGATTTCGGCCGAAGATCTGCAGCTGTTTCATTTTGTCGAGACAGCACAGGAAGCCGTTGATCTGATCGAAGATTGAAGGCAGAGAGGATCTTGCGTCTAACCCGCTGCGATCAGCGGGTCTGATGCAACATTTCCTCCGCAAAGCAATACCGCAACGCGTTCATTGGGTTGCGGCCGGTAGGCGCCGGAAGACAAGGCCGCCAGAGCTGTGGCGCCGGCTGGCTCGACCAGCAGGCGGTGGCTTTGCCACAACAGTTTCTGGGCGTCCATTATGGCCGCGTCGCTGACCAACAGGCTTTCTGCGTTTTGAGCTTGAGCCAAGTCATAGCAAATCCGGCCAATTTTCCTGGCTCCCAAGGCATTGGCGGCAACACCGGAAACCTCCACTTCGGTTTCCGGGCCGTTTTTTAGTGCCCGGTGTAGTGTTGGCGCCCTTTCCGGCTCAACAGCAACAATCTTGCGGTTTCCTTGAAACCAGGCAAAAGCACCGCTGATCAAGCCACCGCCGCCGACAGCAATCATAATGGTATCGGCCTTCATGCCCTGCTCTTCCCACTCAAGCGCAAGGGTTCCCTGGCCGGCCACGGTTTCAGGCCTGTCATAGGCGTGAATCTGCATCGCCCCCGTTTCATTTTCATACGCCTCTGCCGCAAGGAAAGCTTGGGAATAGTCGCCAGGAACCACTACCAGATCAGCCCCGGAACGTTTGATAAGGGAAATTTTTTCAGAACCCGCCAGTTCGGGAACGTAAACCCGCGCACGAACACCCAATCGTTTGGCTGCCATTGCAACAGCCGCACCATGATTGCCGCCTGATGCTGCAACAATACCTGTTGCAGGCACTTCACGCGCCAGAAGGTTGTTGAAAGCGCCACGTGCTTTGAAGCTTCCCGAAAGCTGTAAATGCTCCAGCTTCAGGTCAATGGGATACCCCAGTCCGAAATTGTCAGAAGTCATTATCGGGGTGCGCTGTATGAATGGCAGAATTCGGACTGATGCAGATTTGATCTCGGACCGTGTAACGCTCATATCCCTGCTTCTTTTGCTATCTGAGCGCGGCTCTTGCGCGCCCTTTCCGTTTCTGATCTCAACTGACCGCAAGCCGCCATTATGTCCTCGCCGCGCGGTTTGCGTACGGGGCTGGCATAGCCTGCCGCATTGACGATATCGCCAAAGGCGCGAATGCGGTTGTTGCTGGAGCGTTCGTAAGGTGAACCAGGCCATTCGTTGAATGGGATCAGGTTAATCTTGGCCGGTATCCCCTTTATCAGTTGAACCAACCGGTGTGCATCCTCGTCACTGTCGTTCACGCCCTTCAGCATAACGTATTCAAAAGTAATGCGTTCGCTGTTGCTGGCCTTGGGATATGCGCGCAATGCTGCCAGAAGTGTTTCGAGGTTCCAGCGCTTGTTGATGGGCACAAGCTTGTCGCGAATTTCGTCTGTAGTTGCATGGAATGAAACGGCCAGCAGGCACCCTATCTCCTGCGCGGTACGGGCAATTTCTGGCACGACTCCTGAAGTGGACAGCGTTATACGGCGCCGGGACAGGGAAATACCTTCAGGGTCCATGGCAATTTTCATGGCATCCCGCACATTTTCGAAGTTGTACAAAGGCTCACCCATGCCCATGAGCACGATATTGGAAAGAAGCCGGGCTTCGGGTGGGTTTGGGACACCCGGTTTCGGCCATTCGCCCAAATCATCCCTTGCGATCATCACCTGGCCGATAATTTCAGCCGCGGTCAGATTGCGAACCAGTTTCTGTGTGCCGGTGTGGCAGAATGAGCAGGTTAATGTACAGCCGACCTGAGAGGATATGCAAAGCGTGCCGCGGTTCTCCTCGGGGATGTAAACCACCTCTACCTCGTGACCACCGGCAATTCGCACGAGGTACTTTCGTGTGCCGTCTTCGGATATTTGACGGGTAACAACCTCGGGAACGCGGATTTCACAGGTTTCTGCCAGCCGCACCCGCAGTTCCTTGCCCAGATTTGTCATTTGATCAAAACTGCGCACGCCTTTCTGATACATCCATTGCCAAACCTGCCCTGCGCGCATTTTACCCTGCCGTTCGGGGATGCCCGCCGCGATCAGGGCCTCTTGCAAAGCACCACGTGTGAGGCCGACGAGGTTTGTTTTTTCGCCCTTTTTTTCCTTGCGGGGAATGGTCACAAGGTCCTGTGTTATGGGCGTTTTGGCCGTCATGGCATTGCCTTTCATTGGGTTGGCTGTGCTTCTTACAGGATTCCGGCTTGTTTGACAAAGAAAACGCCCCAACAAAACTGTGCCGGGGCGTCAGAACTTTATCGGAAGTGCGTTCAGCCTCCGCAGCGTTTCTCGGCTTCTTCCACAGCGGCTGTAAAACCGAGCAAAGAGAAAGTATCTGTTGTTACGGTTCCGGATCGTCCGGAAACACCTTTTAACACCGCGGAAGACCCGCGTTTCATTGCCGTCATGATCTTGGAATCGTCACCGCCTGTTGCGGGCCATGCCCATTCACCATCTGTAAACAGATCATATTTCTTGCCGTCAATTTCCATACTGACTGTTGAGCCAGCCTTGAAGCCATAGCCGCCAGTAAAAGAAATCTCTCCCTTTACGTTTGAGCCGGGACGGTAGGAAACAAACAGCAAAATATCACTGCGACGAACCGCAACCGGGCGGCCGTCTTTCGTGTTTACAGTTTTCTTGGGGCTGGATACGGCCCAGCATTCGGTTGGATTGCTTTCGACGAAAACGCTCCAGTCGGTTTTTGCCGCCACGCGATTCGTGGATTGCTGTGCGGATACGCCCGTAGCGACCAATGCAAAGACCACACCACCCAGGGTTCGTGCCAAAAGTAATTTCATTTTCCACAGCCTCCAGCTGTTCACGCCTCAACATATGCGTGTCTCAGCGGTCCTTTTTCCGGATCTTTTCCAAGTACACGCGTTTTCAACTCGATACAGACACATTAACGTATTAATGCCGATAGTTAAAAGCCCTCTTGGCGAAAAACTGCGCAGATGCAAGGAGAATCCGGCCATGATCACCCCAATTCCAATGGTAGAGATTTGGCGCGGGGGATTTCTTGAGTCTACGCACACCGGCCATGCCGTGGTTTGCGATGCTTCTGGCGGCATCGTTCAGGTATGGGGGGACCCGGATCAGGTTATCCTGCCCCGCTCCTCCTGCAAGATGATTCAGGCTCTGCCTTTGCTGGAAAGTGGCGCCGCCGAAACCGCGGGACTGCAGGATGAGCACTTGGCACTTTCCTGCGCATCCCATCAGGGGGCTGAGAACCATACAGGGCGTATTGCCCGTTGGTTGGCAGATCTGGGGCTAAGTGAGACGGACCTGCGTTGTGGTGCGCATATGCCGCGAGACAGTGATGCATTGGAAAAGCTGATCTGTAATCATAAAGCGCCTGATCAGACCCATAACAATTGTTCGGGAAAGCACACCGGGTTTTTGACTTTGAACAGGCATCTGGGTGGGGGTACAGAGTACATCGACCCAACCCACCCCGTGCAACTGGCAGTGCGTGAGGCATTTGAAAATGTAACCGGTATGGAAAGCCCCGGATATGGAATTGATGGCTGCTCGGCCCCGAATTTTGCAACAACAGTGCATGGGCTGGCGCGGGCGATGGCCTTCTTTGCTGCCGCCAGAGAAGAATTTGGCGATCGGCGCGAGCGCGCCGCCGCGCGATTGGTAAGAGCAATGATTGCATATCCGGATCTCGTGGCGGGTGAGGGGCGTGCCTGCACGGAACTGATGCAGGCAATGGATGGCAATGCTGCCGTAAAAACAGGGGCAGAAGCGGTTTTTGTCGCTATTCTGCCTGAGAAAAAACTGGGTATTGCTTTGAAGATCAGCGATGGGACGACGCGCGCGTCCGAATGTGCAATTTCCTCCATTCTTATAAAATTGGGCGTTTTAGAGGCTGATCATCCGGCCGCCATGAAACGCGTCAATGCGCCAATACGGAACTGTAATGGTATTGAGGCGGCTTTTATCCGACCCGCCAAGGCGCTGTCATAGATGCGGATCGGGTTCGATAAATTCGCTGCGATGATACCCCTGCAGAAAAAGCGCTGCCGTCAGATCACCGTGGTTGATCCGGACGTCACATTTGGCCGCCACTGACGGTTTGGCATGAAGCGCAACGCCGGTTCCGGCAAGATTTAACATACCCAAGTCGTTGGCCCCGTCGCCAATGGCTAATGCGTCATTTGCCCCGATGTCCAGTTGTGACGCCAGATCATTCAATGCCTGAACCTTTGCCGCGCGCCCCAAAATGGGTTCTGCGACATTTCCGGTCAGTTTGCCATTTTCAATGATCAGCGAATTTGCGCGATGTTCGTCAAACCCAAGCCGTGCTGCCACATGTTCCGTGAAGGCCGTAAAACCGCCGGAAACAAGGGCCGTATAGGCCCCGTTAGCCTTCATTGTTGCCAGCAGGAAGGCGCCTCCGGGCATAAGCGTGATGCGTTCTTTCACTACTTGCTCAATGACAGATGCGCTGAGTCCGCGTAACAGTGAAACCCGTTCACGCAGCGCCGATTCAAAGTCAAGCTCTCCGTTCATCGCGCGCATGGTAATCTTGGCAACTTTCGATCCTATTCCAGCCTGGCTTGCAAGTTCATCAATACATTCCTGCCGGATCATCGTGCTGTCCATATCCGCCAAGAGCAGTTTTTTCCGTCGGTTGGAAGCGGGTTGAACAACCAAATCGACCTGCATCTTCTGTAGATCCTGCCACACATCCCAGCGGTTCGTTGGAAGGTTCTCCACTGTAAATTCTGCGGCTTCGTTTGGTGAAAGCCAATAGGCCTTGCCCCCACCCCAGGCATTCCTGAGGGATTCAACCAATGCGCTATCAAGCGATGGGCGGGCAGGATCTGTCAAAAGGGTTGTTACAAACACGGTGTTTTTCTTCCAATGCCGAAAACGTTGTCGTTTTTTGCCATTCATGCGGCGCATTAGCGCATTTTTTTCGCTTGCACCAGCTTTTCTACCCCCGTATTGCCAGAGGTGGGACACCCCTCCCCAACGAGGGGCATTTATCTGGAAGGATACCATGACTGAACCTGCGATCCCGGCCACGCGGCCGGCCAATCCGCGTTTTTCATCCGGCCCCTGCGCCAAAAACCCCACCTGGACATTGAATGCTTTATCTGGCGCACCACTCGGGCGGTCACATCGCGCAGCCGTTGGCAAGGAAAGGCTGAAACAGGCCATTGATACCACGCGTGAGTTGCTGGAAATACCGGCTGACTATCGCATCGCCATCGTTCCCGCCTCGGATACAGGGGCTGTTGAAATGGCATTGTGGTCCATGCTGGGCGAACGTCCGGTTGAAATGCTGGCATGGGAAAGCTTTGGCAAAGGCTGGGTTACTGACGTGATCAAACAGCTAAGGCTGGACGCGAAAGTGCACGAAGCGGATTACGGAAAACTGCCTGATCTTTCTGTCGTCAATTTTGATCATGACGTTGTGTTTACATGGAATGGAACGACGTCGGGTGTACGTGTTCCGGATGGCGGATGGATTGCGTCTGACCGGAAGGGGCTGACATTGTGCGATGCAACTTCGGCGGTATTTGCGCAGGAACTGCCTTGGGACAAGCTGGATGTCACCACCTACAGTTGGCAAAAAGTCCTTGGCGGCGAGGCGGCACACGGGATGCTGATTCTCAGCCCGCGTGCTGTAGAGCGGTTGGAAAGCTACATACCTGCCTGGCCGTTGCCTAAAATTTTCCGTCTGACCAAGGGCGGTAAGCTGATCGAAGGAATTTTCTCGGGCGCGACGATCAACACCCCGTCCATGCTGTGCGTCGAGGATTATCTGGTGGCGCTGGATTGGGTAAAATCCGTTGGTGGCCTGAAGGGAATGATCGCGCGTGCAGATGCCAATACGGCGGTAATAGAGACGTTTGTCCGGGATCATGACTGGATTGATTTTTTGGCAGAAGCTCCGGAGACGCGGTCCAATACAAGCGTATGCCTCAAGTTCTCGGATACTCGCATCAAGGACGGGGCTGTTTTTGCCAAGGCCGTTGCCAAGCGGTTGGAAAATCAGGGCGTGGCTTATGATATTGGCGCTTATCGCGATGCGCCGGCGGGCTTGCGGATCTGGTGTGGCGGCACTGTGGAAACCTCGGATGTGGCTGCGCTTATGCCTTGGTTGGACTGGGCGTTTAACTCTGAAATCAACACCTGAATCCTGCGGCCTTCGCGCCAACAATCTCATATATCATAGAGGAGCCTGAACCATGGCACCCAAAGTTCTCGTATCTGACAAACTGTCTGAAACTGCCGTGCAAATCTTTCGGGATCGCGGAATCGACGTGGATTTCGAACCTGACCTTGGCAAGGACAAGGACCGCCTGCGCCAGGTGATTGGCCAATATGATGGCCTTGCCATCCGGTCTGCCACCAAGGTGACAGAAAAAATTCTGAAAGCGGCTGACAAGCTGAAAGTCATTGGTCGCGCCGGTATCGGAGTGGATAATGTAGATATTCCGGCGGCTTCGAAAAAAGGAGTGATCGTTATGAACACACCTTTTGGAAATTCGATTACGACGGCGGAACATGCCATTGCCATGATGATGGCAGTTGCGCGGCAATTGCCCGAGGCCTCGGCGTCGACACATGCCGGAAAATGGGAAAAATCCCGGTTTATGGGTGTCGAGGTCACCGGCAAGACACTGGGGCTGATCGGTTGCGGCAATATAGGCTCTATCGTTGCGGAACGCGCGCTGGGCCTGAAGATGAAAGTCATTGCTTACGACCCGTTTCTTTCAGAAGAACGGGCAGCAAAATTGGGTGTGGGTAAGGTAGAACTGGAGGAACTGCTTGAGCGATCCGATTTCATTACGCTACATGTTCCGCTGACGGATAAGACCCGGAATATTCTTTCTGCTGACAACATCGCGAAAACCAGGAAAGGTGTGCGGATCATCAACTGTGCGCGTGGCGGGCTGGTGGACGAGGCGGCGCTGGCAGAAGCCCTGAGAACCGGACATGTTGCTGGTGCAGCCTTTGATGTATTCGCCAAGGAACCCGCAACAGACAGCCCGCTATTTGGATTGCCGAATGTGGTTGTCACTCCGCATCTTGGCGCTGCTACACGCGAGGCCCAGGAAAATGTTGCGGTTCAGGTCGCCGAGCAGATGTCAGATTATCTGTTGACCGGTGCTGTTACCAATTCGCTGAACATGCCGGCCGTCACCGCCGAAGAGGCTGCGGTAATGGGCCCATGGCTGAAGCTTTCGGAGAACCTTGGTGCGTTTGTCGGACAAATGACAGACGAGCCGATCAAGGCAATCAATATCCTGTATGATGGTACTGTTTCCAGGATGAATCTGGACGCATTGGAGTGTGCAGCGATTGCCGGTATCATGAAGGCGACGAATACGGATGTGAACATGGTATCAGCACCGGTAATTGCCCGCGAGCGCGGTATCAAGGTTTCAAAAACCACACAGGAAAAATCCGGTGTATTTGACGCATATATCAAGCTGACCGTTGTCACGGACAAACGCGAGCGCACGATCGCCGGTACAGTGTTTAGCGACGGAAAGCCCCGCTTCATCCAGATCAAGGGTATCAATATCGATGCTGAAGTTGGTGAACACATGCTCTATACAACCAACCAGGATATCCCGGGAATCATTGGGACATTGGGACAGACACTTGGAGAGAAGGGCGTGAATATAGCAAATTTTACGCTGGGAAGATCCAAGATTGGCGGCGATGCCATAGCTCTCCTTTATGTGGATGCACCAGTACCAGAAGAGGTTCTGGACGCATTGAAAGAGACATCAATGTTTCAATCCGTCAGCCCGCTGGAGTTTGATATTTCCTGATCAACAGGGGCTTGCCCCCGGGCAAGGCCCGACGCAAAGCCGTGTCGGGCCTTATGAATTGTGAAGTGGGGAGAAAATGCGTAGCTATGCGATCGGTGATGTCCACGGGCATATCGAAAAACTGCAACAGGCACATGAACGTATCGAAGCCGACAGAAAACGTGTCGGTGATTGGCAGGCGCCAGTGGTGCATATCGGTGACTTTCCCGACCGGGGGCCGAATGTGCGGGCCGTTCTTGATTTCCTGATTGATGGGATTGCAGCGCAAGAACCCTGGGTTGCACTGAAAGGAAATCACGACAGGATGATGTCGCTGTTTTTGCAACCCAGGGAACAACGTGACCCGTTGCGCAGTGATCTGCATTGGCTAAGCCCGGTGATCGGGGGGGCCGAGACGTTGAAATCTTACGGGGTTGACGCCAGCCAAAGCCGCCCGACGGACGAAATTCATCAGGACGCAATATCAGCGGTTCCGGATTCACACATTTCTTTCTTGAGTGAACGAAAAACATCTTTTCGAAGAGGTGACGTTTTCTTCTGCCACGCAGGAATTCGCCCCGGTATTCCTTTGGAAAACCAGGACGAGGATGATCTGGTCTGGATCCGAAATGACTTTCTGGATGATCCACGTGATCATGGGGCCTTGATCGTACATGGGCATACACCGGTAAAAGCGGTCACTCATCATGGCAATCGGTTGAATATTGATTCAGGTGCGGCCTATGGCGGCCCGCTTTCTGCTGTTGTCATTGAAGGGCGTGATGTCTGGTTGCTGACAGATGAAGGCCGAAAACCGGTGCTGCCCATTGGGTATCTGTAACAAAACGCTGGCTTTAGGGCGTAGACCTAATCGTTGCGGATTACACCAGTGATAGCGGCGGCGCCCAAGGCCGTTACAATCCACCCAAGGGTTTTGGCGATCCAGCGCATCCACCATCCGCTTTTGCCCCAGGCGTTGCGTGAAGTAGAGGGTGCCCAGGCGCTCTCTTGTCCCAGGCTTACAATGGGAACGACAAGATCGGCAGCGTAGGCCCAGCCGTTGAAGGTTTCCCAGTCTTGTCCGGCCTGTCCCGGTTGCGACCAGAAACCAGCCGGATTGTCAGGGTGTGTAATGGTTGCGCTCACCCACGGCTGAGAAACCAGAATGGGTGCCGCATTTGGCGCCATATCCCCTGCACGCCACGCCTGATCAAAGAACCAACCCAACCCTGCAATCAGCAACACGGCCAGAACCACTGCACGCACGGGTCTGTAACCATATCCGATTGTAAAGCGCAAAACAGGGTCTGTTATTGCGGAAAGTGCCCATTTCAGGAAATGCCCACGCCGTCGGGCCTGCAGGCGGTTTGCCCGTCGCAGAAGCCGCTCCTTGAACATCAGGACTGTTCGCGCATCATTCCGCAGCCCCATATGCGATAACACATTGGCCAATTGTTCATAGGGTTGCGCGGAAAAGGCGGTATTCTCCGGGCGTCTTTCAAGCCACGCCAGCCGGGCCTTCAGCTTTGTGACTGCATGGCGAGAAAAATCACGATACCGAAACCCGTCCAGACGGATCGGGTAGCTTGCACCAGGTCCAACCGGTTCGTCCTTGAGCCTGGCAACCTGGGCGCCTGCCAGATTGACAATTCCGCGAGAAATCTGGTTATCCTGAAAGAACAGGATTCCACCAATTCTTGCGCGTGCAAGCGACAGGGCAATATCACTTCCATGTTCTTCTGTTGCGTCAAAAACGGCATCGCCGATAGCTTTGTCAGGTAGTGATACTGCCGTGTTAGTGACGAAAAAGTCGTGTTCGACACGGGCAGACGAAAAAAACAGGGCTCCATTTGCTGTCAGGGTGCTGACACCGTTTCCATAAGGATAGTTGCCGAGGAAAACTGAGCCCTCAACGCGCAGTGATGGCGCAAATACGGCGTCATTTCCGGGCGGATGAATTTCGACATCACAAATTTGAACGTCACCGGAAATGCGTGCACCGGCAAGGCTTGCCTCTCCCTGAATCAAGGTGCCGCTTCGCACATAGAGGGAGCCGGAAAAAACAGCGTTGTCAGCCGATAAGCCGTGAATCAAGGACCCTGATATATGCAGGCCGCGCAAGCGGGTATTGACCAGCACCAGCGGCTCTACAACATGGCAGTGCGATAGGGTTATATCACGGTTGCAATCGCAACCCTGCAAGTCAAGAACACCCTTGATCCAGGCCCCGCGCAAACGCAATCCCTTTGCATCGAGCTGCCCCTCATTCCCCAGCAGCAACAACCGGATCAACTGGGCCCGAATGCAACAATCAGGCGTTTCTTCGGCCGGAAGTTCCCCGTCACCTACGACAAGCCGGTTTGGGCGGATACATTCTGCCAGCAGTTTCTCTTCTGCCGGGCTAAAGGGGGCGAGTTCTTTCAGTGTCAACATAGAGCGCAGGTTTGCACGGCAAATGCTGGCGGGCAAGCTCTCAGCTATTACCTTTCGCGGCCTGCATTGCCTCTGTCAGAATCTCTCTGTCTCCGATATGATTTGACAAAAGCAGAATGAGCCTCGCATTGATCGCATCAGACTCTTCTTTGCTGTGACCATTATGCATGGCAAGCAATTCGGCATAAAAATCATCCGCTTCGGGGATGTTTGGCTTTGTGACAAGCTTTGACATTCTACACCTCCTTATTGCCAGTTGCGGTTTGCAGGGCATTCAGTACAGCCGCCCTGTCATAGTCGGTCCAGCGCGCAGAAATATGCTGATCGGGTCGTATCAGATAAACGGCCTGATCAGCCTTTCCAAGATAACGGGACGAGAATTCAGGGCTTTCATCCGGCGAAAGCAGAAGTGTCTCTATCGAAATACCGTTGCTTTCCAAATCCGTGTCGGCATTTACACCAATGGCCAACAGTTGGAAGCGGTCGCCCAAGCGATCAAGCAACCAACCGTCGCGTATCGGCGCGTCGACAGCCGGCGTGCCGGGGCACAGATCTGCCGGCAATTCGCTTGTGTCAGGGCCGTTCAGAGTAGAATCCGAATATATGCATGGTACGGATAGCCTGCCGGAATTTACCATGGGGCGTGCAAAATCATAATGCTCGGCCAAATCCAGCACCGCATCGCGGAAAATACGGCTCGTCTCGGATTTCGGGGTGATGAACTCGGTAGAGCGTGTTGAGTTCAGGATGTTTTCCTCGGCGCCGGCAACGCGTTCACTATTATAGGTATCCAGCAATGAGTCCGGTGCCTTGCCTTCCAGCACCAGCTTCAGTTTCCACACAAGATTATCTGTATCCTGAAACCCACTATTGGCGCCACGTGCACCAAAAGGGGAAACCTGATGTGCCGCATCGCCCGCAAACAGCACGCGACCATGGCGAAAGGATTCCATTCGGCGGCACTGAAAAGTGTAGATGGATGTCCATTCCAACTCAAATCTTGCATCCTCCCCAAGCATAGCATGCAGCCGCCGCTTGATATTGTCCTCTTCCAGTTCCTTGTCGCGATCAATGTCCCAGCCGATCTGAAAATCGATACGCCAGACGTTGTCAGGCTGTTTGTGCAACAGAGCCGACTGACCGCGATTGAAAGGCGGATCAAACCAGAACCAGCGTTCGGTTGGAAAATCGGCCGCCATAACGGTGTCGGCAATCAGAAAGTTGTCTTCGAACACCTGGCCGACAAAATCCAGCCCAAGCATCCGGCGCGTTGGCGAATTTGCACCATCGCAGGCAATCAGCCATTCTGCTTCAAGGTTATATGGCCCGTCGGGCGTGTCAATTTCCAGCGTCACGTGGTCATCGTGCTGGCCAATGGCATCAACCTTGTTCTTGCCGCGCAGATCCAGTGGTTTCCCCTCGGCTTGCAACTGGCGGATACGGTCCACCAGAAAGGCTTCCAGGTGGTACTGCTGGAGGTTGATAAAGGCCGGATTCTTGTGGCCTTCTTCCGGCAGAAGATTGAATTCGTAAATTTGCCGATCACCAAAGAAGACTTTTCCCGTGTCCCAGACCACGCCCTTTTCCACCATCGGTTCGCCACATCCCAGGCGGTCCAGTATTTCCAGTGGTCGTTTTGCAAAACAGATCGCGCGGGAACCGAATGACACTCTGTCATTGTCATCCAGCACCACAACGGGCATGTCCTGTTGGGCCAGATCAATTGCCGCTGCCAGCCCGACCGGGCCGGCGCCTATCACCACAACGGGATGGCGGACGGGGCTTGTTTGATCTTGGTCTGCGTTTCGCTCGTAAGGGTAAAGTGGAGTCTCAAAAATTTTGGTCACCGGATCACTCCTCTATTTTACAGGCATCGAATAATAAATAATACATGCCAATACCGTTGATTATGAAAATCAGAACCATTGGAATAAAAGCGCGAATCCGCAGCATTTCATATGCCGGATCGGTCAAACCAACTTTCACGGTTTCCAGAAACAGGCCAAAGCTTTCGCGGGAATTTGGCCCCAGCTCTTTTAACCGCTTCTTCTTGTATCTGTTCATGGCGGTCAGCAGCCGGATCATGGCCATAACCCAATAGATAAAAATTGCGAGAAGAACTGCTAAGAAAACAATTTCAAAACTCTGCATTGTATCTATCCCTGCAACGCTTCCCACATCTCTATATCACGCTGGGCTGTCCAGATACGAGGTGTGTCAATGCCACGGGCCTCGTCATAGGCACGGGATACATTGAACGGAAGGCAATGTTCATAAATGGCATAATCGCTGAATTTGGGGTCGCATTCGGCCCGCACGGCATCCCATGCCTCTTTCAGGCTGCCACCACGCGCAGCAATACGTGCGGCGGGGCGGTAGGTGCTTTCGACGAAATCCAGCGTGCTTTCCAGCGCGGCAGCCACTTTGGCCCTTCCGATCAGGGCATCCCCGCGCCCCGGCGCAATGCTTATGGGGTCAAAGCTGGCGATATTTTCCAATGTCTCGCCCCAATCGGCGAAATGGCCGTCGCCGCAATAACAGGCGGAATGGTATTCGACGATATCGCCGGTGAACATCACCTCGGCATCGGGCACCCAGACCACGGCGTCGCCAGCCGTATGGGCGCGGCCAAGATGCATGATGTCAACGCGGCGATTGCCCAGATAAACGGTCATCGAATCGGAAAAGGTGGTGGTTGGATAAGTCAGGCCGGGGATGCTCTCGTAACCCTCGAACAGACGAGGGAAGCGCTGGAATTCGCTGTCCCAGTCCTCTTGCCCGCGTTCAACGACCATCGCGCGGGCGGCGTCGGACATGATGATCTGTTCCGCACCATAAGCCGAAGCGCCCAGCACCCGAACAGCGTGGTAATGCGTCAGCACCAGATGGGAAATCGGCTTGTCCGTCACCTTGCGGATTTCACCAATTACCTTTTCCGCCAGACGCGGAGTGGCCTGCGCCTCGATCACCATGACGGTTTCGTCGCCGATAATCACGCCGGAATTCGGATCGCCCTCGGCGGTGAAAGCCCACAGCCCATCGCCAACTTCGGTGAAGCTTGTCTTCTTTTCGGTCATGTCGCCTTGGGAAGCGAATGCTTTTGCCATGTTCTTGTCCTTACAGTTTATTATGGACAGCGATAGTCTGCTGTGATTCTTTGCCTGTATGAGTATTAACAGACGCAATTTTCCTTATTGGCTGGTTTTTGCTATTGTTCTTGCCACCGCAGCTATTTTGCTTGCGATGGGGCGCGTGCCAATCTGTAAATGTGGCTTGGTCAAGCTCTGGTATTTCAAACTGAATACCTCGGAGGGATCGCAGCATATCATTGATTGGTACACACCGTCGCATTTGCTGCACGGTATTCTTTTCTATGCAATACTCTGGTTGGTGGCCCGACGGATAAGTGTTGGCTGGCGGTTGGTTATTGCCACGCTGGTCGAGGCCACCTGGGAGATCATTGAAAACACAGATGCAGTTATTGAGCGCTACCGTGCGGTTACGGTTTCGCTGGATTATTATGGAGATTCCGTCATCAACTCGGTGTCCGACATTACTGCCATGCTGATCGGATTCTGGCTGGCGCGGCGCCTGCCGATCTGGGCCAGTGTGGCGATCGTGATCGGGTTCGAGGTGCTGACAACCGCGCTGATCCGAGACGGCCTTGCGTTGAATATCCTGATGCTTCTGTACCCGCTGGACACTGTCCGAGAATGGCAGGGCGCGCTTTAGCGCCGGATATACTGGGCCCAGGTGCATCAGCTTCGCTCATATGGATCGTCAAGCGCCGGCAGGATTTCCCCGCGGCATTCGCCAAATCCGATTCTATAGCCATGACCTTGCGCATTGCCATGCAGCGTTAGCGTATCACCGTCCTCAAGAAATGCGCGCTTTTCTCCGCTTTCCAGGGTAATCGGTTCCTTTCCGCCCCAACTCAGTTCCAGCAGGCTGCCCCGGCTTTCTTTCGTGGGTCCTGAAATGGTACCTGTTCCCAACAGGTCGCCCACATTCATTGGGCAGCCCGATGTCGTGTGATGCGCCAGTTGTTGGGCGGAAGAGTAATACAGCTCCTTCATATTGGTACGCGAAATGGTTGTTGCGGCTTTGCCTTTGGGCTGAAGTGTTATCTCCAGATCTATGTCGTATAGCATCGGTCCCGGCTCTTGCAGGTATGGCAGAAGCGGAACCTCGCGCGGGGGTGTTGAAACACGAAATGGCTCCAGTGCGGCCCTTGTCACGATCCAAGGTGAAATTGTCGTGGCTGTTGCCTTGGCCTGAAATGGCCCCAGCGGCTGATACTCCCAGGCTTGGATGTCGCGGGCAGACCAGTCATTCAGCAACACGTAGCCAAAGATCATTTCATCGGCCTCTGCAACAGTTATCGGGCCATCCGAAGGCTGGCCGATGATCGCGCCGATTTCCAGTTCCAGATCAAAACGCTTGCATGGGGCAAAGATTGGCCGGTCTGCGCTGGGGGGCTTTAGCTGCCCCCACGGACGCCGTACCGGCGTGCCAGAGATAACCACAGATGACGCGCGGCCATTATATCCGATCGGAATGTGTAACCAGTTTGGCGGTAGCGCGTTATCGGCCCCGCGGAACATGGTGCCGACATTGGTTGCATGATGGCGGCCAGCATAGAAATCCGTATACTCGGAAACCGCAAACGGCATGTGCATTCTAACGGATGACTGGGACACCAGATAAGGTTTCAGCGTCACCTGAAGCGGAGAGTTTTTGCCCAGTGCACCAATCAGCCAGTTGCGCAGAATGGTCCAGGCTTCCGGTCCCAGTTCCATGAAGTCATTCCAGAAAGGTACATCAAACAGGGGTATATCGAACAGACCCAGGTTATGGGTTTCCTCCAGTCCGGTCAGATCCAGGATCTGATCTCCGATTGCCACGCCGCAACGGCCTTCTTCCTCTTCCTGTCGTGAAAAGACACCATAAGGCAGATTGTTCAGCGGAAATGGGGTGGTTTCGGTGTTGGCGCTTTCCACCCAGGATTTCATTAGGGGCATATTCAGGTCTCTCAGTTAGGGGCCGCGTCAGGCTGATTTTCTGGCATTGCGGCACGAAAGGCCTCCAGCGCCAGACAGTTTTTCTCGATTTCAGTAAGTCGACTGTAAGGCGTCAGGTCCAGCCCCCAACGCCGGGCATTATAGTACTGCGCCACCAGACAGATGTCAGCAAGCGTCGGGGTATCGCCAAAGGAAAACAGTGTGTCGCTGTGAACGACTGCCTGCAATGCATCAAATCCGATTCCGGTCCAGTGGCGCATCCAGTCTGCAACATCCTCTCGCGAGATTGAAAACTGTTTTTCCAGATGCTGAACCACCCGCAGATTGTTAACGGGATGAATGTCTACGGCTGTAATCTGGGCCGCTGCCCGCACCTGTGCCCGTAAAACCGGTTCCGCCGGAAGCAGTGGCGGGTCTGGCTGGGTTTCATCCAGATAGTCGATGATCGCCAGGGACTGAGTCAACGCAGTTCCGTCGGAAAGAACCAGAGTCGGCACCAGATGTATCGGGTTCAATGCAACATAGTCGGGTGCATGCTGTTGCCCCCCATCAGCAAGCAGATGCACGGGTTCAATCCCATAATCCACCCCTTTCAGGTTCAGCGCAATCCGAACCCGATAAGCAGCGGTTGATCGCCAATAGCTGTAAAGTTTCATTTTTCCCCCGGCGTGCCGTCAAATTTCTTTTCCAGGCTTTTCCAGCATTCGATATAATCGTCTTGCAGTGGGGCTTCTTTGGCAGCGAATTCAGTCAGGTGCTGGGGAAACCGCGTCTCGATCATGAACGACATTGTATTGTCCAGCTTTTCGGGCTTCAGATCAGATGTTGTCGCGTGTTCAAATGCATCACGGTCTGGACCATGTGGCAGCATCATATTGTGCAGGCTGAGGCCACCAGGGACAAATCCCTGCGGTTTGGCATCGTAAATCCCGTATATGTTTCCCATCAGTTCGCTCATGATATTCTTATGGTACCAGGGCGGGCGAAAGGTGTGCTCGGCCACAAGCCAGCGTTCGCGGAAAAGGGCAAAGTCGATGTTGGCCGTTCCCGGTGTGCCCGAAGGCGCCGTAAGAACCGTAAAGATCGACGGATCCGGATGGTCAAACAATATGGCCCCAACCGGAGAGTAGGTGCGCAGGTCGTATTTTACCGGGGCATAATTACCATGCCAGGCGACGACATCCAGAGGGCTGTGGTCGATGTCTGTGGCATGAAACCGGCCGCACCATTTTACGACAATGCGGCTTGGCACTTCGCGGTCTTCAAAGGCAGCTACGGGTGTTTTGAAATCACGGGGGTTGGCCAGACAGTTGGCACCGATCGGGCCGCGTCCGGGCAGATCGAATTTCTGGCCATAGTTTTCGCAGACAAACCCGCGCGCGGGGCCGTTGACCAGCTCAACCCGATAGACCATGCCGCGCGGTAAGATGGCGATCTCTTTGGGTTCAAGATCCATGATGCCAAGCTCGGTATAAAACCGTAGCCGCCCTTCTTGTGGGATGACCAGAAGCTCGCTATCGGCGGAATAGAAGTATTCATCCTCCATCGATTCCGTAATCAGGTAGATATGATTGGCCAGACCAACCTGGGTGTTCACATCACCTGCCGTGGTCATGGTACGCATTCCGGTCAGAAAAGTGTAGGATTTGTCTGTGTGTGGCACCGGATCCCAGCGGTATTGCCCCAAGGATATTACGTCCGGCTTTATCTCTGGCGCTGACTTCCAATAGGGCAGGTCCATTTTTTCATAGCGTCCACTGTGTTTTACTGACGGACGTATCCGGTAGCACCATGTGCGTTCATTTTGCCCGCGTGGTGCGGTAAAGGCGGTTCCGGAAAGCTGTTCTGCATAAAGGCCGTAATTACAACGCTGCGGGCTGTTCTGCCCCTGCGGAAGCGCGCCCGGCAAGGCTTCGGTTTCAAAGTCATTGCCGAACCCCGGCATATAATCCTTGGTGGTTCCACTAAGAGTTTCCGCGCGGATAATCTCGCGCGGAGGATTCTGGGCACTCATGGCGTTTCCTCTCAGTTCAGAAATATGTTCGCTGCCACAGGGTATCGTTGCAGTTGCAACGATGTCAAGTTTATCCACCCTTGAATCCTGTCGGAATACATGGCCATCTGAAGGAACTGTAATGACGAGGTGTTTTGGTGAACAAGATGAACGATTTCGATCTGGATGCATTTTTACCCTACCAGCTCGCTGTACTATCAAGCCGCGTCAGTGACGGGTTTATGGCCCTGTACAAAGAAAAATTCGGAATTTCGAATCCGGAATGGCGGGTTGTCGCGCATTTGTCTCAGGCGGGAAGCGTCAGCGTTCGTGAAATATTCAGGAAGGTAGACATGGACAAATCCAAGGTCAGCCGCGCAGCCACCCGATTGGAAAACGCCGGTTATATTACCAAGAAATCGAACAGCAAGGACAGGCGGCTTGTTGAACTTGCGCTGACCGATAAAGGCCGTTCAATGGTGGCGGAACTTGCACCGATTGCACGCGCCTACGAGGAGGAAGTGCTGGCAGCGCTCGGGCCACATGCAAGCTGTTTTCGTGCTGCCGTGAACCGGCTTCTGGCGAAAGACTGACGCACCGTTACAGCGTACTTTCGGATTCTTATGGGTTAGACTGGCCAAAACAGCGAAATGGAGATTTTTCGATGCCCGGAGTTGTTATTCTTGATGGCGCACGCACGGCAATCGGAACCTTTGGCGGTTCGCTGGCCGGTTTGCCGCCGACAGAGTTGGCAGCAATCGCTTCGCGGGCTGCCCTGAAACGCGCCGGTGTGGCGGCTGACCAAATAGGCCACGTTGTTTTTGGGAATGTTATAAATACGGAACCGCGCGATATGTATTTGGCACGGGTTGCGGCAATGCAGGCAGGCGTACCGGAAACTGTACCGGCAATGAATGTGAACCGTTTGTGCGGCTCCGGTGCCCAGGCAATTGTCTCATGTGCTCAATCCCTGATACTGGGTGACGCCGATTTTGCTTTGGCCGGGGGTGCAGAATGCATGAGCCGATCTCCTCACATCGTCCCTCAGGCCCGGTGGGGGCAGAAAATGGGCGAAGTCACGGTGCAGGACATGATGCTGGGCACGCTGCATTGCCCATTTGGCACCGGGCATATGGGTATAACCGCAGAAAACGTGGCCGCAGAGTACGGTATTTCCCGCGAGGAACAGGATGCGTTTGCGCTACTCAGTCAGACACGGGCGGCTGAGGCAATTGCAAATGGCTGGTTCAAGGAAGAAATCGTTCCGGTAGAAGTGAAAAGGCGCCGCGAAACGGTTCTTTTCGATACGGATGAACACCCCAAGGAAACAAATGCCGAGGCGCTCGCCGGATTGCGCGCTGTCTTTCAGAAAAACGGTACTGTGACCGCAGGGAATGCTTCGGGTATAAATGATGGTGCAGCGGCGTTGGTGCTGGCACGCGCCGATGCGGCTGAGAACGCCGGACTGAAGCCCAAAGCCCGTATACTGGGGTATGCCCATGCTGGTGTGAGACCCGAAGTGATGGGAATTGGCCCAATCCCAGCAGTGCGCAGCCTGTTTGAAAAAACAGGCCTGAAGGCGGATGATTTTGATGTGATTGAATCAAACGAAGCCTTTGCGGCGCAAGCATTGGCCGTAAGCAAAGAATTGGGCTTTGATCCTGCACGGGTCAACCCGATGGGTGGCGCAATCGCCCTAGGTCATCCCGTCGGTGCCACCGGTGCATTGCTGACGGTAAAGGCGCTCTATTATCTACAACGTACTGGCGGCAAGAAAGCGTTGATCACCATGTGTATCGGCGGCGGTCAGGGTATAGCCCTGGCGATCGAAAAAATCTAACGCAGGGTGATCCGGGATCGCGCCGATCTGCCTTTGGCGTCAATCACTGAAAGTGTGACAAAGCCCGGACCGGAAAGATCAATCTGCGTTTGTCGGTCATGGCTGGCCACTATTGCGGGTGTTCCATTCACCAACCAGGTAAAGGGCGCGAGCCCATCGCGAACCTTTACCACAAGCGGGCCATCTGTTTCCAGAACCGACCCGTCTGGCGGAAAGCTGACCTGTGGTGCCTCGGCGGATTTGGCAAACAAGGCATCCCGGGTGCGGAAATGCTGCAACGGTAATGGCAATTCAGCATTGCTGGCAATCAGGGTTGCCGGAGGTGGAGGGCCAAGCGGGGTCAATTCGGGTTTGAGGCGTGAAAAAACGTTAAACAAAACCGGTGCGGCCAGTGCAGCCCCAAAAGCACCGGGAACGGGTGTTCCGTCAGCCCGCCCCAACCAAACGCCTGCGACGTGCTGCCCGTCATAGCCGATCGCCCATGTGTCCCGGTTTCCGTAAGAGGTCCCGGTTTTGTAAGCAAGCCTGTTTCGCGGGGCGTTCGGTGGTGGCGCCAGACCTGACAGGATGTTCCCGACCTGCCAGGCCGCCTCGGGGGAAATCAGGGTTTTGTCGGATTGTACAGGCATGGCGTTCTGGTCGAAGTATAGAAACCGGACGTGCCCACCTTCGGCGAGTGACGCGTAAAGCTGTGTCAAATCCCTGAGTGTCAGCCCGACACCACCCAGTACGACGGCAAGGCCCGGTTTGCCTCCGGGTATGACCGGACCGGCTCCGGCCCGTTTCAGGCGGGCGACAAAACGCGCCGGGCCAATTGCCTGAAGGAGCTTTACCGCAGGGATGTTGAGTGATTGTTGCAGGGCTGCCCGCAAGCGGATGGTGCCACGGAACTGACCATCAAAGTTTTGCGGCACATAGGCGCCAAAGGCTGTCGGGCGGTCTTCGATCAACGTTTCCGGATGCGCCAGCCCCTGATCGAAGGCCATTCCATAGACCAGCGGTTTCAATGTCGATCCGGGAGAACGAATTGCGCGTGTCATATCAACATATCCAAGCCGGCCATCGGCCTGGTATGAACCGGAGCCAACCGAAGCCAAAATTTCGCCGGTTGTATGGTCAGCCACCATAATGGCGATCGAAAGCTTTCGATCCTTGTCTTGCAGGGCCATTCTTGCAAGCTGTTCGATCTGGCCTTGCAGAGTTGCGTTGATGGTTAACTGGTAACGCTTTCGGTTCGGCGATTGGGCGAGGATCCGTTCGGTGAGATGTGGCGCAAGTGCGGGAAAGGGCTGCCGCCTGTCGGGAACAGGTTCTGACTTTGCGGCCCGGGCTGTAGCCTGACTTATTCTTCCGGCCTTGGTCAAACGTTCCAGTATCCGGTCTCGTGCGCGTTGCGCCGCCACATGGTTTCGGTCTGGCCGGCGCGATTCGGGGGATTGCGGCAGCGCAATCAGCAGGGCTGCCTGTGCTGGTGTCAGGCGCCTGGGCGCCTTGCCAAACCAGGCACGTGTGGCGGCACGCACCCCTTCAAGGTTGCCACCGAAAGGGGCCCGGTTCAGGTAAAGCGTCAGTATTTCGTCTTTGCTCAGTTTCCGTTCCAGGGCAAGGGCAACGCGGATCTGCCGCAATTTCCCACGCCAACGTCCTGTTCCGCTGTCCTCCAGCAGTCGTGCAACCTGCATGGTCAGGGTCGATCCGCCCGAGATCACGCGGCCGTTTTGCGCAAATTGCGCGGCCGCCCGCAACATGGCTTTCCAATCAACCCCGTCATGCTGGTAAAATCGCTTGTCCTCATAGGCGATCAGCATTTTCAGATAGTCCGGGTCTACCGCTTCCAGAGACGTAGCAAGCCGCCATCGCCCATCCGCGACTGTGAAAGCCCGCAGCAAGGCGCCATTCCGGTCAAAGACCTCAACACCTGTTTCGGCAGTAAGTTTTGGCAGTTTGGTGGAATCAACCCATTGATCGAAAGCGTCATGAATGGCTGCAACGGCAATGAATACTGCCGCCACAATGAAAAGAGCATGGCGTTTCATCACTCTGTTACACGGATTGTGCCCGGATCCGAATGCGCCCGGAATTCCGGGCGGTACATATCTTCAACGCTGGCTGCCGGTTGATGATATGTGCCGGGAGAAATAGCCCGCACGATATAGGCCAGTTGAAATGGTTTATCCGAAGACCAGTCCACAGCGGCCAGATACCGATCTGTCCGGGCTTCGGAATATCGGACACTACTGGGAAGGTTCAGCCACTCAAATGCCATGACGTTCCCGCTTTCCAACAGATGTGGATTGTCTATTTCCAGCCCGGCCGGCAGCGGCGCGTTTACCATCAGTCTGGCCTCGGTATCGGAATAGGGATGCACCGTGACCACAGCAATCATGCGTGTGCCAACCGGGATGCCCGCAGGATCACTGGTGTCAATCATTTCGCCAATCATGGAATAATAATTGCGTTCTATGGCATAGCCATTGCCGCTGGCCGGCAAGGGCTGATCAGGTACGCCGAAAGTGGTCAGGGTTACGGTTTGGTCACGTCCACTGCCATTGCGAATGGACAGAGGCTCTGCGGTGGTATCATTTTCCAGCACGCGTACCAATGGGCCGCTGACGGCTTTGCCATTGATAGTAAAACCATTGAGCGATGGGTCTGATACAAGCGCCTTGGCCGCCAGCAAGGTCCAGGCGGCCTCTTGTGTCGAGCGGTATTCACCGCTGTCGCGGGAAGTAACAAACTTGATCAGCGTTTCCTTGTCCATGACATTGCTGCCGGATTCCGCTGCCAGAGCCAACGCTCCTGCTGCATCACGACGGACAGAGCCGTAATCGGCGCGCCAATAATAGCCCTCTTTCTTCAGGGCATCTTTGGCGATCAAACGTGCTGCGCGGCCGAACATGGCATCGGCGCGTGTCTGGTCGCCATAGTATGCCAACGCCGCCCCAAGCTGCGCGGCTGCAAGTGGGGTCGAAAACGCATCCGCCTTGACATCGGCATAATAGCGCAGATCACCTGTGGCGGCAGCCCCTTCGCGGGCAAGGACCATAAGAGCGTAGGCAAGGTCTTCGCCCCCCCTGTCAAAATCTCCCGCATAATTCACCTGGTTGCGCAGGTTGTCCATTGCCATCCGGAACGCAGTATCAGGCACCTTATAGCCTTTGGCACGCGCCCGGCTCAGGAAGTCTCCCACATAGGCATCCAGCCAGAAATCGCCCTCGTCCGGGCGCCATAAACCAAATGCGCCGTTGGAGGACTGATTGTTCAGGACTTTCTCGATCGCCTCATCGATACGCACGGGAATGGATTTGCGGGCATCCAGCCCCATCACCTGCGCAACATCATTCAGGTAAAGCAAGGGCAAGGCTTTGGATGTAATCTGCTCGGTACAACCGTATGGATACCTGTCCAGTGCGTTCAGCAACCCAGGAGCATCCAGTCTTGCCAATGGCCCGACCGACAGAGTGGCTGAGCCCGTTCCGCTTCTCAGGCCATCAAAGACATCCCGTGAAAAGACAAATGTATCGCCAGCAGCAAGCGAGAACTGGCTTGTGCGCGTTGTTTCCGGGTCATTGTCCAACACCGGCAAGGTCAGTTTCTTGGTCAACAGCTTGCCATCCGGTGTTGTCAGTGCCACCGTAATACCATGATTGCCGATCGCATCGGCAGTCAGCGGCACTGACAGTTTTGTCGTTTCCAGTTTGCCCAGGGTGATCCCGGAAGGAATGGCATTTGACGCCAAAGATACACCCTCTGCCGTTACATCCAGACCCATCCGGCCCGCCGGCCCGGAAGTATGGGTGATTTCCAGCAGCATGCGGCTTTGATCACCCGGCGCCAGGAATTTTGGCAGGCTGGCCGTGATGACCACCGGATCGCGAACCAGAACATCGGCCTCTGCATTGCCAACTCCGGTCGCCGACCAGACGACAGCCATCAGGCGAAGGGTGCCATTGAACGCAGGAAGGTCAAAACTGGCATGCGCCAATCCGTCCGCGCCAACGGTAACCGGTCCGCTAAAGAAAGTGACCAGTTCTTCGGTCGGCGGAGGAGATTGCAGCCCGGCGTCACTCCCGGCATCACCACCAGAGCGCACCGTTCCCATAACGCCATTCATACCGTTAATCAGGCGGCCATAAATATCGCGAATTTCCATACCGAGCCGCCTTTGGCCAAAAAAGTAGCCGGCGGCATCGGGGCTTTTGAAACCGGTCAGATTCAGAATTCCGACATCAACGGCAGCGATCGTTGCATATGCTGTTTCGCCCGGTTTTATGTTGGCAACTTTTAATGCGACATTGAATTCCTTACGCGGTGAGGCCTCTTTCGGAACGTCAAATGCTACACTCAGTCTGTGATCGCCCGGATCAACCGGCGCGTAAGACAGGCCCAGTGCGCGCGCCGGATTATGGCCGGCGGCTACCTGCATTGGACGGATTACCGTTGCTGTTACATAGGCCCCTGCGCCCCATTCATCGGTTACCGGCAGGCTGATCTGGTTTTCACCTTTCACAACGTCCATGGTTTTCATGTCGATCATGTGGTTGGACATGACCGTAATCAGTGCCTTGCCCGCGTAACGCGGAACCAGCCGAAGGGTTGCAGTTTCGCCGGGGCGATATGCGGTTTTGTCCAAGGATACTTTCAGAACATCCGGTGTGGCCGAGGCATCGGCCGAGGCATACCAACCTGCATAGAAACTGGTAGAAGACGCCAGATACTCACCGTCCAGACGCTCGACCTTGATTTCGTATTGGCCCCACTCGACAGGGGCGGAAACCTCAACCGGCGCATTCGTCAACTGGACTTCCTGGCTGTCAACAAGGGTGCGCGTGATAACCGGCTCCCAGTTCCAGTTACCCGATTCCTGATACCACTGGTAATGTGTGTTCACGCGATTCATCGTCCAGCGCACACGCATCGGAATGGTTTGTTCTTCCTCGTTGATTGCCAGAATATTGAAACGCGCTTCTGCGCCCTCGGGCACAACGTCATCAAACATGGGCTTGATGCCGATCATGGGGGTGGACGGGGTTAGCGGCTTGGTCAGGCGTCGCTCAACCGGGCGGCCTGATCCTTCCGAGACCCGAACGATCAATTGTGCCTCCAGCGGGCGCGATAGAGCTTCGATTTCAGGAAATTTCACCGGCACCCTGGCTTGGCCTGCAGAATCCGTGCGCAGGCCCGAGGGCAGGCTTTCACTGCGCGGATTGAATGGTTCGTCATAACGTCCGAATACATAGCCGGGATAGCCTTCAAGCCCTTCGCGGGCCTTGATTTTGACTTCACCTTCAACAGCCAGATCTGCCGCTGGTGCTCCAAACAGGTAGTCGGCCTGCACTGTCAGCACAGGGGCATCATTGATCCGGACCGGACCTTCGGGCAGCTTCAGGTCGAAATCAATGCGTTCAGGCAGGAAATCTTCGACCAGAAAACTGGAAGATGCCAATGCCGGTGCATCCGGATCAGCATAAACGCTGAGCCGCCAGCCGCCACGCGGTGCCGTCGCCCCGATTGGCAATCTGAACACATGTCCGCCCTCTTTTCCGTTTGCAGACAGTTGCCGGCTGTATTCCAGCCCGTCCGGGCGGCGCAAAACAGCCGTAAGCGGCAGGCCTGCCAATGCCAGGGATTTACTGTCTCGGGCCAGTGCAGTTGCATAAACGGTGTCGCCCGCCCGGTAGGCACCGCGGTCCGTGGTCAGGAAAACGTCAATCGCTTTTGCCGGTTCACGCCCCTCAACCCCGCGATCCGACAGGTCAAAAGCCGGGCCGGTGAGCGAAAGAAAGGCCATATCCTTATCGCCATCTTTCGCTGTGATCAGCGCTGGCGCGCTTCCCCCGGTCCCTTTGGTGAGGGCGCTGGCAAAATGTGCATACCCGTTCGCATCCGTTTCGGTTTCAGCCAGAACCGCATTGGCACGCGACAACAGCGAAACCCTGATTCCCGGCTTTGACGAAGCATCCGCCAGCGACCGGACAAAGACATGCACACCATCGGCCCCCTTCATTGTCGCGATGCCCAGATCGGACAATACAAACCACTGGGTGGTGGCCGGGTTGTCATAGGGGTCGGCGCCGGGCACCTTCGCCTGCAGGGCATATACCCCGGCTGGAAGGTCTGCGATGATGTCGCCCATAGGCAGACGGGTCGTCACTTCTTTGTTCAGGGTCATTTCGACAGTACCAACACCACGCCAGATTTCTTCGGCGACGTTGGATGCAAAAGTGTCTTCCTGCCATGCGGAGATGGGGCGTCCGAAATATCCGTCCTGGAAGGCTCTTAACAGATTGCGGTCGCTGACCCGACGCAGGACAAGATCGACGGTTGTCAGATTGACTGTTTCGATCGGCAAGGCTGCTTCGCCTGATTTTGGCAGCACATACCCGCGCCCGGAAAACCGGGCCATCGGGCTGCGGTCGCGCACATAGTGCGTAATCGTAACGGACTTGCGCAGTTTTTCACCGTTGACAGCGGGCAAACCTGCCCGAAAGGTAATACTATAGCGTTGTCCGTGATCCAGGCCGCCAATACATAGCTGGCGATCGGAAACCTCAACCGGCATGTCCTGTTTTGGAAGCTTCAAGTATTGCGAATAATCCAACCCGGCCTGCACCAGTTTGCGAGAAAAAATAGCGCACATTCGGGGTAAGGCGGTGTCACTATCCACTGTATCTTCGGTAATACGAAAGCCGTATTTCAGTATGGCGCGATCCAGGGCCTTGGCCGTGTCATCCCGCGGAGAAATCTTCTGAGCAAGGGAAAGTGCCGGTATCATATCACGACCACGACCATTTGCTTCCAGCGCCTCGGCCATAACCGTCAGGGCAGCGGCCTGCTGGGCAGGCGAGGTACTGCGCAGGTATCCGTTGATGGATGCCGGCAATGCCCGGCGGACATATTTCCTGACGTCGGATTGATTGGAATCTTTCAATGACAAACCCAGGCGCGCATATTCCACCCATTGATCAGCCTTGTCAGTCAATGTCAGCGCGGCACCAGTAAATTTCAGGGCAACGACGTTTTGGCCTTTGTTGCGACGATCCCGCGCAGCATCCAGAAGCGCTTGTGCGTCCCATTCGCCTGCATAATGATAGGTCGACAGCATCTCTGCGAGCGCACGCGCTGACTCAAAATCGGCTTTGCCCAGAAAATCCAAATCCACGGCACGCTCTGCCGCACGCGCTAGAATTGTCGGTGGGGTTTCAATAACACGCCCGGAGAGCGCACCTTCATAGGGTTTGGTTTCCGTCACGGCGCTTTTGGGAAAACAGGAGTTGGAGCGCTTGTTGAAAGTAAAAGCTGAACAGCGCTTGTCGAGCAGGCAGGCACGCTGGCAACTGGCAAAATCCGTGTCAAAAAGCGCCCGCAGATCCGAGCCATAAAAATCCAGGTCCTTGGTCAGGGTTGTGCGCCGCTCCGGAACCAGCTCATTTGCCCAGAGTGTTCCAACCAGCATGAAAAACAACACTGCGGTTTTGATGACCAGACGCATGGGAAACTCTCCTAACTACTATGCGGCAGTTGTCGCACAACAGCCGCGGGTTTTGCAATGTGAAACCAGGCCAGATCAGCGGGGGAAATTTTATTCCGGTTAAGGTACTGTTCACCTTGTTCTGTGAATGTTCCTTGACAATTCAAGGGGCGACTCGGAGGGCGGCAATGACAACCATGGACCGATTGGCGCAGGAACGCCGCGCGCGTTTGGCGGCAGAGCGATTGTTGAAGCAGAAACAGGAAGAATTGTTTGCTGCCAACAAAAAGCTGGGAAAACATGCGCTGGCCCTGTCGGAAGAGATTGTCGAGACGCGTCACGAAGTGGAGGAAGTCCGCTCCGTTGCACAGGCTCTGGAAGGGGAAAAGACCCAGGTCCTTAGTGAACTGAAAGAGGCCGAACACAAGGTTATTATCGCTGAGCGGCGGTTATGGGATTCCATTGAAACCATTCGCGACGGCTTTGCCGTATTTGACAGTAATGACCGAATGGTTTCAGCGAACAAAGCCTATCTCTCGATCTTTGACGGTTTGGAAGAGGTCGGGCCGGGGGTGCCTTATGCACGTGTCATCGAACTCATGGTGGAAGAGGGAATAGTCGATATCGGCGAAAAAACCGCGACCCAGTGGCGTGATGACATGCTGAAGCGGTGGGGCGGAGATTTGTCCGCGCCCAAGGTCATAAAACTGTGGAACGAACAATATGTGAAGCTTGTCGACCGTCGGTCTCAAGATGGCGACACGGTTTCGATGGGGCTGAACATAACCGATACCATCCGCTATGAGGCCGAGCTTAAGGAAGCCCGCAAAAAGGCCGAGGCTGCCAACAGGGCAAAATCTGCCTTCCTCGCCAACATGAGCCACGAAATTCGCACGCCGATGAATGGTGTTGTCGGCATGGCAGATATTCTGAGAGATACCCCTCTGAATGAAGAACAACGTTTGTATGTGGACACTATAAAGAGCTCCGGAGAAGCGCTGTTGGTAATTATCAACGATGTGCTGGATTACTCGAAGATCGAAGCGGACAAGCTTGTTTTGCATGCCGAGCCGTTTGATCTGGAGCGTTGCATCCATGAAATCGTCATGTTGCTGCAACCATCAGTTCAGGGTAAACCGATTGATCTTCTGATTGACTTCGACATGTTCATGCCCACCCGGTATATGGGGGATCCCGGGCGTATTCGCCAGATAATGACCAACCTTATCGGCAATGCCGTGAAGTTCACATCCGAAGGCTATGTTCTGGTTCGGGTCGTCGGAATGGAAGACGGTGAAAACGGCCCACAAAGGATTCATGTTACAATTGAAGACACCGGCATCGGAATTCCGCCAGATAAAATCGATCATATTTTCGGTGAGTTCAATCAGGTGGAGGATGAACGGAACCGGCGGTATGAGGGAACCGGGCTGGGGTTGGCCATTACAAAACAGTTGGTCGAACTGATGGGTGGTGAAATCTGGGTGGATTCGGTTGTTGGCGAAGGATCCTGTTTCGGATTTCGCATCACCCTTCCGGCAATTGAACATGCCGATAACGCCACGCCGCGCCGACTTGAATGCTTCAAGAGCGCACTGATTGTGGATGCACAGAAAACCAGCCAGGCTATTTTGGCGCGGCAACTCGTTGTGCTGGGGATGGATGTCGAATGCTTGTCTTCCGGAGAGGCAGCGCTGGTCGCCGAACTTGACAAGTATGACGCCATTTTTGTTGATCAGGCACCGCCCGACATGGATGTTTCGGACTTGATAAATGCGCTTAAACGGGCCGCTGCGGATACCCCCATTGTCTTGCTGGCAACAAATCAGGGATCTTCACCAGAGAACGATCATATTTCAACAATATTGCGAAAGCCTGTACTTCCGCGGGAACTGTTTACAAGCCTGCACGAGTTGGAAAACCAGGGCCGTACGCCAAGCAATGAACCGGCGCCTGCAGTTGACGAATTCGAATTTGACTTGAATTCGGATGGTGAAATCGGGACTGATTTACGCAAGCTGCGTGTGCTTGCGGCCGAAGATAACCGTACCAATCAACTTGTATTCAGCAAAATGGTAAAAGATCTGAACATTGATCTTCGGTTTGCCAATAACGGGTTGGAAGCTGTTGAAGCCTTCAATGATTTTGAACCGGATATTATTTTCATGGATATTTCCATGCCTGAAATGGACGGCAAGGAAGCAACCCGCACGATCCGGAAACTGGAAGAAAAAACAGCAACGCATGTACCGATCATTGCCCTGACGGCACATGCCATGAGCGGAGATGACAATGAAATTCTGGCGGCCGGGCTGGACCATTATCTGACAAAACCTTTGCGGAAAGCCGCGATAACCGGAAAGATTATCGAGCTTGCACCGGATGATGTGTTGCCGGTTTCGAAAGATGAAGAGGACGAAACCAAGCGTGTTTCAGGCTAGAAACAAGGAAAGATCGGGCCTGTACTTTCTTCCTGATTTATGCCATCCCTGTCACCATGGGCAGCAAAACTGGAAACATCGAGAAAGGTTTCAGACCCCGAGCCTTGGGCGAAATTGCCATTCGCTGTCTGGATCCGCAAAAAATGGCAAGCTTCTATGAAGATGTGATTGGTTTGGAACGCATGGGTAACAGGCGTAGCCAGAACATCATTTTTTTCAGGATCGGCGCAGGTTTCGGGGGTCATACCAGCATCTTGGCCCTGTTCAGGGGACACCCCGGAAAGGGCCCGTCTTCTCTGCATCATTTTGCGCTTTCGCTTCCGTTCGATGAGCAGGAAGCGGTAATAAGCTGGTATGAGAAACTGGGCCAGCCTTATCATGTCGAGCATTTTGGCTGGGTTGGCTGGCGGGGGGTTTTCACAAAAGATCCGGAAGGAAATACAGTTGAACTCGTGTCTTATGACTCTTCCCTGTTAGATGAACCTGCCGGATAGTCGCGCAGAAACACCCATTTGTTATTCTGGCTTTTTTCCGGGATATACCGATAGCCGCCTGTGTCAAATTCTTTCAGACTTTCCGGATCAGTCAGATGGTTTTCCATCATGTAACGCGCCATGGCTCCGCGGGCTTTTTTGGCGAAAAAGCTTACAATCTTTTCTGTTCCGTTCCTGTTTTCAAGAAAAACAGGTGTTATGATCCTTAATTTCAAAGCGTTGGTGTCAACGGCCCCGAAATATTCAACCGAAGCACAGTTAACCAGAATGTCCGTTTTGGAATCTTCGGCCGCTGCCTTCAGGGCGTATGCCAGACGTGATCCCCAGAACTCGTACAAGGAGTTGCCAACATCGGTTTCAAGTCTCGCGCCCATCTCCAGCCGGTAAGGTTGTATCAGATCCATAGGTCGCAACACGCCATATAACCCTGACAGGATGCGCAGATGCGTTTGCGCCCAGTCCATTGCATGTTGATCAAGTGTCGAGGCTTCAAGTCCGGAATAAGTATCTCCCGCAAAGGCCAGAATGGCGGGCTTGGTTCTGTCAGGCGCAGGATTGCCAGAGAATTCCGCGAACCGGTCGGCATTCAGTTTGGCCAGTTTGTCGCTGATCCGCATCAGCTTTTGCAACTGCGCCGGGGATAGTTTGCCTGCATAGCCAGCCAGTTTCAGCGCGTCAGCCCCGAACGCAGGTTGTGTCGAGCCATCGGCGTTGACCGGGTTCATATCAAGACGTTTTGCCGGTGAAATTACTGCAAGCATTCATTCCTCCCCATCGGTTTGCCGCCGTTCTTAGCGATCCTGACTCAGAACATCCAGAAAAGCTGACGCAAATCGTTCTGCGCGGCGTTGGCCCAATAGTGCACTGATCGTTTGCATATCCGGCCGGGCTGTTGCAACCCGCGCCAGCAAGGAGGCGGAGCAGCTCATTGGTTTACCTAACCCGTCGGCGCCCCGAACAAGCTCTGACTGCACCTCCTGCAGCCGGTCAAATATGTTCGCGGCATCGCTGCCCGTCAGCTTTCGGCGGGATGGATGCGGGTTTTCTGTCTCTTGGCCGGTTATGATCTTTAGAAAGGCGGCGCCGTAGCTTTCCAGTTTCCTGGCGCCAACTCCGGTGATCTCGATCATCTGGTCAGGTGTTCGGGGGCGCTTCTCGGCCATTTCGATCAGGGTGCGGTCATTGAAAACCATATAGGCCGGCAGGCTGGCTGCCTCGGCCAGGGCGCGACGCTTGGCTTTCAGTGCGCTCAGGAGGGGTGCGTTTTCATCCGACACAAGAGCCTTGACCGCAGGACGCTGTGGCGTCGGCTTCCTGACCAGATCCAGGCGCAGTGTTATGTTCTTTTCCCCGCGCAGAATTGGACGTGCACGATCGGTCATGCGTAGCGCGCCATAACGGTCCGGGTCCGGCCGCACCAGATCCGCTCCCATCATCTGACGGAAAATTCCCTGCCATTGACGCCGGTTATATTCTTGTCCGACCCCAAAAGTGGGAAGGGCATCATGGCCACGGGCTTTGATCTTGTCAGTTGGGTTTCCGATGAGAATGTCAATCAGATGTCCGACCCCGAAAAACTCTTTGGTGCGCAGAATGGCAGAGAGTGCCATTTGCACGGCTGTTGTTGCATCAAACAATTCCGGTGGGCTGTCGCACAGATCGCAGTTGCCACAGGGTTCGCTGGATTCGCCAAAATACGCCAGCAGTGTTTGCCGCCGGCATTTCAAGGCTTCGGCCAGCCCCAAAAGCGAGTTCAATCGCCCGTGGTCGGCATTGCGGCGTTCAGGCGGGGCCAGGCCTTCATCTATTTGTGTGCGACGAAGCCGGATATCCTCGGCCCCATAAAGAGTAAGTGTTTCAGCCGGGGCGCCATCACGCCCGGCGCGGCCGATTTCCTGATAATATGCCTCGATGGATTTTGGCAGGTCGGCATGGGCGACCCAGCGGATGTCCGGTTTGTCCACCCCCATTCCAAAGGCAACAGTGGCCACAACGATCAATCCGTCTTCTCGCTGGAAACGCGATTCCACAGCACGGCGGTTTGCCGCATCCATGCCTCCATGATAATGACAAGCGGAATGACCGTCAGCAACGAGCGCCCGCGCCAGGCTCTCTGTTTTTGCCCGCGTTGCGCAATAAATGATTCCCGCCCGATCCCGGCGGGAAGCTGCAAAGTTCAGAATCTGTTTGCGTGGTCCGTCTTTTGCCTCGAACGCCAGATGGATATTCGGGCGGTCAAAGCCGTGCAGAAAGACCTCTGGCTGGTTTTCCCCAAAAAGTCGGGCGATGATCTCGGCCCTTGTCTGGGAATCCGCCGTCGCGGTAAAGGCTGCGAGGGGCACGTTCAATACACGGCGAAGATCTCCGATACGCAGATAGTCCGGCCGGAAATCATGCCCCCACTGCGAAACACAGTGGGCTTCATCCACCGCCAGCAAGGTTACGTTTGCACGCCGCAACAATGGCAGGGTTCCCCCTGCGGCCAGCCGTTCGGGCGCCATATACAACAGCTTCAGACGTTTTTCCGCCAAGGCGTTAAAAACGGCATCGTTTTCTTCATCTGTATTGTGAGAAGTCAGGGCACCGGCCTCGACCCCGGCTTCCTGCAATGCGCGCACCTGATCACGCATCAGGGCGATCAGAGGTGAGACAACCAGCGTGACCCCCTCGCGACACAAGGCGGGAAGTTGGAAGCAGAGCGATTTACCGCCACCCGTTGGCATGATTGCAAGCGTATTTTGTCCGCGAACAATAGCCTTTATGATCTCTTCCTGTCCGGGGCGGAATCTGTTGAATCCAAACACGGATGACAGAAGAGAGGCAGCATCCTGCATCGCCCCGCCCTATCTGAAGAAAAAAGCCTGATTATTAATTAGTATGGTTTGCAAGGCGATCAGGACGATAAACGCGACCAACGGGGCAAAATCCAACCCGCCGGTGGGTGGCAGAATGCGGCGGATCGGGGCATAGATCGGCTCGAGTATCTTGTTAAGGGCATACCAGATTTGCGCCACGAGCGGTTGATGCAGATTGAGAACCTGGAAGCTGATCAGCCAACTCATGATGATATGGGCAATCATTATGAACCATACGATATTGAGGATCATCATGATGATCTGAAAAAGGGATTGCATCGATTTTGGCCTTTGGTCTGGTGTTTTGTGTGAACCAGACCTAATGCCGGCACCCTGATTGTTCAAGCCGTGCATTTGAATTGTAATCAAGGTTCTTCCGTTACGTCGCGCTTGACCGGGGAGGCGTCAGGTTCTTTGTCAGCAACAGCACAGGAGCACTGGAAATGTACCCATTCTTTCGTATGGCCAAGGAACTGTTTGTTCATCGCAAGGCGCCTGCTCTGGATCTTACCGACGCGCATGTGTCTCATCATATCTGCTGGCCGTGGGATCTGGATTTCTGGTTTGAGCTGAACAACGGGCGCACCCTTACGCTGTATGACCTTGGGCGCATTCCACTTGCCCGCCGGTTGGGGCTGATCAAAGCCTTGAAAGACAACAAGTGGGGGCTGACCGTTGCCGGGGTTTCGGTTCGGTATCGGGCCAGAATCCGGGTGTTCCAGAAATTTGAAATTCATAGCCGTGCTTTGGGGTGGGATGAACGGTTTCTTTATCTTGAACAATCCATCTGGCGCAACGGCGAATGTGCCAATCAGGCGCTTTACAGGACAGCGGTAACCAGCCCAGGCGGCATTGTGCCTCCAAAAGAAATGGCCATTGCCATTGGCAAAGACCCCGAAAGCCCGGCTTTGCCCGATTGGGTGAAACACTGGATTGCGGCCGAGGCCAGCCGCCCTTGGCCCCCGAAACCCTGACCGAGGATTGCGGCTTGCACACGCGGGGCTTTGCCTGTCATATCATCAGAACAGGGATGGAGTAACGCATGGCCGAGGTTTCGAAGAAAAAGCGCATCTGGGGTTGGATGATGTTTGATTGGGCTAGTCAGCCTTATAATACATTGCTTTTGACATTCATTTTCGGCCCCTATTTTGCGGACATGGTCAGTTCTCATCTGATATCTGCCGGATTGGCAGAGCAAGCGGCAAAAGCCCGTGCGCAGACACTGTGGGGTTACGGGCTGACAGTGGCCGGGTTGACGATCGCAGTTATGGCGCCGGTTTTGGGGGCCATAGCCGACAGCACGGGCAAACACATGCCTTGGGTCAAGGTGTTTTCGGTGTTTTATATCGTTGGTGCCTTTGGTCTTTGGTGGACGGCACCAGATGATTTCAGCGTGGTCTGGGCCCTTGCATTCTTTGGCATCGGTTTTGTCGGAATGGAGTTCACCACGATTTTCACCAACGGCATGCTTCCTTCATTGGGAAATGAAAAGGAAATAGGCCGGATTTCGGGCTCGGGGTTTGCGCTGGGTTACTGGGGGGGTGTTCTGGCGTTGGCGATCATGCTGCTGTTTTTTGCCGAAGATGATACGGGTAAAACACTGCTTGACATTTCTCCCCTGTTCGGGCTGGACCCGGCTGCACGGGAAGGCACACGGTTTGTCGGGCCCTTCACGGCAATCTGGTATATCGTCTTTATGATTCCGTTTTTCATGTATGTGCGCGAGGACAGCACCGCACACAAGGCATTTGGCGGAATGAAGGATGCGCTGGGGTCTCTATGGGTCTCTATCAGGTCGATCTTTCAGCGAAAGAGTCTCGGAAGTTTTCTTGGTTCGTCGCTTTTGTATCGTGATGCATTGAACGGACTGTATGGATTCGGCGCCTTGTATGCTGTTGGTGTGCTGGACTGGTCGATCATCCAGATTGGCGTTTTTGGTGTGGTGGGGGCGATCACATCTGCCATCTTCTCGTGGATAGGCGGGCGTTTGGACAGCCGGATGGGGCCTAAACCCGTTATAACGGGCAGTATCGTGGCGCTGACGACTGTTTGTATCATTGTCATCAGCATGACCAGAGAAAGCCTGTTTGGCTTTCCGCTCGCCGCCGGCTCCTCATTGCCCGACATCATTTTTTACGTTTGTGGCGGGGTTATTGGTGCTGCGGGGGGCATTTTGCAGGCGTCTTCGCGCACCATGATGGTTTTGCATGCAAATCCGGACCGCCCGACCGAAGCATTCGGACTCTATGCTCTTTCCGGAAAGTCGACGGCATTTCTGGCTCCGGCGGCCATTTCCTTTGCCACCCAGATGTCGGGAAACCAGCGATTGGGGATTTCGCCATTGATCCTGCTGTTTATTCTCAGCCTTATCTTGCTAATATGGGTCAATCCCAGGGGAGATGTGAAAGCCGCATGAAACACCTTGTAACCAGTTTTCTGATGATGCTTGTATTGAGTTTTTCTGCTGAGGCTGCGCCGCAGGCCAAAAAGCTGTTTGGCGCCCAGCGCTTTCCCTCATCTCAACGCGCCCAGCCTTTTGGAAGCTATGCCAAGGGCTGTCTTGCCGGTGCTGTTCAACTGCCGCAATCAGGCCCGACCTGGCAGGCAATGCGCCTGAGCAGAAACCGCAACTGGGGCCACCCTGAGCTGATTGCATTCATAAAAAGGCTTAGCCGAAAGGCCAGACGCCTGGGTGCGGCCGGCTTGTATATCGGCGATATGTCACAGCCGCGCGGCGGACCAATGCTCACCGGGCACCGATCGCACCAGATCGGGCTTGATGTCGATATCTGGATGATTCCGGCGATGAATCTGAATTTGTCGCGGCAGGCGCGCGAGGATCTTTCGGCGACATCCATGCGACGGGCAAAAGGCGCATTCGTAAACGCAAACTGGAGCCGCTTCCAGCACCAGATCCTGAAGGCGGCGGCGCAAGACAAGGCCGTTGCGCGGATCTTTGTTTTCCCCGGGGCCAAGGTGCAGATGTGCAAAGATGAGAAAGGTGATCGGGCATGGCTTCGTAAAATTCGCCCGTGGTGGGGCCATCATTATCATTTTCATGTTCGCCTGAAATGCCCGAAAGGCGCAAGAAACTGCGTTGATCAGGCGCCGCCTCCGCCGGGGGATGGGTGTGCAGCCGCACAAAAGTGGGTGGATGATATTCTGAACCCTCCTCCGCCTGATCCAAACGCGCCGCCACCGAAAAAGCGGCGTGAACTGACGATGAGAGATCTTCCCCGTCAATGTGTGCGCGTGTTGAAGTCACGCTGATGCGGATTGTTCTCTTGGCATTTTTTGTGGTTTTCTGGCCCGGAAACACGCATGCTGCCAAAGGCCAGAATACGCAATTCGTCAGTAGCTTCACGTTTTCTCTCTCGGATCGGAAGTTCGGCGGTTTTTCAGGTTTTGAACTGTCTGATCATGGTCAAAATTTTACGAGTGTTTCAGATCGCGGTGCGATTCTGACGGGTTCTATCCAGCGCGAAAACGGAGTGATCATCCGCGTTGTACCCCGCTCACTTACGCAATTGCGCGATACAAAAGGCAAACCACTGCGCGCGTGGCGCGATATTGATGCGGAAGGGCTGGCGATTGGGAAGGGCGGGCGCATTTATGTTTCATTCGAGCATTTTCATCGTGTTTGGACGTATGATGACCCATACAGCCCGGCCTTCTGGGTTCGGCCTTATCGCAGGTTCCTGGGGTTGCCGCCGAATGCCTCGCTTGAAGCATTGGCAATCGGACCGGAAGACGCATTGTATGTGATACCGGAGGAATCCGGAAAGATTACCAGACCTTTTCCTGTTTTTCGCTACGCAAAAGGAAAATGGACGGTTCCCTTTGGTCTGCCCAGAAGGGGGGAGTTTGTCCCCGTCGGTGCAGATTTTGGACCGGATGGCAAACTGTATGTGCTGGAACGCCTCAGTATAGGGTTCTTAGCCTTTGCCAGCCGGGTGAGGCGATTTGCAGTTTCTGAAAACCAACTGAGCAATGAAGAGACGGTATTGCAGACAGCGATCGGGGTTCATGACAATCTGGAAGGTCTCTCTGTCTGGCGGGACGATGTCGGTGCAATCCGCCTGACAATGATCTCGGATGACAATTTCAACTTTGGCCAGAGGACCGAGATTGTCGAATACAGCCTGCGGGATTAGCTATCAGCAATCGGGATCGTCAATCAGAGGGGTTGGCTTTGAAAATTCCGAGAGCTTTTCAAGATTGGAAATCCTGACAGTGTTTCCGTCAACTTCTGCACCATGATCGCGAAGTGTTTTAAGCGAACGGGAAAGGTTTTCGGGTGTCATTCGCAGGAATGATGCAAGCCTGCGTTTTTCTATGGGCAGTTCATAGACATTCGCATTGCCAAAGGCCTTGTTTTTTCTGAGAAGATAGTTTGCCAGTCTTTCTACGGAATTCCGCAGCTTGATATTTTTGCTGTACTTGACGGTTGTTCTGTAGCAGGTGGCCAATTCATCGACAATCGCACGAGAAAAATCCTGGTCTCGCAGAAATGTCTCACGGACATCGGCAGAGGGTAGCAAAATTACTCTGGATTTTTCCAGAGTGCGGGCGGACATCAGATAAGGTGCGTCCTTGATCGTTGCCGCAAGGATGAATGTGGAAATCGGCCGCAATGTGCCCAAGGTCGATTCCCGGCCATTCCATTGTGCATAGAGTTCGATACTGCCTTCAAAAACAATATGGAGAAAATCACTGCTGTCGCCTTCGGTGATCAAATCGACAAATGGCGGAAAGGTCTGCATATAGGCTCCGCGCATCAGCCGCGCGAAGTTATCTTCCGACACGTCTTTGAAAAGCGGGAGCTTGCGAATCTCTGCAATGTCAGATGAACGCATGAGTCGTATCCATTTGGCTGAAGCTTGATTAATGTCAATCGATTCAGAGAGAAATGTCAATGCACGGTTTGGCAAATCTGTAAGCCGCGGATATTTATTGTTTCCCGCCGGAAAGAAAAATATCAATAAGTGTTTGTTATAAAAGATTTTTTCGAAATTACTTGATGTGGATCAATCCGCTGGCGTCGGCCATGCTGCTACTACGCCCCAAAGCTATTGCGCTTGTAAGGCGCATGATAATGTGGAGGGCACGTGATGCACGAACTTGATGGGGTGACCCGAAACCAGCAATATCGGGCTTTGGGCCTGAGTACGCTGGCGTTTACGGTTTGTTTTGCCGTCTGGACGATTTTCTCGATTATCGGGGTGAAGATCAAGCAGGAACTGGGACTGACCGAGACCCAGTTCGGGCTCTTGGTGGCGACACCTGTTCTTACCGGCTCACTCAGCCGGATTTTTCTGGGGGTTTGGACAGATCAGTTCGGTGGCCGCACCATGTTGCCATTGCAAATGCTTATCACGGCCATTTCGGTCTGGTTGCTGGCTTCGGTTCACACCTATGCCGTTTTCCTGATGGCTGCACTTGGGCTGGGTCTTGCCGGTGGTTCCTTCATCATCGGGATTGCCTATGTGTCGCGCTTCTTTGAGGCGGAAAAACAAGGTACAGCACTCGGTATTTTTGGTGCCGGTAACGTTGGGGCGGCGGTGACGAACTTTGCGGCACCCTTTCTGGTACTTGCCTATGGATGGGAAGACACGGCACGGATTTATGCCGTTGTCCTGATTGCGATGGCCGTCCTTTTCTACATTTTCGCGCCAGAGGATCCCGTGCGGAAACTGCAAAGGAAAACAGGGGCCAAGCCCATGTCGGCCGCGCAACAGCTTGAGCCGTTGAGAGACATCCAGGTCTGGCGTTTTGCCACATACTATTTCTTTGTTTTTGGTGGGTTTGTTGCGCTGGCGTCCTATTTGCCGCGCTATTATGTGGGTGCCTATGGGGTAACACTGGCAAGTGCTGGTGTCTTTGCCGGCATGTATTCGCTGCCCGGCTCGATTTTCCGGGCGCTGGGCGGCTGGATGTCGGACGTCTGGGGTGCGCGTTTCGTGATGTATCTGACATTCATGGTTGCGGCAGTAGTGCTGTTCATCATGAGTTACCCGCAAACCACCTACATCGTGCAGGCGATTCCAGCACCCGACGGTACGCCGGTGACGATCCAGTTCACCTTTGGCATTCCGCTTTATGTGTTCGTTTTCCTGACGGTGATCCTGGGCTTTGTGATGAGCTTGGGCAAGGCAGCCGTCTACAAACACATCCCGGTCTATTTCCCGCATAACGTGGGCGCTGTGGGCGGCTTGGTGGGTATGATCGGTGGCCTTGGCGGTTTCTTTCTGCCCATTGCATTCGGGATTATTCTGGATCTGACCCATGTCTGGTCCACCGTGTTCATGTTGATGTTCCTGCTGGTTGTCGTCAGCCTGATCTGGATGCATCTGGCGATCCGCAAGATGGATCGGGCGAAGTATCCAGAACTGACCAGAGATACGCACCTTTCTGACGTACCGCACTAGCGGCAACACGAAAAACCGGACGGGCTGTATCGCAGTCCGTCCCCACGCATCACCAGAGGAGAAAGACTTTGGGACAAGATCTTAGAAATTGGAATGTTGAGGACGAACAGTTCTGGAATTCCACTGGCAAGAAGATTGCCAACCGTAATCTCTGGATTTCAATTCCGGCGCTGCTTTGTGGTTTTGCGGTCTGGCTGTATTGGGGGATCATTACCGTTCAGATGATCAACCTCGGGTATCCATTCGAAAAATCAGAACTTTTCACTCTCTCGGCTATTGCCGGTCTGTCCGGCGCCACACTGCGCATTCCCTCTACTTTTTTCATTCGGATTGCGGGTGGGCGGAATACGATCTTCTGGACAACTACCCTTTTGATTTTGCCCGCAGCAGGAACCGGTCTGGCGTTACAAAACGCGGATACGCCGCTTTGGGTGTTCCAGGCTCTGGCATTGCTGTCCGGGATCGGTGGCGGCAATTTCGCCAGTTCAATGTCCAACATCAGTTTTTTCTTCCCAAAAAAGGTGCAGGGCTATGCATTGGGTATGAACGCGGGCCTTGGCAACTTTGGCGTCACCACCATGCAGGTTGTCATTCCGGCGGTGATGACTGTTGCCATGTTTGGTGGGCCAGGCCGCGCCTTGATCAATGCCTCGGGCACGCTGATTGGCAAAATCCCCGCCGGAACGCTGACTTATATCCATAATGCAGGTTATGTTTGGCTGATCCCGCTGATTCCCTTGGCCTTCCTGACATGGTTCGGAATGAACAACATTCGTGATGAGCATGTATCGCCACGTATCCCCAATCCGATCGTTGCTTTTGCAATCATCACGGGCATGTTGCTTATCGGGCTTGTTGTCGCGACAGTTGGCCTTTGGCTGATGCTGCCGGCCAAGGTGGGTGGCTCGGGCTTGAATGTTGACAAGCTGATCGTGATCCCGCTGGTCGTCGCAACTACGGTGGGGCTTTTGTACCTTATCCCCGGTGCAGTCGGGCGGAACCTGTCGCGTCAGTACAGAATATTCGAGAACAAGCACACTTGGGCCATGACCATCATCTATACCATGACCTTTGGCAGTTTTATCGGCTATTCGGCCGCGTTTGGCCTGACTATCAAGGTGGTGTTTGGTTTCAAACATCTGGTTGTTGATGGGGTGCTAACACATAGCACGGTCAATCCGGATGGTCCTTCGGCGCTCATGTATGTCTGGATGGGACCATTTATCGGTGCGCTGATCCGCCCGGTGGGAGGCATGATTGCTGACAAGATGGGCGGTGCAAAGGTCACGCATATCATTTCTGCGATCATGGTCGCGTCGACGATCGGCGTCGCGTATTTCCTGCAAAAGGCCTACGCATCCGCCACGCCGCAGGACTACTTCCTGCCGTTCATGATCTTGTTCCTGATCCTGTTCACCGCAACCGGTATTGGCAACGGTTCGACCTTCCGCACCATTGCAGCTGTGTTCGACAAGGAACAGGCCGGACCGGTGCTTGGCTGGACATCAGCTGTGGCCGCTTATGGGGCCTTCTTCATCCCTAAAGTTTTTGGGGAACAGATGAAAGCCGGCACACCTGAGAATGCGCTATACGGTTTTGCCGTATTCTATGCGGTCTGCATTGTCATCAACTGGTGGTTCTACCTGCGTCCCGGCGCCTATGTAAAGAACCCCTGATCCGACACAAGCCTGACGGGTGCGCCGTAATATGGTGGCGCACCCCCTATTCACTCAAGGAGAGCCAGAATGAGCCATCTACTCGACAGGCTGAATTTCTTTCAGAGCAAGGAAATCGAGAAGTTTTCCAACGGTTACGGACAAGTCACGCGGGAAAGCCGTGATTGGGAAGATACCTACCGTAACCGCTGGCGGCATGACAAAATCGTTCGCTCGACCCATGGGGTAAACTGCACCGGGTCATGTAGCTGGAAGATTTATGTCAAAAGCGGCATTGTCACCTGGGAAACCCAGCAAACCGATTATCCGCGCACCCGTCCCGACCTGCCGAACCACGAACCTCGCGGATGTCCGCGCGGGGCCAGTTACAGCTGGTATCTCTATTCTGCCAACCGGGTGAAGACCCCGCTGATCCGCGGCCGGTTGATGAAGATGTGGCGCAAAATGCGTGAAACCAAAAGCCCGGTAGAGGCATGGGCTGCCATTCAGGACGACCCGATCCTGCGTGCCTCCTATACCAAAGCCCGGGGCCGGGGCGGATTTGTGCGTGCGTCCTGGGATGAAGCCACGGAAATAACCGCTGCGGCAAATGCCTATACCACCAGAAAATACGGCCCGGACAGGGTGTTCGGGTTCTCGCCAATCCCGGCCATGTCGATGGTTTCCTATGCTGCCGGCGCCCGGTATCTTTCCCTGCTCGGCGGCACGGTGATGAGTTTCTACGACTGGTACTGTGATCTGCCACCAGCCAGCCCCATGACCTGGGGTGAACAGACAGACGTTCCTGAAAGTGCCGACTGGTACAATGCAGGTTTCCTTCTGCTCTGGGGATCAAACGTACCACAGACCCGTACGCCCGACGCGCATTTCTATACCGAGGCCCGTTACAGTGGCACCAAATCGGCCGTGATCTGCCCCGACTATTCGGAAGCTGCGAAATTTGCTGATCTGTGGATCGCACCAAAGGCCGGCACAGACAGCGCCCTGGCGATGGCCATGGGGCATGTCATTCTGCGTGAATTCTATCTTGATCGTCAGGCAGAGTATTTTTCTGACTATACGCGCAAATACTCTGATTTTCCGATGCTGGTGCGTTTGGAAGAAAAGGATGGCAAATGGATCCCTGGGCGCCAACTGCGTGCCGCGGATCTGAAAGGTAAACTGGGCCAGAAGAACAATCCGGAATGGAAGACCGTTGCCATTGACGAAAAGTCCGGTAATCTTGTTCCGCCAAACGGATCCGTCGGGTTTCGCTGGGGTGAAGACGGCGAATGGAACCTTGAAGAACGCGCCAGGGGAAAAGATGTTCACTTGAAGCTGTCATTGGCGGCAAAAGGTGACCACGATGAAGTTGTGGGGGTTGATTTCCCTTACTTTGGCGGGAAAGCAACCAAGCACTTTGTAAAATGCGAACATCCGGATGTGCTGACACATAACATTCCGGTCAAAAAGGTCCAGTTGGCAGATGGCGAGGCCTATGTGGCCACGGTGTTTGATCTGTTCTGCGCCAATTACGGGCTGGACCGCGGATTGGGCGGTGACTGGGTTTCAAAGGATTACGATGAAGACAAGCCCTATACACCCGCCTGGGCCGAAAAGGTTACCGGCGTTTCGCGCGACAAGATTGTCACCATTGCCCGTGAATTTGCACTGAATGCCGAAAAGACAGAAGGCAAATCCATGGTCATTCTCGGGGCCGGTCTGAACCACTGGTACCATATGGACATGAACTATCGCGGCATTATCAACATGCTGGTGATGTGCGGTTGCATTGGCAAGTCTGGTGGCGGTTGGAGCCACTATGTCGGGCAAGAGAAACTGCGCCCGCAAACCGGCTGGACACCGCTTACCTTTGCGCTCGACTGGGCGCGGCCGCCGCGCCATATGAACGGCACATCGGCATGGTATGCGCATTCGGACCAGTGGCGTTATGAAACACTGGACGCGAGCGAGATCCTTTCGCCGACAGCACCAGAAGGGGATTGGGACATCAACCTGATCGACTATAATATCCGGTCCGAGCGGATGGGATGGCTGCCGTCTGCGCCACAGTTGAAAACCAATCCGCTGGAGGTTGGCGCTGCTGCCAGCAAATCCAGGAAAGACGCTGCACAATACGTGGCTGATCAGTTGAAATCCGGCAAGCTGGAAATGTCATGCGAAGACCCGGATGCACCTGAAAACTGGATGCGTAATCTCTTTGTCTGGCGCTCGAACCTGCTGGGTTCCTCGGGCAAGGGGCATGAATACTTCCTTAAGCATCTGCTGGGAACTGACAGTGCCGTGTTGGGCAAAGATCTGGAACAGGAAGGTCGTCCGCTGCCGAAAGAGGCCAAATGGCATTCCAAAGCGCCGGAAGGCAAGCTGGACCTGCTGGTAACGATCGATTTCCGCATGTCAACAACGGCGGTATATTCCGATATCGTGCTGCCGACGGCCAGCTGGTACGAGAAAGACGATCTGAACACGTCGGATATGCACCCTTTTATCCACCCGCTTCAGGCAGCAGTTGATCCGGCTTATGAAAGCCGCACCGACTGGGAAATCTTCAAAACCATTGCCAAGAAGTTTTCCGAAATAGCACCAGAAGTTCTGGGCGTCGAAACGGACATTGTACAGTTGCCGATGCAGCACGACAGCGCTGGCGAAGTGGCGCAGGACAATGTCCTGGATTGGAAAAAAGGTGAATGCGATCTGATACCGGGCAAAACTGCGCCGGCTTATATTGCCATCGAACGGGACTATCCGAACCTCTACAAGAAGTTTGTTTCTATCGGTCCGCTGATGGAGAAGATCGGCAATGGTGGCAAAGGTATCGCCTGGGACACCAAAGCCGAGGTTCATCATCTGAAGGAGTTGAATGGCACGGTTCAGGAAGAAGGCGTTTCCCAGGGGTTGGCCAGGATCGACACAGCCATTGATGCCGCGGAAATGATCCTGATGCTGGCGCCAGAGACCAACGGCGAAGTCGCCGTCAAGGCATGGAACCAGTTGTCCAAGGCAACCGGGCGTGAACACGCGCATCTGGCCCAGGGCAAGAAGGATGAGAAGATTCGCTTTCGGGATATCGCCGCGCAACCACGCAAGATCATCAGTTCGCCCACATGGTCTGGTATTGAAAGCGAAGAAGTCTGTTACAATGCCGGATATACGAACGTACATGAACTGATCCCCTGGCGTACCCTTTCTGGGCGGCAACAACTTTACCAGGATCACTTGTGGATGCGGGCATTTGGCGAAGGCTTCTGCACCTACCGTCCACCGGTCGATCTGAAAACCATAACGGCGGCCGTGCAGGATGACCCCAATGAAAAACACGTGGTGCTGAATTTCATTACACCCCACCAGAAATGGGGAATTCACAGCACCTATTCAGACAACCTGCTGATGCTGACCCTCAACAGGGGTGGTCCCGTGGTCTGGATATCCGAAACCGACGCCAAAAAGGCCGGGGTCAAGGATAACGACTGGATCGAGGCCTATAACAGCAACGGTGCCCTTGTCGCCCGTGCGGTGGTTTCCCAGCGGATCAAGGAAGGGACGACCTTCATGTATCATGCGCAGGAAAAAATCGTGAATGTCCCGGGATCACAGAAAACCGGGCTTCGCGGTGGCATCCACAACTCGGTCACCAGAACAACCGTGAAACCGACCCATATGATCGGCGCCTATGCGCAACAATCCTACGGGTTCAACTATTACGGAACTGTCGGATCAAATCGCGACGAGTTTGTGATCATCAGAAAAATGAACAAGGTTGACTGGCTAGATCGTCCGGCAACCGGTCAGGAGGCAGCAGAATGAAAATTCGTGCGCAAATCGGAATGGTGCTGAACCTCGATAAATGCATCGGGTGCCACACCTGTTCAGTAACCTGCAAGAACGTCTGGACCAGCCGTGACGGTGTGGAATACGCCTGGTTCAACAACGTCGAAACCAAGCCCGGCATCGGTTACCCGAAAAACTGGGAAAGCCAGCAACACTGGAATGGCGGCTGGATAAGAACCCGGCGCGGCAAACTTCAGCCTAAACAAGGGGCGAAATGGCGGATTGTTGCAAACCTGTTCGGCAATCCGTCAATGCCGGAAATCGGTGATTATTATGAGCCGTTCAACTTTGACTATGACCACCTGAAATCCGCGCCGGAAATGGAAGCCTACCCCACAGCGCGCCCGCGTTCGATCATCACCGGTGAACGGATGGAAAAGATCGAGTGGGGCCCCAACTGGGAAGAAATCCTCGGTGGGGAGTTTTCCAAACGGTCGAAAGACTACAACTTTGAAGGCGTGCAGAAAGAGATTTATGGTGAGTATGAAAATACCTTCATGATGTATCTGCCGCGCCTTTGCGAACACTGCCTCAATCCCACATGTGTTGCGTCCTGCCCGTCAGGTGCAATCTACAAGCGCGAGGAAGACGGCGTTGTCCTGATTGATCAGGAAAAATGCCGTGGCTGGCGGATGTGTGTTTCAGGGTGCCCTTACAAGAAGGTCTATTACAACTGGAACACCGGAAAATCGGAAAAATGCACTTTCTGCTATCCACGGATTGAAAGCGGAATGCCGACAGTCTGTTCCGAGACCTGTGTTGGACGCATCCGCTATCTGGGTGTCATGCTGTATGATGCAGACAAGATTTCTCAGGCGGCTTCGGTTGACAGCGAGCAGGAACTCTATGATGCCCAGCTTGGCGTTTTTCTCGATCCGAATGATCCGGAAGTCCGCCGTCAGGCGCTGGCGGATGGCGTGCCGGAAGACTGGGTAAATGCTGCGGTCAACAGCCCGATCTGGAAAATGGCAATGGAGTGGAAAGTTGCCTTCCCGCTGCACCCGGAATATCGCACGTTACCGATGGTCTGGTACATCCCGCCCCTCAGTCCGATTCAGAATGCTGCAGAAGCGGGGCTAATTGGGCACGACGGGGAAATGCCGGATGTGAAATCGCTCCGCATCCCGCTGCGCTACCTGGCCAACATGCTGACAGCGGGGGACGAGGCGCCCATTGCCACAGCACTTGAACGCATGCTGGCGATGCGTGGCTACATGAGGTCACAAAAGGTGGATGGTGTTATCAACAATGCTATCGCTGAGCGTGTTGGCCTTACCGGCGAAATGATTGAAGACATGTATCAGACCATGGCCATTGCCAACTATGAGGATCGTTTCGTCATTCCGACAACGCATCGCGAAGATGTGGAAGATGCTTATGAACTGCGCGGTGGTTGCGGCTTTACCGATGGTAACGGCTGCTCAACCGGCATCAGCAAGGGTACACTTTTTGGCGGCAACAAGGCCAACAAGCATAAGCCTCTGGTTATGCCGTCGGAGGTGACATCATGATTGTTACGCTCAAGGCCATATCGGCTCTGCTCAGCTATCCGACACCGGAATTGCAGGCGGCAATAGCGGAAATCAGAGAGGCTCTTGCGAAAGAGGGGCTGTTGACCGCCCGGCAACAAAAGGCGCTGGAGCCTTTGCTGCATGAGTTGGAGACGTCAGACATCTATGACTTGCAGGAAACCTATGTAAGTCTGTTTGATCGTTCGCGAACCTTGTCCCTGAACCTGTTTGAACATGTTCATGGCGAAAGCCGGGATCGGGGTGGTGCGATGGTCGATCTGGTGGAAACCTATCGCGCGGCCGGCTTTGAGCCGATTTCGACAGAGTTGCCGGATCATCTGCCGGTCCTGTTGGAGTTTTTGTCGGCGCGACCGTTTGAAGAGGCCCAGGATATGCTGGCCGATACGGCACATATTCTGGAAGCCTTGAAAGAACGGCTGAAACGGCGCGAAAGCAAATACACCTCGGCATTTGGCGCGTTGCTTCAGGTCACTGGCGTCAAACCCAATAGTGAAGCCGTTGCCAGACTGCTAGAAATTGAAGCGGATGACCCGAATGATCTGGAGGCGCTTGATGCGGTCTGGGAGGAAAGTGCAGTCACTTTCTCGCCTGATCCGAATGCAGGCTGCCCGCAGGTTCGTGACATGCTCGCAAAAATGGACACCCCACTCAACCTGCCGCCGGAAACTCCGGCAGCGGCCGAGTAATGGAGGAACAAAATGCATAACTTTCTGTTCGGCATATACCCTTATATCGCCCTGACGGTGCTGCTGGTAGCATCCGTCATTCGTTATGAACGCGATCCGTTCACCTGGAAATCATCCTCAAGCCAGCTCCTCAGCCGCAAACAGCTCATCCTCGGGTCTGTTCTGTTCCATGTCGGCGTTCTGACAATCTTTGCCGGCCATTTTATCGGTCTTCTCACACCGATTGAGGTTTGGGACACGCTGGGCGTTACCCATGGCGCCAAACAAACCCTGGCCGTTGTTGCAGGCGGCATTGCCGGCATCATGGCATTGGTTGGTGGCGGTATTCTGCTGCACCGGCGCTTGACCGAGCCGCATGTGCGGGCAACCACCACCTTTGCGGATACGGGCATTCTGGTTTTGCTTTTGCTGCAATTGATGCTGGGTGTCAGTACGATCTTTGTTTCGATCCAGCATCTGGATGGTGGCGAAATGGTGAAATTCATGGCTTGGGCGCAGGGCATTTTCACCTTTGACAGCAATGCGGCAAGTTACATCAAGGACGTCAGCATTATCTTCAAGCTGCACCTGTTCCTTGGTCTGACGATCTTCCTGCTGTTCCCGTTCACCCGTTTGGTTCATATGCTGTCCTTCCCGGCGAGATACTTCTGGCGGCCAGGATATCAAATCGTGCGCTCACGTCGCACTCAGAGGTAACTGAGACCATGAACAAGCCACTTTTCCCCGATGTAACGGTGAATGGCGAGGCGATCTCTGCCGCGGATATCGCGGCAGAGGCCCAAAACCATGATGCGCCTTCGGGCAAGCCCGGTATTGCCTGGCGCAAGGCCGCGCGTGCTCTGGTCATTCGCAAGTTGCTGCTGCAGGAAGCCGCGAAGATGGGTCTCACGGCCTCTCCGATTGAACTGATCAAGGGGCAGATCGAAACCGAGGAAGAAGCCCTGATTCGTGAGATGCTCGATATCGGCATTGAAGTTCGAGAGCCCGGCGAAGAAGAATTGCGTGCGATTTACAACGCCAATCAATCTCGTTTTCGGGCACCAACGCTGTATGAGCCGGCGCATATTCTTTTTCCGGCCCGCCCGGAAGATACAGAGGCACGCACCGAGGCTCGAAAAATGGCCGAGGCGGCGCTGGACATTCTGAAACAGAAACCGGAGGAGTTCTCTCGGATCGCCAAGACGGAAAGCGGGTGTTCCTCTCGTAATTCCGGCGGGCAACTGGGGCAGATTTCAAGCGGCGACACCGTGCCGGAATTTGAGGCTGCGCTGGATGCAATGGAAGTTGGAACCATTTCTGCCGCACCGGTTGAAACCCGTTACGGGTTTCACATCATCCGGTTGGATGCAAAGGCAATCGGCGATGTGCTGCCCTATGACATCACCCGCCCAAAACTGGTGGAAATGCTGGAGAAAAAAGCCTGGGCAGAAGGTGCACAGAAATATGTCGAACGCCTGATGAATGCCGCTGAAATAACCGGGGTCGATTTGCGGGCCGCCTGATCCGTTCAGCCTTCTATCAGGCCGATGGAAACGGCTCCGTGCAACAGGGACGGGGCGATTGTGTGGCCAAGCGCGCGCAGGTTTTCGCTGGGTGGAACAAGATCGGGGATCTGTACAACACAGGCCCCGGCGGCATGTGCGGCCCGCACGCCCGGCTCTGAATCTTCGAAGGCTGCAGATTCGTTTGCCGAAACACCAATTGTTTCCGCCGCCAAAAGATAGATTTCCGGGCTTGGTTTCGCGTGCCTGACCATGTCTCCACCGGTAACCGACCTGAAATAGTGGCGCAAACCGGCCATCTCCAGATGTTTTTCCGCCGTTTCCGTCGCGGTGGATGTTGCTACGGCACAGGGAATTTCTTTTGCCTCCAGCCGTTGAAGAAGCTCTATTGCCCCGGGCTTTACCGGGATGCCCTGCTCAACGCGCGCTGCAATCAGGCTGTCACATGCTTTCTGGAAGGTTGCCAAATCCACACGCCCGGCCAGCCCTTGCCTCAATATTTCGGATGATTGCGCGACCCGCAGGCCAATCATGCGGTGAACAGATGGCTCCAGATCAGTGAAGCCCATGCTTCTGCCCACCTCAAGGATGCTCCCGACCACCAGTTGTTCGGTGTCAAGCAGCAAGCCGTCCATATCAAATAAAACACCCTGAAAATGCATTATAAATCCTTTGGGTAAAGCAGTTTTACCTAACACCGCAGATTTGGGAAACAAAGCGAAACTGTCAAACGGGCACGGAAAACGGATCTTGCGGGGTTAACAGCCTTACATGGCGCATGAACTGGCGCGCCACTCTCGGCAATGGCCGGCTGTCAGGTGCAGCAAAGTAGATCTGATAGCTGATTGGCGAGGCAAATCGGCGAAATGTCAGCCCCTGCGGATCCAGATGCGAAGATGGAAAAGGGTTGACGACGGTTAAACCACAACCATTTTGAACCATCCTTATGGCCGCATTCGAATTGGAAACCTCGGCAACCAGTTTCGGCGTAGCGCCGGCTTGCGTCAGGATCTTATCCAGTTGGGCCCGTCGGGCATGACGGTAACTTAGAACAATCAATTGCTGACCATGCAAATCAGGTGGCCGAATGATATCACGTTTTGCCAGCGGGTGTGTTTCGGGCATGACGCAAACGGCCGCGGATTTTCGAAATGGTATGAGCCGAATGCCCGCACGTGACAGTTCAACGCCAATAACACCCATATCAAAACGCTCTTCCTGCATCCCTTCGACAACGTCTTTCGATGTCCCTATTTCCAGGCTTGTAAAGGTCTTGGGATTGGATTTGGTGAAACTTGCGATATGGTCGATCAGGAAAGGGTTGGCGAAAGAAGGCGGCGCAATCAGGCGCAGAATTTCCTGTTCCATTTCGGCAGGCCCGTCGATCTGATCAAGAGCCTGAAACAATGCGTCAAGGCGTTCGTTCAGTTGCAGAGCGGCAGCGGTTGGACTGAGACGCCCCGCCTCGCGTTCAAACAGCGTTGTCCCGATGCGGGCCTCAAGGCTGGAAAGTGAACGGCTGACGGCCGATTGCGACAGGCCCAGGCGCCGCGCAGCCGACGCGGTCGTATTCCCTTCCATCATTGCGCGCAATGTCTGGTATTCAGACAGTGAATGCCATTTTTTCCTGGGCACGTCGGCCGTTCCTTAATCTCATTGAGATATGAGTATAACTCATTAGCTAGGCACTAGCCTATTCGGGATTATAAAGGCAAGCTGTTAGCGCTGGGGGAGGGATTGATCAAAATCTATGGCCCTCTGAAAATGACTTCAGGGAGACCCATTTGCCGGAACAATCACAGCCGTTGATCTTTGACGGGCATAATGATGCGCTACTCAAGCTTGCTGTTTCAGGCGGGCTTGCCGCAGCCCCCGGTTTCCTGACGGGTCGCAAAGGCGATATTGATATTCCGCGTGCCCGTGCGGGCGGTTTTGCCGGTGGCTTCTTTGCGCTGTATGTGCGTTCTCCTACCAGCATCTACGACAAAGAAGATGCGATGGCGAAACCCAGCTATGATCTGCCGCTGTCAGAAACCGTTTCACAGGAAACCGCCTTGCCGGATGTCATGAAAGAAGCGGCAATTCTCTTGCGCTTGCAGGAATTGGGTGCGGTAAGGATTTGTCGGACAGCCGCAGACATACGGGCAGCGATGCAGCAAAACGTGATGGCAGCCGTGTTGCACATGGAAGGATGCGAGGCAATAGATCCTGATCTGGAGGCGCTTGAGGTTTTTTATGCCGCTGGCCTGCGATCCCTCGGACCGGTTTGGAGCCGCCCGACGGTTTTCGGGCATGGTGTGCCTTTCCGGTTTCCTTCAGATGGGAATATCGGCCCGGGTCTGACAGAGGCCGGGAAACGACTGGTCAAACGCTGCAATGAACTGGGCGTCATGATTGACCTGTCGCATTTGAACGAGGCAGGGTTCTGGGATGTTGCCAGACAGTCCGACGCACCACTGGTTGCGACCCATTCCAATGCCCATGCCATCTGCCCGCATGCCCGCAATCTGACAGACCGGCAACTGGCCGCCATTGCCGAAAGCGATGGAATGGTCGGGCTCAATTTTGCCGTCGCTTTTTTGCGCGAAGACGGACAAATGCGTGCCGATGTTCCGATGACAACACTGCTGCGGCACATGGACCACATCATGGAAATCGTTGGTGAGAACCGGCTGGGAATCGGCTCTGATTTCGACGGGGCAATGTGCCCCGAGACGATACGTGATGTTGCCGGATTGCCCGTTTTACGCAAAGCAATGCGCGATCATGGCTATGGAGAAGACCTGATAACCAGGATTTGTCATGGGAACTGGCTGCGCGTGCTTGAAAAAACATGGGGCGCATAGCCGAAAATTTTGTATAACTGATCAAATAACAACAGGAGAGGACGAAAGAATGAAAATCTTCAAGAATTTTGCAATGACTGTGGCGATGGGGCTTGCCGTTGGCATGACCGCAGCGCCCTTACAGGCGGAAACTCCGCCGAATATGCTGGTTATCGCGAACCGGATTGATGACATCACGTCACTTGATCCGGCAGAATCGTTTGAATTTGCCGGTTCGGATGTCAGTCGCAATGTTTACGGCAAGCTGGTCAACTTTGATCCGATGAATCTGGATGCGGGCTATGGTCCCGATCTGGCGGCAAGCTGGACAGTTTCCGAAGACGGCAGAACCATCACCTTTACCATGCGTGAGGGTGTGAAATTTGCATCCGGCAATCCGGTACGTGCCGAAGATGCCGCGTGGTCCCTGCAACGCGCCGTCATCCTGAACAAGACACCGTCGTTTATCCTGACCCAGTTCGGATTTACGCCCGAAAATGTCAAAGACACCATCAAGGCCGACGGAAACACGGTTTCGATCACGACCGACAAGCGTTATGCGACATCTTTTGTTCTGAACTGCCTGACAGCCACGATCGGCGGCATTCTGGACAAAGAAGAAGTGATGAAGCACGTCGATGGCGACGACATGGGCAACACCTGGCTGAAAACCAATACAGCCGGATCCGGGGCCTATACGCTGGTAAGCTGGAAGCCGAATGAATCGGTTACGCTGCAAGCCAACCCGAATTTCTATATGGGTGAGCCGGCGATGAAACGCGTTGTCGTGCGCCATGTGCAGGAAAGCTCGACCCAGCGTCTGCTGCTGGAGCGTGGTGATATTGACGTTGCCCGCAACCTGAACCCGGAAGACGTTGCCGGCTTGGAAGGCACAGCAGGCATTGCCATCGACAGCGAATTGCGCGGCCGTCTGATGTACACGTCCTTCAACCAGAAACACCCGGTTCTGAGCAAACCCGAAGTGCGTCAGGCAATGAAATATCTGATTGACTATGAAGGAATGCAGAACAGCTTCCTCAAAGGTCAATATGTCATTCACCAGAACTTCTTGCCGGCAACCTATCTGGGTGCCGTCGATGAGAACCCCTTCAGCCTGAATATTGAAAAGGCGAAAGAACTGTTGGCCAAAGCCGGTGTCAGCGGTCTGGAAATCGAAGTGGGCGTGCGCGAAGCACAAGAGCGCATCGAAATTGCCCAATCGTTGCAGAACACCTTTGCCCAAGCGGGTATCAAGCTCAACATCACCGTCGGAACAGCCAAACAGATCCTGTCGCGCTATCGGGCGCGTGAACTGGACATGTATCTGGGCGCCTGGGGCCCGGATTACCCTGATCCGCACACAAACGCCGGTACTTTTGCCTATAATCCCGACAATTCGGACGAAGCGCAGGCAACCGGCCTTCTGGCCTGGCGGAATGCGTGGGACACCGACGGCCTGACCGAGCAGGTTGCCGCAGCCGTGGTTGAAGGCGATCGTGATGTGCGTGCCAAGATGTATGCGGACATTCAGGCAAAATTCCGCGAAGTGTCGCCATTTGCCATCATGTATCAGAAGATCGAACAGACGGGGCGGCGCGACAACGTGAAGAACCTGAATCTGGGTGGTGCGATTACCGCTGTGTCCTACTGGCCGGTTACCAAGTAAATGGCGGTCGCTGAAAACAACGGAACGGGGCGGCGTGCATCGCCCCGTTTTCTCAAGGTACTTGTCAAAATTCTGAAAACGCTCGGCTCGGTATTGATCACAATGCTGGGGCTGATGTTCGTCACCTTTCTGATCGGGCGGGTGATGCCGGTTGATCCGGTCCTGTCTGTTGTTGGCGAACGCGCGGGCAAGGACGTTTACGATGCCGCCTATCGGGCCATGGGGCTGGACAAACCCATTCTGGTGCAGTTCGGGTATTACCTTTGGGATGTTCTGCACGGCGACTTTGGCATTTCCCTTCTGAATGCCCGCCCCGTCGCTGAAGATATCAAACGTGTTTTTCCGGCGACGATGGAACTGGCGACGCTGGGTACATTCTTTGGTGTGTTCATTGGTGTTCCGCTGGGCGTGGTCGCGGCTGTCAAACGTGGCAGTTGGATTGATCAGGTTGCGCGGGTCGTGGCCTTGGTCGGATATTCAATGCCGATCTTTTGGCTGGGACTGATGGGCCTGCTTATTTTTTATGGAATACTGGGCTGGGTCGGCGGACCGGGGCGGCTGGATATTTTTTACGAAGATCTGATCCCGACCAGGACCGGGATGGTCCTGGTTGACAGTCTGCTGGCCGGTGACTGGACGGTTTTCAAGAACGCGCTCAGCCATATAATACTGCCGGCTTCAATCCTGGGCTATTATGCGATGGCCTATATCAGCCGGATGACGCGGTCGTTCATGCTCGAACAGCTCAGTGCCGAATACATAACCACGGCGCGCGTCAAGGGCTTGCCCGAACGCACCGTGATCTGGCGCCATGCTTTTGGCAATATCAAGGTGCAGCTGATCACGGTGATTGCCCTGAGTTATGCCAACCTGCTGGAGGGCGCGGTTCTGACCGAAACGATCTTTTCCTGGCCCGGAATCGGGCAGTACATCACCACAGCGCTCTTGTCGGCGGATATGAATGCCGTACTGGGTGGCACGGTCGTTGTCGGCCTGATCTTTGTGCTGCTGAACATCTTTTCGGACCTGCTGTATCAGGTATTTGATCCGAGGGCGAAATGAGCCAGACCGATACCAGAAAACCGACACTGCGCGAGTGGCTGCTGACCGATACGCCAACCTCGCGGTTTCACGCAAGAATGGCCGCGCTGTATAACGGCTGGCTGACCCTGCGGTCCAACACCATGGCCATGATCGGGCTGGGCATCTTGCTGTTTCTGCTGCTGATTGCGGCCTTTGCCCCGTGGATCGCGCCGATGGATCCGCTTGCCCAGGATCTGGGCGGGCGGCTGGCCCCGCCCGGAACGGACGGGCACATACTGGGCACGGACAGTCTGGGGCGAGATATTCTCAGCCGGCTGATATATGGCTCGCGGATTACCCTCTATATTGTCACTCTGGTGGCGATCATCGCCCCCGGTGTCGGGCTGCTGGTGGGAACGGTTTCCGGTTATATCGGCGGCTGGACCGATGCCATTCTGATGCGCATCACCGATATTTTTCTGGCCTTTCCCCGGTTGGTTCTGGCGCTGGCTTTTGTTGCGGCACTGGGGGCGGGGATTGAAAACGCCGTGCTGGCGATCTCGATAACGGCCTGGCCGCCCTACGCGCGGATTGCCCGGGCGGAAACGCTGACAATCCGCAACTCGGATTATATCAGCGCAGTCAAATTGCAGGGCGCGCGCCCGCTCAGGATCATTACCAAACATATATGGCCGCTTTGCATCAGTTCGCTGATTGTGCGGGTTACGCTGGACATGGCCGGGGTTATTCTGGCGGCGGCCGGTCTTGGCTTTCTTGGCCTTGGCGCCCAACCGCCCAGCCCGGAATGGGGCGCCATGATTGCCGAAGGGCGCCGGTTCATTCTGGATAGCTGGTGGGTGGCCACCATGCCGGGACTGGCGATTTTCACCGTCTCTCTGGCCTTTAACCTTCTGGGGGACGGGTTGCGCGATGTGCTTGACCCGAAGGAGGGCGGATCATGAGTGAGAAACCGCTTCTCGATATCAAGAATCTGCGCGTAACCTTTCCGACCCGGCAGGGAGAGTTCGAAGCCGTGCGGGGTGTTTCCTTTACTTTGGGGCGCGAACGGCTGGGCATCGTTGGCGAAAGCGGCTCGGGAAAATCCATGACCGGTCGCGCCATATTGCGGCTGATACGCCCGCCGGGGCGGGTCGAAGCGGACCGTCTGGAACTCGAAGGTATAGATCTTCTGAGCCTTGACGAGAAAGCGATGCAGAAGATACGCGGCCAGCGGATTTCCATGGTGATGCAGGATCCCAAGTTTTCGCTCAATCCGGTGATGAACATTGGCGATCAGATCATGGAGATTTACCGCTTTCACACCGGTGCCAGCAAAAAAGCGGCCTACGAGAAAGCCACCGAGATGCTGGAGGCTGTTTCCATCCGCGATCCTGAGCGCGTCATGCGCGCCTATCCGCATGAAATGTCGGGGGGCATGGGCCAGCGTATCATGATTGCCATGATGCTGGTCACTGAACCGGAAATACTGATTGCGGACGAGCCCACCTCGGCGCTGGATGTGTCGGTGCAAACCCAGGTGTTGTCGATCATCGACCGTCTGGTGCGCGAACGCGGCATGGGCCTGATCTTTATCAGCCATGATCTCAACCTCGTATCCGCGTTCTGCGACCGGATCCTGATCATGTACGCCGGGCGTATTGTCGAGGTTTGCGAGGCCGCAAGACTGAACGAGGCGACGCACCCCTACACCCGGGGGCTTTTGGGCTCGTTGCCCAGGCTGGATGAGCCGCGCAAGCGCCTGTCAGTGCTGCAGCGTGACGCAGATTGGCGGGAAACAGAGAGCGTGAGTGGACGTCAATGAGCGAGTTGCATTTCAAGGATTTGAATGTCTGGTTTGGCGAAGGGGCCGACCGGGTTGACGCGGTAAAACACGCCACGTTCGATGTACCGTCCGGCGCCAGCTTTGGCCTGGTTGGCGAAAGCGGGTCCGGCAAATCGACGATTTTGCGTGCCTTGGTCGGGTTGGTGCCAACCTGGTCTGGCAAAATGAGTGTGGGCGGAAAGCAACTGGGGCCGAAACGGACCCGCGAATTTTTCAAAGAAGTCCAAATGGTGTTTCAGGATCCATACGCTTCGCTTCATCCGCGCCATTCCGTGGATCAGGTCTTGGGCGAAACCCTGAAACTGCACGGGTTCCGCGGGATTGACAAACGGATCGAAAAGCTGCTTGCAGATGTGGGTCTGGGTCCGGCTTTTCGCTTTCGCTATCCGCATCAGCTTTCCGGCGGGCAACGCCAGCGCGTGGCGATCGCCCGGGCTCTGGCGCCGGAACCGACGGTTCTGTTGCTGGATGAGCCGACTTCTGCGCTGGATGTTTCGGTGCAGGCCGAGGTGCTGAACCTGCTGGCCGATCTGCGCGAGGAGCACAAGCTGACCTATCTCATGGTCAGCCATGATCTCGCGGTTGTGGCCCATATGTGCGAGGCAACGGCGGTGATGCAGAATGGCGAGATCGTCGAAATGTTGTCGGTCGAAGACATGCGCGCCATGCGGGCAAAAAATCCCTATACCCAGCATCTGCTGGAGAGCGCGAGCGGCTACAATCCAAGTGCGGAGCAATCGGCATGACGCAAAAAACGGCAATTGTAACCGGCGCCGCACGTGGGATCGGTCTGGCTACTACCCGGTTGTTTCTGGCCGAGGGGCGCTGCGTGGCAATGATTGACCGCGATGCGGAAGAACTGATCAGGGTTGCGGCTGGTCTGGATTCGGTTCTGCCGGTGATATGCGATGTGTCAGACCCCGCCCAGGTGGATGAAATGGTGGCGGAGGTCACGGACAGGTTTGGCCGGATCGATGCGTTGGTCAACAATGCAGGCGTGGCTGATTTCGGGCCGATCGAGCAAACGGATTTTCAGCGCTGGCGGGCCGTAATGGAAACCAACCTCGACGGGGTTTTCCTGTGTTCTCAGGCAGTAACCCAGGCATTGAAGGAAACGGCCGGCGCCATCGTCAACATCGCCTCGATTTCAGGTTTGCGCGCCAGCACATTGCGGGTTGCCTATGGAACATCAAAGGCCGGGGTGATCCAGTTGACTCAGCAACTGGCGATAGAGTTGGGCGAATACGGGGTGCGTGCAAACTGCGTGGCCCCCGGACCGGTAGATACCAAGCTGGCGCTGGCGGTGCATACTCCGGAAATCCGGGCAGCCTATCATGATGCAATCCCGCTGAACCGTTACGGCAGCGAGGAAGAGATAGCCCAGATGATCGTGTTTCTGTGTTCAGACAAGGCCAGCTATGTCACAGGGCAAACCATCGCTGTGGATGGCGGATTTCAGGCAACCGGAGTGGGGTTGCCGGCCCTCAGGACATAGGTCTACGCCCTAGGGTTGTTGCGAAAAAATATGCGACTTGCCCGGTTGCCACTGGTCAGCGCGGCAAAGGCAGGCTAAAGCGGGCGACTTGAACCCGACCTTCCGCCGGAGATGCCCAATTGA
>JALSRG010000078.1 GCA_026984915.1 Marinosulfonomonas sp. | reverse complement strand
ATAGGTCTACGCCCTAGGGTTGTTGCGAAAAAATATGCGACTTGCCCGGTTGCCACTGGTCAGCGCGGCAAAGGCAGGCTAAAGCGGGCGACTTGAACCCGACCTTCCGCCGGAGATGCCCAATTGAAGACCGATCCGTTCACCACCCTGCGCCACGACTGGCTGGGTAACATTCGTGCTGACCTGCTGGCGGGGCTTGTCGTGGCCCTGGCGCTGATCCCCGAGGCGATCGCCTTTTCCATCATCGCTGGGGTCGATCCAAAGATAGGCTTATATGCGTCGTTTTCCATTGCGGTCATAACCGCGATCGTCGGCGGCCGGCCCGGAATGATTTCCGCGGCAACGGCTGCAACCGCCGTACTGATGGTGACCTTGGTCAGGGACCACGGGCTGCAATATCTGCTGGCGGCAACCGTTCTGGCTGGCCTGTTGCAGGTTGGCGCCGGGTTTCTGAAGCTGGGCAACATCATGCGGTTTGTCTCGAAATCCGTCATGACGGGTTTTGTCAATGCGCTGGCAATCCTTATTTTCATGGCCCAGATACCCGAACTGACAAATGTCGGCTGGATGACCTATGCAATGGTTGCGGCCGGGTTGGCGATCATCTACCTGTTCCCCTATGTCACCACGGCCATTCCCTCGCCATTGGTCACGATCATTGTGCTGACGGTGCTGACGCTGACATTGGGGCTGGATGTGCGCAATGTTGGCGATATGGGCGCGCTGCCGGATACTCTGCCGGTGTTTCTGATCCCGGATATTCCGCTGAATCTGGAAACGCTGAAAATCGTATTTCCCGTATCTGTGGCTGTGGCGGCGGTGGGTCTTTTGGAAAGCCTGATGACCGCCACCATTGTGGACGAGCTAACCGATACCGACAGCGACAAGAACCGGGAATGCATTGGCCAGGGCCTTGCCAATATCGGTACGGGTTTCATTGGCGGCATGGCCGGATGTGCGATGATCGGCCAGTCCATGATCAACGTGAAATCAGGCGGACGCGGCCGGCTTTCCACCTTTGCGGCCGGAATTTTCCTTTTGTTTCTGATTGTTGTTCTGGGTGATTGGGTTGCGCGCATTCCGATGCCGGCGCTGGTATCCATCATGATCATGGTCTCGGTTGGTACGTTCAGCTGGTCGTCGATCCGCGATCTGCGGCTGCATCCCCGCAGTTCATCTGTGGTGATGCTGGCCACGGTTTTTGCCACGGTGACCACACATAACCTTGCAATCGGCGTGCTGACCGGTGTGCTGCTCTCGGGGATTTTCTTTGCCGGAAAGATTGCGCAAATCTTTCGCGTCACGTCTGAATTGTCGCCGGACGGACGCATGCGGACCTATCATATTGCCGGACAGGTTTTCTTTGCCTCGGCGCCGGATTTTACCGCTTCGTTTGATTTTCATGAGGCGGTGGATCATGTGGTGATTGACGTAACCCACGCACATATATGGGATATTTCGGCTGTGGCGGCCTTGGACCGCGCGGTTGTCAAGTTTCGGCGTGAAGGGGCAGAGGTTGAGATTGTCGGCATGAACAAGGCCAGCGAAACCATCGTCGACAAGCTGGCGATCCACGACAGACCAGACGCCATTGAGCGCCTGCTGGGCCATTGAGGGGAACACGCATGTCAAAGATTATCGCACTGGTGGATGGCTCGGTTTATGCGCAAAGCGTTTGCGATCATGCCGCCTGGGTCGCGACCCGCAAAGGCGCGGCTGTTGAACTGCTGCACGTGATCGGCCGGCGCGAGACGGCGCAGTCAAACCTGTCGGGCAATATCGGCTTGGGCGCGCGCACGAAACTGATGGAAGAACTGGCCGAACTGGATGCGCAACAGGCCAAGCTGAACCTGAAACGCGGTCGCGCCATACTGGAGGATGCCGAGGCGCGACTGAAGGCGGATGGTGTCGAGGAAATCAGCCTGCGTCTGCGCCACGGTGATCTGGTGGAAGAGTTGCAAGCCATTGAAAACGATGCGGATCTGGTGATTGTCGGCAAGCGGGGCGAGGCTGCGGATTTTGCAAAGCTGCACTTGGGCAGCAATCTGGAACGTGTGGTACGGGCCAGCACCCGGCCGGTGCTGGTAACCTCGCGGGCCTTCAAGCCGATCAGGCGGTTTACCATTGCGTTTGACGGCGGGGCGTCCGTGCTGAAGGCTGTGGATCATGTGGCGCAGAGCCGTGTTTTTGCCGGGCTTGAGTGCCATCTGATCACGGTCGGATCCGAGACATTGGACATCCGTCATGCGCTGGAAGGGGCGGCGGTGATCCTGCGTGATGCAGGGTATCTGGTGGATATGGAAACCCTGCCCGGCCAGCCCGAAGAGGTGATGTGCGCGCTGGTGCAATCCGGCAAGACAGACCTGCTGGTGATGGGCGCCTATGGCCATTCGCGCATCCGCAGCCTGATCATCGGATCGACGACAACGGCGATGGTGCAAAGCTGTCAGGTGCCGGTTTTGCTGTTCCGGTAAGGATCGGGCGAATCGGCAGCGAATCCCTTTGTTAACAAGGGGGATCTGCCAAAATCCGCAGTATGAAAAGCGTATGGAAGACGTATGGGTTTTGTATGGCTGAGATTGCAGAAAACCGTGGTTAACGCAGCGGGCGCTCTGTCATTCGATCAGCCGATGAGGGCACCGACCTCTGCATGTGAAGCGGGGGTTTTGGCAGGCCTTTGGCAGAGGCCCCGGACCTGATCCGGGGCCCGCTCGGATCAGGCTGCTGACTGACGGCGGCGGTTGCGGCGGCGTTTGGGTTTGCCCTGACTGTTGCCGGAGGGTTTGCCGCTGGCCTGCGGTTTGCCGCCACGCGGGCGATTGCCGCCGCCACCGCGACGCCCGCCACCACCACCGCGGGGGGCAGGCTTTTCCTCGGCCGGGCGAACACCGCCGGCGACCGGAATTTCGATCTTCATCAGTTTTTCGATCTGGCGCAGATAACCGATCTCGGTGGCGGAAACAAAGGCGATGGCCTCGCCGCCCTTGCCGGCGCGCGCGGTGCGGCCAATGCGGTGGATATAGTTTTCCGGCACCTCGGGCAGATCGTAGTTGTAAACATGGCTGACGTCGGGAATGTCGATGCCGCGCGCGGCAACGTCGGTTGCGACCAGAATGCGGGCCTCGCCGGATTTGAACGCCCGGATTGCGCGTTCGCGCTGACCCTGGGATTTGTTGCCGTGGATGGAAACCGCGTCATAGCCGGCCGACTCCAGATGACGTTTCAGTTTTTCGGCACCGTGTTTGGTGCGCGAAAATACCAGCGCCAGGCCTTCGGGAGAGTCATTGAGGTAGTCTTTCAGCAGCTCGGTCTTGTTGACCTGAGCCGAGAAATGCAGCGATTGGGCAATCTTGTCGGCAGCCTTGCCGGGCTTTGCCACCTGAACGCGTTTCGGGTTGGTCAGATAGGCGCTGGCAATTTCGTTCATCAGTTTCGGCATGGTGGCCGAAAACAGCATGGTCTGGCGCGGCGTGCCCAGCAGCGGTGCGATTTTGCGCAGCGCGTGGATAAAGCCCATGTCCAGCATCTGGTCGGCCTCGTCCAGCACCAGATAGCGGGCCTTGTCAAGAAAGATGGCCCGACGGTCCAGAAGATCGATCAGCCGGCCCGGCGTGGCGACAAGGATGTCGGTGCCTTTGGCCAGGTTCTGAATCTGGCGGTTGATCGACACACCACCCACCACGAGGTTTACCTTCAGGTGGGTTTTGCGCACGTATTGGCGCAGGTTTTCAGCGATCTGGTTGACCAGTTCGCGGGTGGGGGCCAGGATCAGCGCCTTGGCGGTTTTCGGATCGGGTTTCACACCTTCGCCCTTCAGTTTTTCGATCAGCGGCAGACCGAAAGCGGCGGTTTTGCCGGTGCCCGTCTGGGCAAGCCCCATGATGTCATGGCCTTCCAGTACCAGCGGAATGGCCTGTGCCTGAATGGGCGACGGGGTCTTGTAGCCGGCTTCTTCGACGGCTTTCAGGATATTGGGCGACAGGCCCAGATCTGCAAATGTGGTCACGTAATGACCCTTTCAAAATATTCGGCGGCACATCGTTGGCCTGCCGATGGAATCAGCATGAGGCCCTGTTGCGGGCCAGCGTCTGAGGTTGCGGCCAGTGTGGCCGTCAGAACCCCGCGTGATTGGGAACTTGGTGAAAGGCTATCGCGCCCCTGGGCGTCCCGACTGCCGGTATGTCGGCGGGCTGCTCACGCTGGCGGCCACTCGGGATGATTGGCATATCGGGGTTGCGGCGGGCAATGTCAACAGGAGAGTTTGTCTGGCAGAGAGAAGCGCCCGGCGGTTTCGCCGCGCCATGGGTGTCAACTGCCTCTTCCCACCGCTGCCGGCTTGCGGTATCAGCGCAACGATACAAAGGAGAATCCCCATCAAGGAGACCCGCAATGGGCTATAAAGTTGCCGTAGTCGGCGCCACGGGCAACGTGGGCCGCGAAATGCTGAACATACTGGCCGAGCGCCAGTTCCCGGCCGACGAGGTGGTGGCACTTGCCAGCCGCCGTTCGCTCGGCACCGAGGTAAGCTATGGCGACAAGACCCTGAAGACAAAGGATCTGGACACCTACGATTTCGAAGGTACTGATATTGCGCTGTTTGCCATCGGGTCAGAGGCGACCAAAACCTATGCGCCACGCGCGGCCGACTCCGGGTGTCTGGTGATCGACAACAGTTCGCTCTATCGGTATGAGCCGGATATCCCGCTGATCGTGCCCGAAGTGAATGCCGAAGCGATCGAGGGCTATCGCAACCGCATGATCATCGCCAACCCGAACTGTTCCACCGCACAGATGGTGGTGGCGCTGAAACCGCTGCATGACCGCGCGCGCATCAGGCGGGTGGTGGTCAGCACTTATCAGTCGGTCTCGGGTGCCGGCAAGGAAGGCATGGACGAGCTGTGGGAGCAGACCAAGGCGGTCTACAACCCGGTCAAAGAGGTGCCGCCGAAAAAATTTACCAAGCAGATTGCCTTTAACGTGATCCCGCATATTGATGTGTTCATGGACAGCGGCGACACCAGGGAAGAATGGAAAATGGTGGCCGAGACCAAAAAGATCGTTGATCCGGCCATCAGGGTTGCGGCCACCTGTGTGCGGGTGCCGGTTTTTGTCGGTCACGCCGAGGCGATAAACATCGAATTCGAGGATTTTCTGGATGAGGATGAAGCGCGTGATATCCTGCGTGAATCTCCGGGCATTCTGGTGGTCGATAAACGCGAGGACGGCGGTTATGTCACACCGGTGGAATGCGTGGGTGATTTTGCAACCTTTGTCAGCCGTATCCGGCAGGATGTGACGGTGGAAAGCGGCCTGAACCTGTGGGTGGTTTCCGACAACCTGCGCAAGGGGGCGGCCCTGAATGCGGTGCAGATTGCCGAGGTTTACATCAACCGGGTGCTGAGTGCGTAGAAAATCATCGTTGAAAGTTGCTTTTTCCAACCATAGAATAGCTGTGATTTGAATGATGGAGATTGCAATGTTTCGATTTTTTACGGCTGTTGTCGTGTCGGGTTTTCTGGCGATGCCCTTTTCATCTTCCGCTTTTGCGCAATCGGCTGACGGATCGCCTTCGGTAAGTGCAACCGCGCTGTCGGCCGAAGGTGTGGTTGTCGGCAGGCGGGTCGTTGTAGATGACAAGTTTGCACAGGAGCACAATATAGCTGTGGCGGTGCCGTTTGCCTTTACTGTGCCGACAGACGGAGGCGGAGCCACAGCCGATGTGCCGGCCCCGGGTGGGGACGCGATCATAAAGGTATATTTTGCAACCAGTGCAGATGAAGACCGGCAACTGAAATCAAGTATCATACTGGTGCCGCTGACTGTGCCGATGGGGCCAGCAGATGACCGGCTTGCGCAGCTTCAGGAACTGGCCAAACAGGTTTTCACCGTCAGCATCCCCGATCTGGACAAGGCCGATCTGGCCGGTATGCGCAAAACAATGGTTGGGCCTTATCCGGCACTGGAGGCCGTTGGGAAGTATCTGGGTGCCGGTGAGGATGGTCTGGTTATCCGGCGGGCCGTTCTGATCCCTGATCCCAAGAGCAATAACGGACTGATTGCGGTGATTGACGCGCTGGTGAAAACCACCGGCATGCAGGGGTATGAGGATATCATGAAGGTGGATGCCTCACGCGCGTTGGGAACGCTGCGTTTTCAATAGCAGTAGCGGCCCGAGGCGTTTTACCCAGGGGAATTCTGCAATCGGCGGGTGCCTGGTCGTTGAGGCGTGGCGCAGGGTGTATGCTTTCTGTCTCCGTCAGTCTGGCTGCCTGACCGCCATTTGCAGGGCAAAGATTGGCGGTACGGCCAGCGTTGCCACGAATGCGATGGCGTATATCGCGATCTCGATGCCGAATCTGTCGGCGATCATGCCGATCGCCAGAGGCCCGACGGCAGCCGCAAATGTTCCCGCAGAGTAAATGAGCGCATAGCCCCGCGCCATTCTGCGAGGATCAATCAGGCCGGCTGCAAAACTGTATGTGATGGATGATGTGCCCTGAAGGACGGCGCCAAGTGGCACCAGCAACACAAAGGCCAGCCCGACCGGAGCGGTAACAACAGCAACCAATCCGAACACGGTCAGTGCCTGGATCAGAACGAATGAGGCCCGCACTCCCATTCTGTCGGCGAGGAACCCGCAACCGGTCTTGCCAAGGATACCTCCGGCCAGGAGAAGCACGGTTGCGGTGGTTGCGACGGGCAGGGCCAATCCCTTGGAGAGCATCAGAAAGGCGACGAATACCAGAACGGATGACTGGACCAGTGTATCAAGGCTTGTAACAGCCAGCAGCGCGCCGAAAGAGCGCCAGTCGAGAATGCCCCACCCGGTTATTTCCGGCGGATTGGTGCCTTGGGGGGTTGCCTGCGCCGCACGGTGCCGGCGAAGCCGCAAGCTGCGCGTGGCGACCAAGACGGAGATAGCGGCCAAAACCGCAACCAGCCCAAAGAAAAGACTGATCTGATGCCAGGCAAACCCGACGCCGGTTGCGAGGCTGAAAATGCCGGTGAAGCCGAGCTTTCCGATGTCGCCGGAAGCATTGTAATAGCCAAGGGCACGGCCGCGCGTGGTAACCGGCCGGCTTTTGGCGATCAATGCGGATGACGGCGCATGATGCAGCGCGGTGCCGGCGCCAATAACCAGCAGACAGGTTGCGACCAGAGGCGCGCTTGGCGCGGTCGAGAGCAGGAAGTATCCGGCGCCGGACAAGGCCAGGCCGAAGATGATGAGTCTGATTTCACCAATACGTTCGCACAACCACCCCGAACTGATCTCGAGTGCGGCCTGTGAAATGCTCTTCAGGCCTTTCAGGATACCGACCTGGGCGTAAGTGAACCCGAACGCCTGAGCCAGAATGGGGAGAAGGATCAGGATGGCCGATGACAAACCGTCTTGAACGACGTGCGTTGTGCATGTGATTGACAGGGTGGTTCGTTGATCTGAACTGGTGGTGCGCATCGGCAGCCGATACCATGCAGGAACTTGTACGGTCAAACCGGTCGCAAACCCGTCGGGCGCCGCAGGGGGCCAAAGGGGTACCATGTGATGCGCCTTTGGGGCGTGGGTTAACGGCCGAATCTGTCGAGCAGTGAGTGCCAGCGCAGCACCGCCGGCAGAAACCATGGTTTGCCGGAGTAAAAACGCCGCGTCGGAAAGGTGAGGCTGTCCATCTCGGTGCGGCCTTGCGGATCGTTCAGCATTTGCAGGGCGATTTTCCGGCCGAAATAACCGGACCGGCCAACGCCGGATCCGCAATATCCCATGACGTAATGCAGGCCGTCGTGGCAGCCCAGATGTGGCGCATAATCAAAGGTATAGGCAACGGTGCCTGACCAGGCGTGGCTGATCTGTGCCTGATCAAGCTGCGGAAAAATGCGCAGCATCAGGCGGCGCAGGTCCGGGCCGTAATGATCAGGACGATCCGCAAGATCAAAGGCCCGGCCGCCAAAAACGACACGCCGCCCGTCAGGCGAGGGGCGATAGTACAGCACCAGCCGGGTGAAATCGACAACGGCATTGTGCTGCGGAAAGCAGGTCTGGACCAGGGCCGGATCAAGCGGTTGCGTGGCGATGATGGCCGAGCGGATCGGCAGGATGCGCCGCCGGAAAAACGGCAGTTCGGGGCCGGAATAGCCATTGGTGGCGATCAATACCTGCCCGGCGGACAGGCTGTGGCGGTCAAAGACCACATCAAAGCCTGCGGTTGTGCGGCTGATGGCCCTGACCCGGGCGGGGGCGATGATTTCGGCGCCGGCCTGTTGGGCGCGCCGGGCCATGCCGGACACAAATTTTGCCGGCTGCAACACCCCGTCATCGGGGTAGAAAATGCCGCCGTGATAAAAATCGGAGCCGATATAGCGGTGTTGATCCTGTTCACTGACGGTCAGAAATCGCTGGCCGGTGATGCGTTCCAGATCGGCGCATTCCTGTGTCATTTCCCGCAAAGCAGCCTCGGAATGGGCCCCCTTGAAACGGCCGTTATTCTGCAGGTCACAATCAATGGATTCGGCTTTGATGAATGCACGCAGCCATTGCAGCGACTGCATGGATTCGCGCAGGATGGCCTCGGCTTTGGCACGGCCATAATGTTGCGTCAGCCCGTCCAGTCCGAGTTTGTGAAAGGATGGCCCGATCTGCCCGCCGTTGCGCGACGAACAGCCATGCCCGACGGCATCGGCATCCACCACCAGAACCTGCCGCCCGGCGCGGGCAAGGGTCAGCGCCGCAGAAAGGCCGCTGAAACCCGCACCAACAACCAGAATATCGACGTGTTTTGGCAGCTGCTCCGGGGGATTTGCCGGCCTGCTGTCTGGTGCGGATTCATCCCACCAATACGGATGCCGGCCGCGCGCAGCCGTTTTGTCAGACATGCACGAATGTGTCCCTGGCCGGATCATAGCATTCGAGATCACCTTCGCCGATGTCGGTCCAGAGGCCGTGCAATGTCATCTTTTCTTCCTCGACAGCCTTTCGGACAAACGGAAAGGTCATCAGGTTTTCGAGCGAGACCAGCACCGCCTGTTTCTCAAGCTGGTGCATGCGCTCAGCCTCGTCTTTTATGCCCAGCGCTTTCACCTTTTCAAACCCGGGGCGAAGGATATCCATCCAGCGCCCGATAAAGCTGCTGGTTTCCTCGAGCTCTGGCGCATTGCCGGAACACATTTCGCAGCAACTGTGGATGCCGCCGCAATTTGAATGGCCCAGCACGATCAGATGCGCGACATTCAATTCGGTCACGGCATATTCGACAGCGGCGGATGTCCCGTGATGGCCTGCGCCGGGTTCATGCGGTGCCACCAGATTGGCGATATTGCGGTGAATGAAAAATTCACCCTGATCGGCGCCAAAGATCGAGGTAATCTGCACCCGGCTGTCACAACAGGAAATGACCATGGCGCGGGGGCGCTGGCCCTCGTCCGCCAGACGGCGATACCAGACCTTGTTTTCCTCATAGGTCGTTGCTTTCCAGCCCAGATACCGCTGAGCAAGATAGGCCGGGAGTGGTTTCGCGTAGTCCATGGTCGCAGTCCTTTGTTGGGCTTGCACATCGTCAGGCTTGCATACTGTTAAGCCGCATTTTCAAGAAATTCGAGCGATTTCTTCGCGTTGGGTCAACCTTTTCTAAGGATGTCCGCACGAGGCTGCAACGACGGGGGCTTGGAACTGGAGGGTGAGACTTTGGTGATGGTTTGCATGCTGAAGCATGAGGATGATGTGAAGTTCAATCCGGAAAGGCTGGACCAGATCTTCCTTCAACTGGGGGATCAGGGTGCACTGAATGTTGTCTGCCGTGCGGTAGAGGAACTGGCCGAGCGGCTGTCAGTGCTGGAAACGGAGTTTTCGCAAGGCAGGCTGATCAATGTGCGCAAAATCGCCAAGGGGCTTGTCGGAATTGCCGACCAGATTGGCATGCAGGGTCTGGCGCAGGTGGCCGGGGATGTGCGCCAGTGTGTGGAGCGGCAGGATTCGGTGGCGCTGGCGGCAACGGTCTCGCGGCTCTTGCGGATCGGGGACATTTCCCTGTCGGCGGTCTGGGATTTGCAGGACCTTTCCGGCTGAAACGGCTTGCGGCGCGGATACAATCGGTTAGATTCAGCAAAAATCAAGCGGATCGGGGTCGCCAGCTATGTCCAGAGCAGAAATCATGCGTTTTGCATCAGGCGATGCCAAGGCAACGCCGTTGCACATTGTCGGCAAGGCAGGGCTGGCGGAATGGCTGGCAGCACAGCCCGCACCGATTGCCGACTGGCTGGCGGCCAGCGGGTTTGACGCGGCGGCCGGAACTGCGGTTCTGGTGCCGGATGCGGCTGGCAGGCCGCAGATGGCGGTTGTCGGTTACGGCAACCGACAGGCACATCGCCGCGAACGGTTTGTGCTGGCGCGTGGCGCGGCAAAACTGCCGGTGGGTGTCTACCATATTGCCGGCGGGCTGGACGGGAACGATCTGGAACTGGAGGCGCTGGGCTGGCTGCTGGCGCAGTATCGGTTTGACCGCTACCGCGAGCAGGCGCCGATGCCGGCGCGCCTGCAGGCCCCTGTCGGCGTGGACGCCCGGCGGCTGGAAATCATCGCTGCCGGTGAGGCGCTGACACGTGATCTGATCAACACACCTGCCAATGACATGGGGCCGGAGCAACTGGAGGCCGCGTTTCTGCGGCTTGCGGCAGAACACGGCGCCCGTACAAAGGTGATTGTCGGCGCCGACCTTGCGACGGAAAACCTGCCGATGATCCTGGCTGTCGGGCAGGCCAGCCCGCGCCGACCGCGGCTGCTGGACATGCGCTGGGGTGACAGCGGGGCGAAAAAACTGACGCTTGTGGGCAAGGGGGTGTGCTTTGACACCGGCGGGCTGAACATAAAGCCGGGCGGGTCCATGGGGCTGATGAAAAAGGACATGGGAGGTGCGGCCACCGTCATGGGGCTGGCGCATATGATCATGGCGCTGAAACTGCCGGTGCACCTGCGTGTGCTGGTTCCGGCTGTTGAAAATGCGATCGACGGATCAGCCATGCGGCCGCAGGATATACTGACCTCACGCAAGGGGCTGACAGTCGAGATCAACAACACCGACGCCGAGGGGCGGCTGGTGCTGGCGGATGCCCTGACGCTGGCAGATGAGGAAAACCCGGATCTGCTGATCTCGATGGCGACCCTGACCGGGGCGGCGCGGGTGGCCATGGGCCCCGATCTTCCGCCCTTTTTCACCGGGAATGAAGGGGTTGCCTCGGCGTTGTCCGACGCCGGAATGCGGGTTTGGGATCCGCTGTGGCGCCTGCCGTTCTGGGACCCTTACGAAGAGATGATCGAACCGGGGATCGCAGACCTGGACAACGCACCCAAGGGCGGCTTTGCCGGGGCAATCACCGCGGCGCTGTTTTTGCGGCGGTTTGTCGAGCAGCGCGACCGATACGTGCATTTCGATGTTTATGGCTGGCAGCCCAAGGCCACCGCCGCGCGGCCGAAGGGGGGCGTGGGGCAGGGGGCGCGGGCCATTCTGGAAGCCCTGCCCGGGATGCTGGCACTGTGAGCGACCGGCGCCGCATATTGGCAAATGGCCGCGTTGCCGCAACCGGGCTGGAAGGGCAGGTCGCATCAGAAAAGTTTACCGATGGCGTGCTGTGCCGGATCAAGGTGCCGCAGGCCGATCTGCGGGCCGCACCGGCGGGTAAACGCGACCGGCAGTTGTTGTTCGGCGACGCATTTCTGGTGCTGGAAATACATGCGGGCTGGGGTTTTGGCCAAGCGCAGAAAGACGGGTATGTCGGCTATGTTTCGGAGGGTGATCTGGCAGAATATCTGCCGCCAACGCACCGGGTTGTCGCCCGTGCCACGCATGTCTATCCGACAGATGATTTCAAATCCGAAGCCCTGTGCGGGCTGAGCTTTGGCGCCTTGGTCACTGTTACGGATGCGGGTGAAAGATTTGCCGCGCTGGCAACGGGCGGCTTTGTTCCCAACGCCCATATCGCCCCTGTGACAGAGCGGTTCAACGACCCGGTGGATGTGGCCGAGAAGTTTATCGGTGTGCCCTATTTGTGGGGCGGCAACAGTATCGGCGGTATCGACTGTTCCGGGCTGGTGCAGATGTCGCTGCTGGCCTGTGGCATGGATTGCCCCGGAGACGCAGATATGCAGGAGACGGAACTGGGGCAGGCAATCGGCGACAATGTGCAACTGCGCCGCGGCGATCTGCTGTTCTGGAAGGGACATGTGGCGATGATGGTCGATGCGGACACGATCATTCACGCCAATGCCCACCATATGGCCGTTGTCCGAGAGCCAATGGAAGCGGCCGTCAGACGTATCGAAACCCAGGGATTCGGCCCTGTGACCAGACGCAAACGCCTGCCGGGCTAAAACATCAACCGTCAGGAAACCGGGCGGATCAGTTTCCTTTCCAGCACCCGCAGCACGGTTTTCAGATCGTGACCACGTTTCAGAATCTGCCCGTCCATGGCAACGACAGAATACTGGCCCTGCCTCTGGCGCAGTTTCGGGCGCTTTTCAATTCGGTAAAGCGGGTGTTCGGCTGTGCGGCGAAACACGGCAAAAACCGCAAGATCGCGCAAAAAGGAAATGCCGTAGTCGCGCCACTCTCCCGCCGCGACCATCTGGCCGTACAGAGACAGGATGACCGACAGTTCATGCCGGTCAAAAACCACCTGGCGGGGTATTGCGGATTGTCGTGGCAAGGGCGTCGGTTGTTGAGATCTCATGGATAAATGCTGCGCTGCATTGGCCGTAAATGCAAGCCTGTCCCAGAATTGCCCCAAAATGGCCCATGAAATTACTTTGACCGGCCCTGTTGCCGCCCGGTTCATTGACGATATCAGGTCTTGTAGCGAGAGACGCTAACCCCGGTGCGGCGGATTAACAGCCCCCACCCAAATCGCGGCACCGGGGACTGTTTACAAGACGCACCCCTGCCTTTTTGGTGGGGGTGCCGTTTTTCAGGGCTGAAAACGCCGATGGAACGCCGGATCAGGGGCGGGCATCGGTTGCATGTCAGGGCCGGACTGATCAAGCCACTGTTCCGAGGCGGGCAGCAGATCCGCATAGGCCCCGGCGACACGGGCGCGAATATCACAGGGTGGCAGGCTCTCGGGCAGCAGTTGCCGGGGAATTTCGGGAAACCGCAGAACGATGCGCCGCCACCGGTGGATCAGCAGAATGCGCGCGGCCATGGCATCAAGCGGCGACAGGCCCGGCGCGTTCAGGTTGTCGATATCGTCATGCAGGGCAAGAAGCGCCGCATGATGATCGGCCGCTATGGCGCGCGCGGCAAATTTCGGCGGAAAACTGTCAAGCGTGCCGGTAAGGCACAGGTGGTCCGGCAGGGATTGACCACTGTCCTTGCGCAACAGATAGGCATTGGTGCCAACCCGAATTGCGCCCGCGGGTCTGGTATCGCCAATCGCAAGGGTCCAGGCGTGATTGTCATTGCGGCGCGGCGGGGCATAGACCTGTTGCGCGGCGGGCTGGAACTCGGCCTTGCCCAGGGGGCTGAGCTGGTAATAGGTATTGCGGCCCGCGCGGTCACGGACCACCCAGCCATCGCCCGCCAGCCGCGATAATGCCGTGCGCATGGCGCCGGGTTCGATACCGATGCGCCCCAGCAGTTTTTGCATCCGCAAGGTTGCGATCCGTCCACCACGGTGCTGAACGGCATCGCCGAAAATGGTGATGACCAGCGACCAGACACGGGGCCGGCCCTGATTGTGCAGCGCGAGAACAAGGGGGCTGATTGGATCCATGCCCCCGGTTTAACGGGAATAGGCCACCATGGTCAAAAGTTCATATTCGGCAACCTGTTCATCGTGTTGATTATACAATGTCGCGTTCCAGCGGACTTCGCCGTATTCATCGGTGCGCCGGGTTTTGCGCTTGGCGGTCAGGCGCACCCGGATACTGTCGCCGGGGCTGACCGGTTTTTGGAACGACAGCGCGTTCAGGCCGGTATTGGCCAGCACCGGCCCCGGATCGGGCTGCACGAACAGACCGGCGGCAAAGGACAACAGCAGATAGCCATGCGCAACCCGGCCCGGAAAGAACGGGTTGGCCTTGGCCGCGTCTTCATCCATGTGGGCATAGAAGGTATCGCCGGTGAATTCGGCAAAATGCTCGATATCCTCAAGCGTCACGACCCGGCTGCCGGTATGGATTGTCTCACCGATCTCTATTTCGTTGAAGCTGCGTTGAAACGGGTGACCGGGGCCTTTGCGTTCCGGTGCGCCGGGTATCCACTGACGGGTAATGGCGCTGAGCATTTCCGGGCTGCCTTGAACCGCGGTGCGTTGCATATAGTGCAGCACGCCACGAATGCCGCCCAGTTCTTCGCCGCCGCCGGCGCGGCCCGGCCCGCCATGGGTCATGTGCGGCAAGGGGGAGCCGTGGCCGGTGGATTCGGCCTGTGACGTGCGGTTGTTGATATAGATGCGCCCGTGCCATGCGGCGGATTCAAGGGTGATTGCGCGCGCGACCTCGGGGTCATTGGTGATCAGAGAGGCCACGAGGCTTCCCTGCCCCAGGTTGGCCAGTTCTGCGGCCTGGGCAATGGTGGTGTATGGCATCAGGGTGGATACCGGGCCGAAAGCCTCGACCTCGTGCACGGCGCGCGCGGCGGCGGGATCGTTGCAGTGATACAACATGGGCGGCAGAAAACCCTGCGCCGGATCGGCCCCTTGCACGGCAAAATGATCCGGATCGCCAAACACCCTTTGGGCATCGTTGCCGATGCGCGCCGCCTGTGCCAGAACGTCGGATTTCTGATCGGCTGAAACCAGTGCTCCCATGCGCACCCCCTCGGTCTCGGGGTTGCCGATGGTGGTTTTTTCCAGCCGGGCGGTCAGCGCGTCAAGCACCGGCGAAACCAGCGTGTCGGGCACAATCATCCGGCGGATGGCGGTGCATTTCTGACCGGCTTTTGTTGTCATCTCAGTGACGGCCTCTTTGACGAACAGGTCAAACTCGGGCGTGTCGGGCGCCGCATCCGGGCCAAGGACAGAGGCGTTCAGACTGTCCTGTTCCGCCACAAAACGCACCGAGTTTGCCAGGATATTGGGCATGGAGCGCAGTGCCAGCGCGGTGCGGGCCGAGCCGGTAAAGCTGACCACATCCTGCGGGCCAAGCCGCGACAACAGATCACCGGTGCGCCCGACGATCAGCTGCAAGGCCCCCTCGGGCAGCAAGCCGCTGTCCATCATGATGCGCACGCAGGCCTCGGTCAGGAAACTGGTTTGGGTTGCGGGTTTGACGATGCAGGGTACACCGGCCAGCAGGGCGGGGGCCAGTTTCTCAAGCATCCCCCAGACGGGGAAATTGAAGGCATTGATATGCACGGCAACACCCTGCAACGGCACAGCAATATGCTGGCCCAGAAAGGTGCCCTTGCGCGACAGTTGTTCTACCTCGCCATCCAGATAGACATGGCCATCGGGCATTTCGCGCCGCCCTTTGGAGGCAAAGACGAACATGGTGCCGATACCGCCGTCGATGTCGATCCAGCCGTCCTTGCGGGTGGCACCGGTCAGCGGGTTCAGGGCATAGAGTTCCTCTTTGCGGCTGTCGATATGGGTTGCCAGCGCCTTGAGCATCCTGGCGCGGTCATGAAATGTCATGGCCCGCAAGGCCGGGCCACCAGTGTTTCGGCCCCAGTCCAGCATAGCCTGGAAATCGAGGGTGGCCCCGCCGGCGCGCGCCATCTCCAGCCCGGTGACCGGGTTTTTCAGCCTTGCCGCATCCTGCCCCGGCCCAATCCATTGGCCGCAGGCATAGCTGTGTGGTTCGAGCATGATGTGTCCCTCTGAGATTCTGTTGCCCGTATTACTATTGACCAGCCGGTCGGGTTTGTGCAAGCTACTTGTGACAGGAGGGCAAAAATGACGCCACAGGAACGTGCCGAACGCAGCGCCGCCGCGATGTGGGCGGGGGACGCGGCCTCAAAATGGATGGGGCTATCGCTGGATCATGTGGCACCGGGGGAAGCCGTGATGTCGTTTGAAATTGCACCAGAGCATCTGAACGGCCACGGGATGTGCCACGGCGGCATCATCTATGCGCTGGCCGACAGCGCCTTTGCCTTTGCCTGCAACAGCTATAACCGGCAGGTGGTGGCGCAACAGAATTCCATCACCTACCTGTCCCCCGGCCAGTTGGGCGAACGCCTGACCGCGACGGCGCGCGAAGTGGCCTTACGCGGGCGGTCGGGTATTTATGACGTATCGGTCACTGCCCCCGACGGGCGTGTGGTGGCAGAATTTCGCGGCGGATCACGCCAGATCAAAGGCTGGCATTTCGAGGAGACGACATGAACCAAGCCTATATTTGCGAAGGCATCCGCACCCCGATTGGCCGCTACGGCGGGGCGCTGTCATCGGTGCGGCCCGACGATATGCTGGCGCATGTGATGCGCCACATCACGGCGGGCAAGGATATGGCGATTGACGAGGTGATCGCCGGTTGCGCCAATCAGGCCGGCGAGGATAACCGCAATGTGGCGCGCATGTCTGTGCTGCTGGCGGGGCTGCCGGTGGACGTGCCGGCGGTAACGGTGAACCGGCTGTGCGGTTCGGGGCTGGATGCGGTCGGAATGGCCGCGCGGGCGGTGAAATGCGGCGAGGCCGAACTGGTGATCGCGGGCGGTGTGGAAAGCATGAGCCGCGCACCCTTGGTGCAACCCAAACCCGACGCCGCCTTTTCACGACGGGCCGAGATTTACGACACCACCATCGGCTGGCGGTTCGTGAACAAGGCATTGGCGGCGCAATACGGCACCGATTCCATGCCGGAAACGGCGGAAAACGTGGCCGAGGAATTCAATGTCTCGCGCACCGATCAGGATGCCTTTGCCCTGCGCTCGCAGGAACGGGCGGCGGCGGCGATTGCCTCGGGCCGTCTGGCGCAGGAAATCGCGCCGGTGACGATCCCGCAGCGGCGCGGCGATGATGTGGTGGTGGATACCGACGAACACCCCCGCGCCACCACGCTGGAAAAACTGGCCAGCCTGCGCACCCCGTTTCGCGAGGGTGGCAGTGTGACGGCAGGCAATGCCTCGGGGGTGAATGACGGCGCTTGTGCGATGATCATTGCCTCGGAAGCGGCCATCGCGAAATACGGGTTGACCCCCAAGGCGCGGATCATCGGCATGGCCACGGCCGGGGTGGAGCCGCGCATCATGGGCATCGGCCCCGCACCGGCCAGTGAAAAACTGCTGGCGCGGCTGGGCCTGTCGATCAACGATATTGACCTGATCGAGCTGAACGAAGCCTTTGCCGCGCAGGGGCTGGCGGTTTTGCGCCGCCTTGGCCTGCCGGATGATGCCGATCATGTGAACCCGAACGGCGGCGCGATTGCGCTGGGCCATCCGCTGGGCATGTCCGGCGCGCGGCTGGCGCTGACGGCGGCGATCGAGCTGCAAAACCGCTCTGTGAACCGCGCCCTGTGCACCATGTGCATCGGGGTGGGTCAGGGTATATCGCTGATCATGGAACGGGTCTGAGAAACAGGGAGCGAACAGATGAAGGATTTGACACCACGGCGCGAAGATCTGGAGCCGATCGAGATCGCCTCGCGCGATGAAATCGCTGCGTTGCAACTGGAGCGGATGAAGTGGTCGCTTCGTCATGCCTATGACAATGTGCCGTTCTACCGCAAATCATTCGATGATGCCGGTGTGCATCCGGATGATCTGAAAACCCTGTCCGATCTGGCGAAATTCCCGTTTACCCTGAAACAGGATCTGCGCGACAATTACCCCTTCGGCATGTTTGCCGTGCCGCGTGAACAGATCAACCGCCTGCATGCCTCAAGCGGCACCACCGGCCAGCCGACCGTTGTTGGCTATACCAAACGTGATATCGACACATGGGCAACCGTCGTTGCCCGCTCGCTTCGGGCCAGCGGCACGCGGCCCGGTGACGTGGTGCATGTGGCCTATGGTTACGGGCTGTTCACCGGCGGGCTGGGCGCACATTACGGCGCCGAGAAACTGGGCTGCACCGTGGTGCCTGTGTCCGGCGGCATGACCGAACGGCAGGTAAAACTGATCGAGGATTTCGGCGCCTCAACCATCATGGTTACTCCGTCTTACATGCTGTCCATTCTGGACGAATACAACCGTCAGGGCCGCGACCCGCGCGAAAGCCCGCTGGATGTCGGCATCTTCGGAGCCGAACCATGGACCAATTCCATGCGCGAGGAAATCGAACAGGCGTTTGATATGCACGCGGTCGATATCTACGGGCTGTCCGAGGTGATGGGGCCGGGCGTGGCCAATGAATGTGTGGAAACCAAGGACGGGCTGCACATCTGGGAAGATCATTTCTACCCCGAGATCATCAACCCCGACACCGGCGAAGTGGTCGCGGATGGCGAACTGGGCGAACTGGTGTTCACGTCATTGACCAAAGAGGGTTTTCCGATCATCCGCTACCGCACCCGCGATCTGACCCGCCTGCTGCCCGGCACCGCGCGGTCCATGCGGCGGATGGAGAAGATCACCGGGCGCACCGACGACATGATCATCCTGCGCGGGGTGAACATTTTCCCGACCCAGATCGAGGAACAGTTGATGACCGTCACCGCCCTGTCGCCGCATTTCCAGATCGAACTGGTGCGCGAGGGGCGGATGGACCAGATGATTGTCCATGTCGAAGCCGCCGAAGGGGCCAGCGATCCTGATGCCGCCTGCACCGAATTGCAGAAAAAGATCAAACGCAACGTCGGGGTGTCCACGCGGGTCACGCTGGCCGAAATCGGCGGGGTGGCCCGCAGCCAGGGCAAGGCGGTGCGCACGATCGACAACCGGCCGAAGGCCTGACCACTGTGGCGCGGGGTATTGCACGGGATCACGCGGAGAAACGCGCGGCAATCCGCAAGGGGGCGGCCGCCTATTTTGCGGCACACGGCTATGACCGGGCGTCGATGACCGGTGCAGCAAAGCATTGCGGTGTCTCCAAAGCATTGATCTACCACTACTATGACAGCAAGGAAGATTTGCTGTTCGATATTTTGCAGGCGCATCTTTCGGCGTTGATGGCAACAGTCGAAAAGGTCGGCCAGGGGCCGGATTATCTGCGCCGGATGATTCGGGCCATTCTGATGGCCTATCGCGCCGCGGATGCCGAGCATAAGCTGCAGGCGGATGCTCTGGGCACCTTGCCGGCGGACAAGCGTGCACCATTGCTGGCGCTGCAACGCCGCCTGGTCAAGGCAATGGACAAAGCGCTGTTGCAGGCATCACCTGCATTGCAGGAAACCCCCGAGCAACTGCGGGCGCTGACCATGGCCGTCTACGGTATGCTGAACTGGTTTTATATGTGGCACCGCCCCGGCAAGGGGGTCAGCCGCGAGGAATACGCGGATCTGGTCACCGATCTTGTTCTGGGTGGCGTTAAGGGGCTTTAGCCACACCAGATACGGGCAATCCGGTTCTTTTTGTCGATGTCCATGTTCAGGCGCTCGGGGCTGTAATCCATCGTGACTGCCGTGCCCGGCCGGATGATCCGCATCGGTCTGGATGCAGGAAATGTCATGGCCGCCAGAACATCGGCCGATTGTCCGACCAGATACTGCATGTCTTTGGCGCCGCAACTGTCCGCGTTCGCGCCGGGCTTTGGCTGGGGCGCAGCGATTTCACATGCGGCGAGGGTCAGGGAAAGAATGAGAGCATAACGCATTTCGGGCTCCGACTGGAAAAGTTGGCACAGGTCTGTCCAAGCGACTATAGCATGGTTTTGTGTGGCTCAGGCAAATGCGCCCTGGCAGAACCCTCTGGCGAGCGCGCCCCGCTGTGGATCGGCTCAGTCGGTGTGTAACAGCAAGCATTCCAGCATGGAAAAAGATGACAGAGGCGGAACCTGTTTCATGTCAGGATGGGTTCTGGAACGTCTGCAAGGGCAGGAGAGAAGGCAGAAAGCAGGTGAAACTATTGTTCTGTGCCGTATCGCGCCAGGAACATTTCAACGGCGCCGTTCAAGACGCGCTCGATCTCTTCCTTGGAAAACTCGGTCTGAACGCCGCACATGAACTGGGGAAAAAACGCCGCCTTGCACAGCTCCGCGAACTGGTCGGCGGCAAGATCCAGGTCGGTGATATCAAGCTGGCCTGATGCAACGGCTTTCTCGAAATAAGCGACCAGACGTTCGCGCACCAATTGCGGGCCCGAGGCATAAAACCGGGCGCCAAGATCAGGGAAACGGCCGGATTCGGCCACGCACATGCGATACATGCTCAGGCCGAAATCCGAGGTAAAAAAGGCGATAATCCGCTTTCCGGCCTCGTAAAGAACCTCGGCCGGGGCGGCATGGGATTCCAGCAATTCCAACGCGCTGTCCGCCTGGCGGATGCATTCGGTTCGGGCGACTTCGGCAAACAAGAGGCGCTTGTCAGGGAAATAGCTGTAGAGCGTGGCCTTGGAGACACCGGCGGTTTTGGCGATGTCATCGACGCTGGCGCCTTCAAACCCTTCCCTCATGAAAACCGTCCGGGCGCCTTCAAGCACCTGGTCGAATTTCCGGCCTTTTCTGATCTGCTCATCAGATGTTGTCATCTAGGTCTCCCCTTGGGGAAACTATAAACCCTTCGGTTCACTTTGAGCAAGAAAGAAGGCCCGGACGGGGGGAGAAAACCGCCCGGGCCTTTGCGGCAGCCGGGCTGTCATGTGTCATCGCAGCCCGGATTTGTGCCCAGATCCGTGCAGGCCTGACCAACGGTTGGCGCCGATGGTTCCGGGAACATCAGCCGTGGCAGATCAAAGGTAAAACCACCCGCCATGGCAGGGGCTGCAAACGTGGCCATGACTAGGGCCAGAAGTATTGTCCGTGAGTGGGTCATTTTTCCGATTCCTTTTCTGTACCAATCTGTTCAGCCGCAATATAAACCGAACCGTTTAGTTTGCAAGAGGGTTTTGAACTATGCAGTTCACTTTTTTGGGTTGCCTCTTTTTGCAGGTCCGCTATTTTTAGAATAGTTCTAATAAATGAGGCCCGAAATGATCCCTGGTGTTGGCACCCGTCGGCGGTTTTCCGACCTGAATGAAAAGGAGGTTCTGGCGCTGGCCATTTCCTCCGAGGAAGATGATGCGCGCATTTACCGAACCTATGCCCAGATGTTACGCGAAAAGTACCCGGCATCGGCTGCGGTTTTTGACGACATGGCCAAGGAAGAGGACGAACACCGGCGCCAGTTGATCGAGCTTTACAAATCGCGTTTCGGCGATGTCATTCCGCTGGTCCGGCGGGAACATGTGGCCGGGTTTTATGCCCGCCGGCCGATCTGGCTGGTGGAAAATCTGGGGCTGGAGCGGATTCGCGAAGAGGCGGCATTGATGGAGCGGGATGCCGAGGCATTCTACCTCAAGGCGGCAGCCCGAACGACCGATGCCGCAACACGCAAGCTGCTGGGTGATCTGGCCGCAGCCGAAGCCGGACACGTCAAGACGGCCACCGAACTGGAGCAGAAACACCTGAGTGGGGAGATCAAGGAAACCGAGGAGCGCATCGCCCACCGGCAGTTTGTTCTGACCTGGGTGCAGCCCGGTCTGGCCGGGTTGATGGATGGGTCGGTTTCGACACTGGCGCCGATCTTTGCCACCGCTTTTGCGACCCAGAATACCTGGACGACATTTCTGGTCGGGCTGGCGGCCTCTATCGGCGCCGGCATTTCCATGGGCTTTACCGAGGCGGCCTCGGATGACGGAGAACTGTCCGGGCGCGGCTCGCCCCTGAAACGTGGCATTGCCTCGGGGGTGATGACGACCCTTGGCGGGCTGGGCCATGCGCTGCCTTATCTGATCACCGATTTCTGGACCGCAACGACCATTGCCATGATTGTGGTTTTCGTGGAGCTCTGGGTCATTGCCTGGATCCAGAACAAATATATGGAAACACCATTCCTGCGGGCGGCATTCCAGGTTGTTCTGGGAGGGGCGCTGGTGTTTGCCACAGGGGTACTGATCGGCGCGGGCTAGCGCCGGCACGCTGGTCATGCTAAGCGCGTTTCATGCTGGCGATATTCCTGAAAACACTGCCATTCTTTGCCCTGATCGGACTGGGTTACATCGCCGGACGCACGCGGTTTTTCACGGCCGAGGCAACAGCCTGGCTGACCAGGTTCGTTTTCTACTTTGCCCTGTCGGCAATGCTGTTTCGCTTTGCCGCCAATCTTTCGCTTTCCGAGGTGTTCAACTGGTCGTTCGTTCTGGCCTATCTGTCGGGAACCGCAACGGTCTATCTGTTGGCAACCGGGGTGGCGATGTTGCGTCGCCTCAGCGTGGCCGAGGCGGCAATCGAGGCGCAATGCGCCGTGACCGGCAATGTCGGATTCCTCGGCTTGCCCATGCTGGTTCTGCTGTTGGGTCCCGAGGCGGTGGGGCCGAACATGCTGGTGCTGTCCACCGACCTGATCGTATTCGGCAGCCTTGTTGTCATACTGATCACCGGCAGCCGGGACGGGCGCCTGTCGCCTGCGGTGTTCAGGACCGTGGCGCTGGGGCTGATCAAGAACCCGATGATCGTTTCCATTGTACTGGGGCTGGGCTGGTCGGCGCTGCATTTGCCGACACCTGCACCGATGCGGGAATTTCTGGAACTGCTGAGCGGTGCGGCCACGCCCGGTGCGCTGTTTGTGATCGGTGCCTCGCTGGCGGCAAAATCGGCGGAACGGCTGGTGATTGCCGGGTGGCTATCGTTTTGCAAGCTCTTTCTGCATCCGCTGGCGGTGGCTGTGACCTCGCTGATGGTCTTTCAGGTGGACCGCTATTCAGCCGGCGTGATGATCGCGGCGGCGTCCCTGCCCGTGGCGGGAAACGTGTTCATGCTGGCGCAGCATTATGGTGTGGCGCCGCACCGGGTTTCCGCGGCTATTCTGGTATCGACCGTGGCCAGCATTGTCACGGTTTCCCTGGCCGTTGCCCTGATTGGCAACCTGTAGGAGGGATACATGTGCGCGCTGTATATTGATGCCGACGCCTGCCCGGTGAAAGCCGAGGCCGAACGCGTGGCGACCCGGCACAAGCTGAAAATGTATCTGGTGTCAAATGGCGGGCTGCGCCCTTCTGCCAACCCGCTTGTCGAGATGGTTTTTGTTGCCGATGGCCCGGATGTGGCCGATATGTGGATCGCAGACCGGGCCACCAGGGGTGATGTCGTGGTGACCGGAGACATCCCGCTGGCGGCAAAATGCATTGCCAACGGCGCGCGGGTACTGCGCCACAACGGAGAGGTTTTCACGCCGGCGAATATCGGCAATCAACTGGCCATGCGCGATCTGATGACCGATCTGCGCGCCGCAGACCCGTTCCGGCAGGGCGGCGGCAAGGCCTTTACAAAAGCCGACCGGTCGCGTTTTCTTTCAGCGCTGGAGCGGGAACTGACAGCTGCGAGCAGGGAAAAGGCAGAATGAGCGATATAAAGGCGGTTCTATTTGACATCGGCAATGTGCTGATCACCTGGGAGCCGGAAAGGTTTTACGACAGAACCATTGGCGAACAGCGCCGCCGCGCCCTGTTTGATGCGGTGGATCTGTATGGCATGAACGATCGTGCCGACAAGGGTGAATCGCTGCCGGAAATGCTGGATGATCTTGTGACGCAGCACCCGGAGTTCCGGGCGGAAATCCGCATGTGGCAGGATAACTGGATCGAGTTCATAACCGGCGAAATCCCGCAATCCATTGCGCTGTTGCGGGTGTTGCGGGCCAAGGGCATGCCGGTCTTTGCCCTGACAAATTTCGGGGCGGAAACGCTTGAACTTGCAGACAGGCATTTCAGTTTCCTGACCGAATTTGACCGCCGCTATGTCTCGGCCCATATGCGGATAATGAAACCGGATCCGCAAATCTATGCGGCGGTTGAGGCAGATAGCGGCTTGGCGCCGGGCACGCTGCTTTTTACCGATGATCGGCCGGAAAATATCGAGGCGGCTGTGGCGCGCGGCTGGAACGGGCATGTGTTTGAAGGGCCAGAGGGCTGGGCGCAGGCACTGGTTTCACATGGGGTCCTCACGGCTGAGGAGGCGGCTGTATGAGCTTTGACATCATCCGTTTCGAGAAAGCCAACCGGCTGCTGGACTGGCTTGCGCTGACAAAGGCGCTGGAAGCCGGGCATCGCCTGCCAAAAGCCGAGATCGGCGATACGTTTCTGTACCGCGATCCGGATACATTGCTGACCCGATCCGCCTGGATTGACGGAATGGGATTGCTGGTCAAGGCGGCAACGGTTTTCCCGGATAATCCCGAGCGTGATGCACCTATGGTCAACGGTACGGTGAACCTGTTTTCCGACGACAAAGGTGTGCTGGAGGCATTGATTGATTTTCATCTGGTGACCAAATGGAAAACGGCAGGTGACAGCCTGCTGGCGGCGCTGAAACTGGCGCGCAGTGACAGCCGCAACATACTGATCGTTGGCGCCGGAACAGTGGCGCGCTCGCTGATCGAGGCTTATGGTGCGGGGTTTCCCGACGCGCATCTGCAAATCTGGAACCGCAACCCGGCGCGCGCCACAGATCTGGCCGAAACTTATCCGCATGTCGAGGTCTTGCATGATCTTGAATGGGCGGTGCGCGGGGCGGATATTGTCAGCGTGGCCACCATGGCGACCAGCCCGCTGATCCATGGTGAATGGCTGCATCCGGGGCAGCATCTCGACCTGATCGGGGCCTATCGGCCGGATATGCGCGAAGCCGATGATGAAGCGCTGCGGCGGGCGCGAATTTTTGTCGATTGCCGCGATACGGTGCTGGATCACATTGGCGAGTTGAAAACACCGCTGGCCGAGGGGGTGATCAGCCACACCGATGTTGTGGCGGATTTTTACGACCTGCCCGCCGGACGGTTTGGCCGGCAGGATGATACCGACATCACCCTGTTCAAGAACGGTGGCGGCGCGCATCTTGATCTGATGACCAGCCGCTATGTTCTGGACCAATGGAGAAAGCAATGATCCGGCCAGACCAGATAGCGGATTTCCAGCGTGACGGCGTGGTGATGCTGCGTGGTGTCATGTCTGACTGGGTTGAGGTGATGCGTGCCGGTGTTGCGCGCAACATGGCCGACCCCGGAGAATACGCCAGCGAAAACGCCGTGGCCGAAGGCCGGTTCTTTGATGACTATTGCAACTGGCAGCGTATCCCCGAATTTGAGCGCGTGGTGCGTGAAAGCCCCGCGGCCGAGCTGGCGGCATGTGTCATGCAGAGCCACCGGGTGCAGTTCTTTCACGATCACGTGCTGGTCAAGGAGCCAGGCACGCCCAAACCCACCCCCTGGCATCAGGATGCGCCCTATTATTTTGTAACCGGCAGCCAGACTGTCAGCTTGTGGATACCACTCGATCCGGTAGAGAAAGCAAGCCTGCGTTTCATTGCCGGATCGCACCTGTGGCCGCAAATGGTGCGCCCTGTCAGTTGGGCGGATGACAGTGACTTTTATGAGAGCGGAGATGATTGGACGCCGGTGCCTGACCCGGATGCGGATCCGGGGGAGGCGCAGGTGCTGGAATGGCCGATGCAGCCCGGCGATGTTGTCCTGTTCGATTATCGCACGGTACATGGCGCGCGCGGCAATGCCTCGCCCAACCGGCGCCGGGCGCTCAGCCTGCGCTGGCTGGGGGATGATACCAGATATGTGGAGCGGCCCGGGCGTACATCGCCCCCGTTTCCGGGGCATGGAATGAAAACGGGTGAGCGGTTGCGCGCGGATTGGTTCCCCGTGATCCGGGAGGGATAAAGAGTATGATTTGGGGTGTTGTTGCTGTTCTCGTGGTTCTGGCGGGGTTGCCGCTCGTATTATATTTTCTCAGAAAGCCGATGAATGACGCCGCGCGTCGCGAGGCACCGGGAAAGTTTGCCCAGCTTACGCAGGGAAAGACACATTACCAGTGGCACGGGCCAAAAAACGGCCCGGTCATGGTTTGCGTGCATGGTCTGACAACACCCAGTTATGTCTGGGATGCGCTGATCCGGCCTTTTACCACGATGGGGTTTCGGGTGCTGACCTATGATCTGTATGGTCGCGGATATTCTGACCGCCCGGCAGGCCGGCAGGATTGCCTGTTTTTTCTGATGCAGCTTGAGGATTTGCTGCATGATCAGGAAATCGATGGCGGCATCATACTGCTGGGCTATTCCATGGGCGGCACCATTGCCACCTGCTATGCGGCACAGCACCCGGATATGCTGGACCGTCTGGTCCTGTTGGCCCCGACCGGGTTATCCTATCGCCCCAGCCGCGTGGCCGAATTCATGCGCAAAGTGCCGGTTTTGGGCGGCTGGCTGGCGCGTGTCATGGGCGGCTGGCTGATCCGCAAAGGTATTGTGGCTGAATCCGAGACGCCCTCCGAGGTTCTTGATATTTACAAGAAGCAGGCAAAAGAAACCCGCTATCGGGGGTTTTTGCCGGCGGTTCTGTCGAGCATGCGCAACATCCTGAGAACCGATACGGCCGATCAGCACAGAAAAATTGCCAAAACGGATATTCCGGTGCTGGCGATATGGGGTGAGGATGACAACGTGATCGGGCTGGACGGTATGGGGCGGCTGGCGGAACTGAACCGCAAAGCCCGCCAGTCCGAGATAGCAAATGCCCCGCATTCCATGGCCTATACGCACCCCAAGGCCGTCATAAAGGCGATGCAGGAATTTCTGCGCGAAGTATGAGTGCGGCCGGCACTATCCGCGCTTGAAGGGGCCGTAGGATGTCAGAATTTCGACTTCCTCGTTCACGGCTTCGCGTTCGGCCTCCAGATACTGCGCAATGGCATTGCGAAACTGCGGATCGGCAATCCAGTGCAGGGAATGGGTCGTGACGGGCAGGTAGCCGCGCGACAGCTTGTGTTCACCCTGCGCGCCGGCCTCAACCGTCGCAAGGCCCTGTTCGATGGCGTAATCCAGGGCGCGGTAGTAACACAGCTCAAAGTGCAAATGCGGATGGGTTTCAATGGCCCCCCAGTACCGGCCATAAAGCGTTTCACGACCGATGAAGTTCAGCGCCCCCGCCACCCAACGCCCGTCTCTCTGCGCCATGACCAGCAGGATGTCATCGCGCATGTCGCGTTGCAGGATGTCAAAGAAAGCGCGCGTCAGATAGGGCCGGCCCCATTTGCGCGCGCCGGTGTCCTGATAAAAACGCCAGAAGGCGGCCCAATGCGCCGGCTCGATCATCTCTCCGGTCAGCATGTGGATCGTGCCGCCAAAGGCCTGCGCCACGCGCCGCTCTTTGCGGATGGCCTTGCGCTTGCGCGAGGACAGCGTGGCAAGGAAGGCGTCAAAATCGGCGTAATCTGCGTTGTGCCAGTGAAATTGCTGGCTGGTGCGGTGCAACAGCCCCATTTGCCGCCCGGCCTCGGCCTCGTCGTTGGTGCAAAAGGTGATATGCAGCGAGGAAAGATCATTTTCTGCGGCCAGTTGCACGGCGCCTTGCACAAGTGCCGCCTGACCGGTTTTCATGTGGTCCGGGTGAACCAGAAACCGCCGCCCGGTGGCCGGGGTAAAGGGTACGGCGATTTGCAGTTTCGGGTAATAGGTGCCGCCGGCGCGGGCATAGGCCTCGGCCCAGTGGTGGTCAAAGATATATTCGCCCTGAGAATGGTCCTTGGCATACATCGGTGCCACCGCGAGGGTTGTTGCGCCCTGCATGGCCTGCAGGTGATAGGGGTGCCAGCCGGTGCCGGTGCCGACCGAGCCGCTCTCTTCCAGAGCATTCAGAAAACGGTGGGTGGTGAACGGATCAAGCGGCCGGCCGCCGTCTGATGTCTCGGGGCAGGCGCAGAGATCCCAATCGCGGGGCCGAATTTGTGCCAGCGCCGAACGGACATGAATTTCGATCTTGTGTTCCGGCATGCAGTCGCCCCTTTCGTCTCTGTCACAATGACGGGGTTGCGAAACGGGTCAAGCCACAGGATTACGCCTCGGCGTGAAAAATCGCTTGGAATTTTCATGAAACCCGGGCAGCATGAAAAAACGATGAAATTTTTCACGAAAGGCAACCGTGCGCTATGCAGCAATCCGATCTGACACAATCCAAAACCCTGGGGGCCGATATACGGGCCATTCGGAAAGCGCGCGGCCTGACACTGGCGGAGGTGGCGGCGCGTCTGGCCTGTTCGGTCGGCTGGCTTAGTCAGGTCGAGCGCGATCTGTCGGTGCCGTCGGTCACGGACTTGCGTCAACTGGCGGATGTTCTGGGTGTTCCGGTCTCCATGCTGTTTGCCCGCAAGCCCGCCCCGGCCGAGGAAGAGGGCCATGTGGTGCGCAAAGGGGCGCGGCGCACGATTGGCAGCCGCGAGGCCGGGTTGGTCGAGGAACTGCTGTCGCCCGATCTGACCGATGATTTCGAGGTGGTGCATTCGACCTTTCTGCCGCATTCCGAGATTGCCGAATTTGTAATGCGCCCGACCCAGGAAGTGGGCTATCTGATTTCGGGCAAACTGGACCTGTGGATCGCAGGGCGCAAATTCACCATTCACCCCGGCGACAGTTTCCGCATCCGTGGCGAGAAACATCGCTGGGCCAACCCCTATGACAACCCGGCGGTGGCGATCTGGGTGATCGCCCCGCCGGTTTACTGAGGAACTGGAATGTCATTTCAGGCATGGAGCGTCTTTGCACTATTCTGGGTCGTGTTTGTCACGACACCGGGGCCGAACGCCGTGAACTGCATCAGTAACGGCATGGCACTGGGGTTCCGGTCGGCCTTGTGGGGGGTGTTGGGGATATTGACACAGGCAACCCTGTTTCTGGTGTTGTCGGCATTGGGGGTGACAGCGCTGATCATTGCCTCACCGGTGGCCTTTTTCTGGGTCAAGCTGGCGGGCGCGGCTTTCCTGGTTTTTCTGGGGCTGCGGGGCTGGATCAACGCGGGCCGGCCAGTGGCTGCGGCTCCGGTCTCTGGTCGGCATGTTTATTCGAAAGCATTGGCCATTGCCACGATCAACGCCAAGAGCGTGGCCGGGTATCTGGCAGCCTTCAGCCAGTTCGTGCAGCCGGATGTGCCGATCTGGCAGCAGATGCAGGTGATCATGCCCACGGCACTGACCATCACCACCATCAGTTACACAGGCTATTGCGCTTTGGGGGCTTCGCTTGGCCGGGTGGCCATCGGGGCTGTTTTCAATCGCTGGTTTCGCCGCCTCATGGGGTTGGCATTTATCATCTACGGGGTGGTTCTGGGAAGCGCCAGCGCCCCACAAATCGGGAGAGGATAATGCGGAAAGGATCATGCCTGTGCGGCGCTGTCCAGTATGAGGTGACCGGCGAGCCGCAAGACCCCTCGGTGTGCCATTGCAGCCAGTGTCGCAAGCAATCGGGCCATGTCTGGGCCTCGGCCTATGTGCCGGACGAGGCGCTGAAAATCACGCAGGATGAAGGGCTGAAATGGTATGCGTCCTCGGATGTGGCCAAGCGCGGTTTTTGCGGCACATGCGGTGCATTCCTCTTCTGGAAAAAGAACGATGAGGACACGATCGAGTTCAGCCTTGGATCGCTGGACGGGCCGACAGGTATCTCCTTGGAAAGACATATCTTTGTGGCGGACAAGGGGGATTATTACGAGATTCCGGATGATCTGCCACAGCACCAGTAAGAGGAGCGGGTCATGAGTGATTTTCCCACAACAGCACGGGTTGTCATCATTGGCGGCGGGGCGGTTGGCACCTCGTCCCTGTATCATCTGGCCAAGGCGGGCTGGAGCGATTGTGTTCTGCTGGAAAAGAACGAGTTGACGGCGGGCAGCACATGGCATGCGGCGGGTAATGTTCCGACCTTTTCCACCAGCTGGTCACTGATGAACATGCAGCGCTATTCGACCGAACTGTACCGCGGGTTGGGGCAGGCGGTTGATTACCCGATGAATTATCATGTCACCGGTTCGGTCCGGCTGGCCCACAGCAGGGAACGGATGCAGGAATTTGCCCGCGCCTGCGGCATGGGGCGCTATCAGGGGATGGATATCCAGATGCTGGGCGTGGACGAGATCAGGCCGCGTTACCCGTTCCTTGAAACACACGATCTGCAGGGTGCGCTGTATGACCCTTATGACGGCGATATTGATCCGGCGCAGATGACACAGGCGCTGGCCAAGGGCGCGCGGGACATGGGCGCGCGGATATTGCGGTTTACCCCGGCAACAGGTGTGCGGCGCGAGGGTGACGAGTGGGTGGTCGAGACCGAAAAGGGTGAAATCCGCTGTGAATTCGTGGTCAATGCCGCCGGATATTACGCCCAGCGGGTCGGTGAATGGTTCCGCCCCTATGGCGGCCGCCGCGTGCCGATGATGGTGATGAGCCACCAGTATATGCTGACCGATGAAATCCCCGAGCTGGAGGCCTGGAGCCGCGCGGGCGGGAAAAAGCTGCCTCTGCTGCGCGATGTGGATACGTCCTATTACCTGCGGCAGGAAAAATACGGGCTGAACCTTGGCCCCTATGAAAAGGGCTGCAAGGCGCATTGGGTCACGCCGGATGACCCGATGCCTGACGATTTTTCCTTTCAGCTATACCCCGACGATCTGGAGCGGCTGGAGTGGTATATCGAGGATGCAATGGCGCGGGTGCCGATCCTGGGCACCGCAGGGATCAGCAAGGTGATCAACGGGCCAATCCCCTATACACCGGATGGCAACCCGCTGATCGGGCCGATGCCGGGGGTGAGAAATGCGTTCGAGGCTTGCGTATTTACCTTTGGCATCGCGCAGGCGGGCGGCGCGGGCAAGGTGCTGGCCGAATGGATCACCCAAGGGGAGACCGAATGGGATATGTGGTCGTGTGATCCGCGCCGGTTCACCGGATTTGTGGATGATGATTACTGCGTCGCCAAGGGGAAGGAGGTTTACGGCCACGAATACGCCATGCATTTCCCGCATCATGAATGGCCGGCGGGGCGCGACAGGCGGCTGTCGTCGCTGGATAGCCGCCTGCGCGATGCCGGTGCGGTGATGGGGCCATATAATGGTTGGGAGCGGGCGAACTGGTTTGCCAAAGCGGGCGATGATCTGAGCGAGGAAGCAACGCAAACCTGGATGCGTGACGGGCCTTGGGAGCTGCGTATTTGCGAAGAATGCGAAGTTGTGCGGGATGGCTGCGGGGTGCTGGCGATCTCGGGCTTTACACGGCTGAAGGTGCAGGGTGTGGGCGCGTGTGACTGGCTGGACGGGCTGACGGCCTCGCGCCTGCCGTCTGTCGGGCGTGTGGGGCTGGCCTATTTTGCTGACAGTCGCGGGCGGATCGTCACGGAAATGTCGGTGATCCCGCATTCGCAGGATGAAATCGACCTGATCACCGCCGCCACGGCACAGTGGCATGACAGGGAGTTGCTGTCGCGACAGGCGCCGGATGGCATTACGGTCACGGATCATTCCGAGGAAAGGGAATGTCTGCTGGTCACCGGACCAAAGGCGCGTGATGTGCTGGCGGGGTTGACGGATGCGGACCTGACATTAGGCTGGCTGACCCGTCAGGAGGCCGTGGTGGTGGGCAGGGCTTGTGACCTGCTGCGGGTGTCCTTTGCCGGCGAGTTGGGCTGGGAGGTGCATTGCGCCATGCAGGACGCGCCCGCGATCTGGGATGCGGTGACAACGGCGGGGGCGCGCCCCTTTGGCATGTATGCGCTGGACCGGCTGCGGCTGGAGAAGGGATACCGCGCGTGGAAGGGGGATTTGTCCACCGATTATTCCTTGCTGGAAGGTGGCCTGGATCGGTTTGTGAAGCTGGACAAACCGCAGGATTTTCCCGGCAAGGCGGCATTGCTGGCGGAAAAACAGGCAGGTGCTGCCAAACGCTTTGTCACCTTGATTGTGGATGCGGGCGATGCGGACGCGCCCTATATGTCGACCCTTTGGCATAACGGGCAGGTGGTGGGGGAAACCACATCCGGCGGCTGGGGATACCGCGTGAATGCCAGCATCGCGCTGGGCATGTTGCGGGCCGATCTGGCGGTGCCGGGCAAAAAGATCGAAGTTGAAATTTATGGCGAGCGGTGGCCCGCAGTGGTGCAGGAGGATCAGCCGCTGTGGGATCCGGCAAATGAAAGGATACGCGCATGAACATCCCAGAAAAGGCCCGTGTGGTTATTATTGGCGGCGGGATCATCGGCTGTTCGGTTGCCTATCATCTGGCGAAACTGGGTTGGCAGGATGTGGTTCTGCTGGAGCGCAAGGCCCTGACCAGCGGCACAACCTGGCATGCGGCGGGGTTGATCGGGCAGTTGCGATCCTCCAGCAACATGACCAAGCTGGCGAAATACAGCCGCGATTTATATGCCGCACTGGAGGATGAAACCGGCGTGGCAACGGGGCTGCGCACCTGCGGATCAATCTCGGTCGCGCTGAGTGAGGACCGGCGCGAGGAGCTGTTTCGCGGCGCGGCCATGGCGCGGGCATTCGGCGTTGCCGCCGAGGAAATCACCGCGCAAGAGGTGCAGGAACGCTATCCGCATCTGAATATTGATGGCGTGGTGGCAGGGGTGTTCATCCGCGATGACGGGCAGGGTGATCCGGCCAACATCGCACTGGCACTGGCCAAGGGTGCGCGGATGCGCGGGGCGCAGGTGCTGGAGCGGGTGCGGGTTGCGGGGATACGCACGGAGGGCGGGCGCGCAATCGGTGTTGATTGGGAAAGCGACGCGGGGCAGGGGTTTATTGCCGCCGACCATGTGGTGAACTGCGCCGGTATGTGGGGGCATGAGGTTGGCCGCATGGCGGGGGTGAATGTGCCGCTGCAGGCGTGCGAACATTTCTATATTGTGACCGAGCCGATCAAGGGGCTGGCGCAACTGCCGGTGCTGCGGGTGCCGGATGAATGCGCCTATTTCAAAGAGGATGCGGGCAAATTTCTGTTGGGGGCGTTCGAGCCGAATGCCAAGCCCTGGGGGATGGGCGGCATTCCCGCGGATTTCGAGTTTGACCAACTGCCCGAGGATTTTGACCACTTCGAGCCGATCCTCGAGAAGGCGATCAACCGGATGCCCATTCTGGCCGAGGCGGGGATTCACACGTTTTTCAACGGGCCGGAAAGTTTCACGCCGGATGATGCCTATCATCTGGGGTTGGCGCCGGAACTGGAGAATTACTGGGTGGCGGCCGGTTTCAATTCGATCGGTATCCAGTCGGCCGGCGGGGCCGGCATGGCGCTGGCGCAATGGATGCAGGATGGCGAAAAGCCGTTCGATCTGGGTGATGTCGATATTTCGCGGATGCAGGTGTTTCAGGGGAACAAGACGTATCTGTTTGAGCGATCCAAGGAAACTTTGGGCTTGCTTTATGCCGATCATTTCCCTTACCGGCAAAAGGCCACCGCGCGGGGTGTGCGGCGTTCACCTTTTCATCAACACTTGCTGGATCAGGGCGCTGTGATGGGCGAGGCCGCCGGATGGGAGCGCGCCAACTGGTTCGCGAATGAAGGGCAGGAACGCGAATACCGCTATTCGTGGAAGCGGCAGAACTGGTTTGAAAACTCTGCCGCTGAACACCGCGCGGTGCGCGAGAATGTCGGCATGTATGACATGTCGTCCTTTGGCAAGATCAGGGTCGAGGGACGTGATGCAGAGGCGTTTTTGAACCATGTCTGCGGTAACGATATGTCGGTGCCGGTGGGCAAGATCGTCTATACGCAATTCCTGAACACCCGTGGCGGGATCGAGGCGGATGTGACGGTGACGCGCCTGTCGGAAACCGCCTATCTGGTGGTCACCCCTGCCGCGACGCGGTTGGCTGACCAGACATGGCTGCGCCGGCATCTGGGGGATTTTAGTGCGGTGGTCACTGATGTGACGGCAGCCGAGGGCGTGCTTGCGGTGATGGGGCCGAATGCGCGGGCGCTGATGCAAAAGGTTTCCCCGAATGATTTCTCCAATGCGGTCAATCCGTTCGGCACCATGCAGCAGATCGAGGTCGGTATGGGGTTGGCGCGGGCGCATCGGGTGTCTTATGTTGGCGAGCTGGGTTGGGAGATTTATGTTTCCGCCGATATGGCCGCGCATGTGTTCGAGGTATTGCAGGATGCCGGTCAGGACATGGGGCTGAAGCTGTGCGGAATGCATATGATGGACAGTTGCCGGATCGAAAAGGGGTTTCGGCATTTTGGCCATGATATCACTTGCGAGGATCATGTGCTTGAGGCGGGTCTGGGCTTTGCTGTGAAAACTGAAAAGCCCGCGTTTATCGGGCGCGACGCGGTTTTGCAGAAAAAGGAAAACGGGCTGGACGCCCGTTTGCTGCAATTCAGATTGGCGGACCCCGAGCCGTTGCTTTATCACAATGAACCGGTGCTGCGGGATGGCGAGATTGTCGGGTATCTGTCGTCTGGGGCCTATGGTCATACACTGGGTTCGGCCATTGGATTGGGGTATGTGCCATGCAAAGGCGAAAGTGCTGCTGATGTTCTGGCGTCGTCCTATGAAATCGACGTTGCCGGGGTGCGGGTGAAGGCCGAGGCGTCTTTGCGCCCGATGTATGATCCGAAATCGGAACGGGTAAAACTTTGATGCCTCCGGCGGGGATATTTGTGGAACA
>JALSRG010000077.1 GCA_026984915.1 Marinosulfonomonas sp. | reverse complement strand
CCCACAGTTTGCGGTCCACCACCTGCGGTGTGTTCACCTCGACATAGCCGGCCTCGTTCTGGCGGCGGCGCATATAGTCCTGAAGTTCGGTGTAGATGCGCCAGCCGTTCGGGTGCCAGAAAATCTGTCCCGGGGCTTCTTCCTGCATGTGGAACAGGTCCATTTCGCGGCCCAGCTTGCGGTGGTCGCGTTTGGCGGCCTCTTCCAGCATGTGCAGGTGCTTTTTCAGATCGTTCTTGTTCTGGAAACCCACGCCGTAAATCCGCTGCAACATGGCGCGGTCGGAATCGCCGCGCCAATAGGCGCCGGCGATCGACATCAGTTTGAAGGCGTCGGCGGGCACCTGTCCGGTGTTTTGCAGATGCGGGCCGCGGCACAGGTCCTGCCAATCGCCGTGCCAATACATGCGCAAAGGCTCATCCCCCGGAATGGCCTCGATCAGCTCTACCTTGTAAGGTTCGTCATTGTCCCTGTAATGCTGGATGGCGCGGGCACGTTCCCATATTTCGGTGCGGACCGGATCGCGCAGGTTGATGATTTCCTTCATCTTTTTCTCGATCAGCGCCAGGTCTTCGGGTACGAATGGTTCGTCGCGGTCAAAGTCGTAATACCAGCCGTTTTCGATCACCGGGCCGATGGTGACCTTGGTGTCGGGCCAGATTTCCTGCACCGCGCGGGCCATGATATGGGCGCAATCGTGGCGGATCAGCTCCAGCGCCGGCTCCGCGTCTTTCATGGTGTTGATGGCGATTTCGGCGTCTTCATTGATGGGCCACTGCAAATCCCAGTGCTGGCCGTTCACTATGGCCGAGATGGCCTTTTTGCGCAGCGAATTCGAGATACCGGCGGCGATTTCGGCGGGCGTGATGCCGGCAGGAAATTCGCGTTTGTTGCCATCGGGGAAGGTGAGTTGGATCTGGGCCATGGTCTGGCGCTCCTCGTCGGTTTGGCGCCTACCAAGCGCCCGGTTGCGGGTATGGTTCGGGGCCGTGTTTCGCGCCAAAGCGCGGAGATGTCAACGGCGCGCGCGCGGCCGGGGCGGGTGCGGGTGAAGGTGTTGCCGCAATGGCGCGGTGATGCGAAAAACCGCGTATGGAAAAGGTATGGAAAGCGTATGGATTCCGTATGGCTGAAGGGCGGGGCGGGCAGGAACATCATGCCTGCGGCGCAGATATCTGGGAACGGTAATGGATCAGCGTTTCAGGCGCTGTCGGTATTGTGACGGCGACAGGCCGGTGTGGCGTTTGAACAATTTGCGAAAGGCGCCGGCATTTTCATAGCCGACGGCATAGGCGATCTGCTCGACCGGGGCGGGGGTGCTTTCAAGGGCGCGCTGGGCGGACTGAATGCGCAGGTGCTGCACATAGGCGAGCGGCGTCAGGCCGGTGGCGCGTTCAAAACGGCGCAGGAAGGTGCGTTCGCCCAAGGCGACGGTTCTGGCCAGTTCGGAGATGCGGATCGGGGCGGCAAAGGTGCGTTCGATCAGGAATTGCGCCTGTTCGATCTGCTGGTCGCCGTGGTTCATGGGCGGGTTGAAGGCGCGATAGGGGCGCTGATCACGCCGTCCCGTATCGGTGACAAAGTGGCGCCCGATCTCGCGCATGATGGCGGGGCCGGAGAAATGCGCGATCAGTTCCAGCGCAAGGTCGATCCATGACAGCAATCCGCCGGCTGTGATGACCCGCCCGTCGCGGATCAGGATTTCGCCGGTATCGACGTTGGCTTTGGGGTAGCGGGATTGCAGGTCAAGCCCCAGCGCCCAGTGGGTAGTGACATTGCGCCCGTCCAGCCGGCCCGCCGCGCCGAGGTAGAAGGCTCCGGCGCAGGCCGAGGCGATCAGGCAGGTTTCGGGCAGGGCGCGTAGCCAGCCGATAATGGGCTGTGGCGGGGTCAGGTAGGCATCATTGCCAAAGGCAGGCGGCAGGATCACCGCGTCCGGGGTGGTATGCGGGGGCTGGCCGGTTGTCAGGGTGATGTCCGGCAGGCCGTCGCGGTTGTGCAGGCGTGCGGAATAGGCAAACATTTCCTGCAACCCGGCAACAGCCGCACGCGAGGCACCGGGATAATCGAGCAGGAAAAGGTTGGGCATGGGAATGTCTGATCTGGCGCTGTTTATGTCAATTCTGACACTAGCTGGGAATCGCCGCATAATACAAGCTGCCCCCGAAACCTGATATAAAAGAGGAAAAACAATGACAAACACGGCTTTGCTGATTGTGGATTTGCAGAACGACTATTTCAGCGGTGGAAAATTTCCTCTGGTCGGGATTGATGCAGCGGCGCAGAATGCGGCGCGGCTGCTGGCGGCATTTCGCGCGGCCGGGCGGCCGGTGATCCATATCCGCCACGAGATTTTGCGTGAACCGGCACCGTTTTTCGCCCCTGGCAGCGCGGGGGCCACGATACATCAGGTGGTTGCGCCCAAAGGCGATGAGCCGGTGATCACCAAGAATTTCCCCAACAGTTTCCGCGAAACCGATTTGCAGGCAAAGTTGCAGGCGCTGGATGTGTCCGATCTGCTGATCATCGGCGCGATGAGCCATTTCTGCATTGATGCGACCACCCGGGCGGCGGCGGATCTGGGCTATCGCTGCAGTGTGGCCCATGATGCCTGTGCCACCCGCGATCTGGAGTTTGACGGGGTCAAGGTGCCGGCGGCGCAGGTTCATGCCGGGTTCATGGCGGCGCTGGCCATGGGCTATGGCGCAATATTGCCGAGTGATCAGGCACTTGCCGGATTGTCGGGCTGACGGCTGCACGCTATGGTCCCCGAAATCCATGCAACGGGGGCCATGCGATGACAGAGCCAAATTATCTGGAATGTAACAACGGGCGGCGGATTGCCTATCATCAGACCGCAGGAAAGGCCCCCGGCGTGGTGTTTCTGGGTGGCTTCAAATCCGACATGGAAGGCACCAAGGCGCTGTATCTGGAAGACTGGGCCAGGGCGCAGGGGCGGGCATTTTTGCGGCTGGATTATTCGGGGCATGGGCAATCGTCAGGCGCGTTCGAGGAGGGCAGCATCGGTGATTGGGCCGCTGATGCGCGGGCGGTGATCGAGGCGCGATGCACCGGCAAGCAGGTTTTGGTCGGTTCCAGCATGGGAGGTTGGATTTCTCTCATTCTGGCCGGTGAAATCCCGGATAAACTGGCCGGAATTGTTGGAATTGCAGCAGCCCCGGATTTTACCGAAGACGGGATGTGGGCCGGGTTTTCCGACAGGCAGAAGCAGGAGCTTGCCGAAAAGGGGCGCATTGCCCTGCCGTCCGAATATGGCGAGCCCTATATCATCACAAGCAAGCTGATCGAGGATGGCCGCCGGCATCTGGTACTGCGCCCGCCGCTGGATCTTCCTTTTCCGGCCCGCTTTTTGCAGGGTACGGAGGACAGGGATGTGGAGCTTTCGGTTGCGCTGCGCCTGCTGGCACATGCACAGGGCAAAGATATCTGCCTGACGCTGGTCAAAGGGGCGGATCACAGGTTTTCGACCCCCGCCTGCCTGAAACTGATTGCCGAGAGCATCAGTGATGTTCTCGGCGGTGGTTCCGGGGCTTCCTGAATTATAATGCGGTGGAAAATTGCCGCAGCGTGGGGATTGGCCTTGGCATTGCCGGTGGAATTCCCCTAGGGTCGGGGCGAAAAGACAAGCAAAGAAGCCTTATGAACGAGCCGCTCCTTTTTATTCCCGGAATGATGTGTGACGCACGGCTGTTTTTGCCGCAGATCGTGGCCTTTTCAGGTGAACGCGCCGTTCATGTTGCCAATCTTTCCAGAGAAGAGAGTGTTGAGGAAATGGCGCAGGCTGTTCTGGATGCCGCGCCGGAGCGCTTTGCCCTTGCGGGGTTGTCGATGGGCGGGATTGTTGCCATGGAAGTGCTGCGCCGCGCCGCTGAAAGGGTAACGCGGGTTGCCCTGATGGCTACCAATTCACAGGCGGAAACACCCCCGGTTGCAGCGCTGCGCGAGCCGCAGATTGTCGGCGTGAAAGCCGGGCGGCTGGAAGAGGTGATGCGCGATGTCATGCGACCGGAATATCTGGCCCCCGGCCCGCGCCGGATGGAGATTCTGGCGCTGATGTATGAAATGGCAACGAATCTGGGGGAGGGTGTTTTCATTCGCCAGTCGCGCGCGTTGCAGCGCCGGCCGGACCAGCAGAAAACCCTGCGAAAAATACGCATGCCGGCGCTTGTGCTTTGTGGTGAGCACGACGGGCTGACCCCGGTGCGGCGCCATGATTTCATGGCGGGGCTGATCCCCTATGCCAAGCTGAAGGTCATTCCGGATGCCGGGCATCTGCCGACGCTGGAGCAGCCGGCGGCAACGAATACCGCCTTGCGCGACTGGCTGGCCGAACCGTTGGTTCTGCGTTAGGCAGTTTTTTCTTTCACCAGGGTTTCAACCGCCAGCGCATCCGCCAGCGATTTGAACCGCGCCTGTGCGACTTCGCCAAACAGGTCGCGGCCTTTTGCTGTCAGCTTCAGTTCCAGTTTTCTCTTTTTCGGATAGAGTTTGAGTTCAGCGTAACGGGTCGGGGAATCGACCGAAAACATGGCGCCAAACCGCATGGCCTTGCCGAGTATTTCGGCCTCGTTGACATGCTTTTCCGACAAGAGCCGGAACAGAGGTTCAAACCGGGTTTCAGCCCGGCTGTTTTTGTAACGGTGCAACAAGGCAAGGCCCAGAAACACCCGTTCACGGTGGCGTAAACCGCCCAGGTTTGCCCGGGTTGCATACTCAAAGCAGGCCTCGTGCCGGTAGTCTGGATGGGCGCGCCAGGTCACATCATGCAGCAGGCAGGCGGCCTGAATGAGGCGCTGGCGGTCCGGGCGCGCCGCATTGAACAGAGGCCGGATAAAAGCGTGCAGTTCCTTGGCAAAACCGGGCAGGCGGGCCTCTTTCTTTTCCTCAAAGCGGCAGGCCTCGATCAACGGATCGCGCTGGCGCAGCCGGTCAGGCATTTGTTCATACAGCATGCCTTCGCGGATACCGTAACTGGAGACGGCAATATCTTTGGGCTTGAAGGTGCGAATCAGGTGTTTCAGCACCTGGCTGGCGATCGGAACAAGAGCCAGGCGCGCCTCTGATGTTCCTGTCAGCCCACGCAGTTCATCGGGATCGTGCCCGTCGATCCATTTCACCGTTTCCATCACCGATTTCGGGGTCATCCGGTATTCGTGCAACACCGTCAGGGGATAATTGCGCCGGGCCATGTCAAGCCGGGCAATTGCCCGCCATGACCCGCCAACCAGAAACAGCCGCTGGCCATCATGGGGCATTTTCTGGCGCAGTTCGCCCATCACCTCTTTGATATGCTTGCGCAGGCCCTTGCGCCCGCCCTTCATGCCACGCAGTTTCAGCGGGCCGAGGTTGGATGTCACGCATTGGCCCACCTGGCCATTGCTGATTTCGGCCAGTTCCATTGACGCGCCGCCAATATCACACATCATGCCATAAGCGCCGGGCCACCCCAGCAACACACCCTGGGCGGAAAGCCGGGCCTCTTCCAGGCCATCAATCACGTGCAGGTTCAGACCGGTTTCCCGTTCTACCTCGGCCCTGAACTCGGGGCCGTCGCCCGCTTCGCGTACCGCAGCGGTTGCCACGGCTGTCAGGCGCGGCAGTTTCATGCCCTCTGCCAGCAGTTGAAAGCGGCGGATGGCGGCCAGTGCGCGTATGCGTCCCTTCGGGTTGAGATACCCGGTTTCCGCCAACCCGTCGCCCAGGGCACACATGATTTTTTCGTTGAAGAAATAGGCGGGGCTGCGGGCGGCGCCGTCAAACACCACCATCCGGACCGAGTTGGACCCGACATCGACCACGCCGACACGTTTCAGCGCGCGCGTGTCCGGATCGTCGAAAAGAGGCCGGCCAAATGTGCCCCAATCCTCAAAGTCGGCGTTCATTCCATCCCCCGGAGTTGCCGCGGCTTCACGATCTATCTAGACGGGTGGGTGTGCTGCCGTCAATCTTTGGAATGGGCCAGTTCGGGAACATCCGAGGCCCCCGCCGACCCACGCCCGGAAAGGGACGGGTTTTCCATGAAAAAGCGATGACAGTTGAAAGCGTGGCCGTTATCCGGCCCCGGCGGGCGGAAGTAGCTGCCGTCGGGTTTCAGAATCCAGCTTTGTGCCTCGTCGGCGAGGTTGGCCGCCATGATCTGACTGACAATCTGGGCTTTGACCGTTGCATTGCGGGTTTCAACCAGTGTTTCCACCCGCCGGTTCAGGTTGCGGTCCATCCAGTCGGCCGAACTGATGAAGACCCGTGCTTTTTTGCTGGGCAGACCATAGCCGTTGCCAAAACAGACGATACGGGAATGCTCCAGAAACCGCCCAACGATGGATTTTACCCGGATATTTTCGCTAAGGCCGCAGATGCCGGGGCGCAGCGCGCAGATGCCGCGTATAATCAGGGTGATCTTGACACCGGCCTGACTGGCGGCATAGAGCGCGTCGATCACGTCAGGCTCGACCAACGCATTCATCTTGGCCCATATTTCAGCGGGCTTCCCGGCGCGGGCGTGTCCGGCCTCCTGCTCGATCAGTTCAAGCAGGGTGGATTTGAGATTGAGCGGCGCGATCGACAGGTTTTCAAGATTGACCGGCTGCGCGTAACCCGACAGGTAGTTGAAAACCTTGGTAGCGTCGCGCCCCAGGGCCGCATTGCAGGTAAAGAAGGAAAGGTCGGTATAAATGCGGGCGGTGATCGGATGGTAATTGCCGGTGCCGAAATGCGTGTAGGTGACAAGTTTGCCACCCTCGCGCCGGACCACGGCACTGATCTTGGCGTGGGTTTTGTAGTTGATGAAACCGTAAACCACATGCGCGCCGGCCCGTTCGAGGCGACGTGACTGCTGGATATTGGCGGCTTCGTCGAACCGCGCCTTGAGCTCGACCAGCGCTGTCACCGATTTGCCGTTTTCGGCGGCCTCGCACAAAGCCTCGACAATAGGAGATTGGCGCGAGGTGCGGTAGAGCGTTTGCTTGATCGCCAGCACGTCCGGATCGCGTGCCGCTTGCTGCAAAAACCGCACGACCATGTCGAAGGTTTCATAGGGGTGATGCAGAAGCATGTCTTTCTGGCGGATCGCGGCGAACATGTCACCCTCAAAATCCTGCACCCGTTCCGGCACCCGCGGGGTAAAAACCGGCCAGAGCAGATCATGGCGCCTGTCCAGAACAAGTTCCTTCAGGTCGACCAGACCGAGCATGCCGGAAATTTCCACAATCTCCGTTTCGCGCACGCGCAGTTCATTCTGGATCAGTTTGCGCAGGGCCGGAGGGGCACCGGCGGAAATCTTCAGCCGCACCACCTCGCCCCGGCGGCGGCGTTTGAGCGCCACTTCAAATTCGCGGACCAGATCTTCGGCCTCGTCCTCAAGCTCCAGATCGCTGTCGCGCAACACCCGGAAGGTGCAACTGCCGCGGGCGTGATAGCCTGGAAACAACTGCTCCAGGTGCAGCAACAGCAGTTCTTCGAGCGGCAGGAACCGATCACTGCCATTCTTAGCCGGAAGGCTGATAAAGCGGTCGATCTGCTGCGGGATCGGCAAAAGGGCCTGCAAGCGGCGCTTGTCGGATTTGCGTTCAAGCTGAAGCGCCAGCGAAAACCCGGCATTGGGGATGAAGGGAAACGGGTGTGCCGGATCAATGGCCAGGGGTGAGAGCACCGGAAACACCTGGGTCAGAAAATACTGTTCGAGGTAAGTCTTGTCGGCGTCGCTCAGTGCATTGCCGTCCAGAAGGCGGATGCCCTGTTCTTCCATTTCGAGACGCAGGGCTTCCCATACTTTCTGCTGCGCGTCGAGCAGCCGGCGCGCGTCTTCGTTGATCAGCACCAGTTGTTCGGCCGGGGTCAGCCCGTCAGCGGCCGGGGTGGTGTTGCCGGCCTGGGCCAGTTCGCGCAGCCCAGCCACGCGCACGGTAAAGAATTCGTCCAGATTGGCGGCCGAGATCGACAGAAACCGCACCCGTTCCAGCAGCGGGACGCGCGGGTTGCGCGCCTCGTCCAGCACCCGCCAGTTGAAGGCCAGCCAGCTTAGCTCGCGGTTGAAAAACCGTTTCGGGCCGGCCCATTCCGGCGCGGGCAGTTCCTGCGCCGGAGGGAAGGGGGATTGCAGAAAATCAGCCTGCGTCATCGGGTCTTTGTCCATCAAGGTCAGAGAAAAGTGGGAATCGCATATGCGAGGGCTGACTATGCGCCCGCTGACCCGGATTTGTCCAGCGTGCGGGCCACCAATGGCAGGGTGATTGCCCGCCCCTCGGCCAGCGCGGCATTGTCCAGGCGTTCGACGAGGGTTTGCGCCGCCGCGAATGAGCGCTCCATTCTGGCAACCAGATATCGGACAACCGCCGGGGCAACGGCAATCTGCCTGTCAGCGAACAGCTTGACCAGCATCGCGGCAAGCAGCGCATCATCCGGCGGGCCGATTTCGGTGATGGCCGTGCCTTGCAGGCGGCTGGCCAGATCGGCCAGCCCGAACGGCAGCCTGACCGGATGGGTCGCGCTTGTCATCAACAGCGCCGTTGCATTGGCCGTGAGCAGGTTATGCAGATGAAACAGGGTGGTTTCTGCGGCCAAATCGCCGGCGATGGCGTCAATGTCCTCGACCAGAACCGGCGCGTTTGCGAATGCCGGGATGTCGGCCCCGGCCAATGCGGTTGCGGCAATGGCCACGGCGCCGGTTTCACTTGCCCATATGCCGGACAGATGCGTTTTGCCAGAGCCTTTTGGCCCGACCAGCACCAGTTTTTGTGCGGGCCAGTCCGGCCAGGTTTCCAGCATGGCGACGGCAAGGTTGTTGGCTGTGGACACAAAGAAATCCTCGCGCCCCAGCGCTGTCTTTGCCGGCAGGTCGAATGTCAGTTGTCGGGCTGTCATGGATGATCAGCCCGCATCCCGATTTTCGCCGTCGCCGTCGCCGGGGCCAAGATACAGTTTGCTGTTCAGATAAATACGAATGCCAAAACGCACCAGCACACCGATCACGGCGGCAACAGGTACGGCGACCAGCATGCCGACAAAGCCGAAAACCGTGCCAAAGGCCGACAGGGCGAAGATCAGCCAGACGGGATGCAATCCGACCGAAGAGCCGACAAGCTTCGGCGACAGGAAATTTCCCTCCATGACCTGACCAAAGGCAAATATCCCGGCCACGACGCCGATCATGGTCCAGTCGCCCCAGAACTGAAACAAGGCCAGCCCTATGGCCAGCCCACCGCCAACCAGCGCGCCAACATAGGGAATGAAGGTCAGGGCGCCGGCCACCACGCCGACAACCAGCCCGAATTGCAGACCGGCCAGCATCAGCGAAATGGCATAGAACGCCCCCAGGATCAGGCAGACCGTGCCCTGACCACGGATGAAGGAGGACAAGGTCAGATTGATCTGATTCGCCAGGTCGCGGATGGTATCGGCATGTTCACGTGGCAAAAGCGAATTGACTTCTGCCAGCATCCGGTCCCAGTCGAGCAGCAGATAAAAGGCGATCACCGGCACCAGAAACACCAACGCCAGGACATTCAGAATGCCCATGGCCGAAGACAGGATCTGATTGAGAACCGAGGCGCCTTTTGTCTGCAACACGGAAATGATGGAATCCAGTGACTGGCGCAGCGGTGAATCGATATTCATCAGCGATGGAAAGCGGTCGATGAGAAACTCTTTCAGGGTCTGGATATAGCCCGGCGTGCTGTCGACCAGGGTAACCATCTGATGCACCAGCGTCGGCACCACCCAAAGGGCCAGCAGAAAAAACAGCAGAAACCCCAACAGAGTGATCACCACGGTGGCCATGACCCGCGACAGGCCCATTGCCTCCAGCCGGTCGGCAACAGGATCCAGAAAATAGGCAATGGCCCCGCCCAGGATGAACGGCATCATCACCTGCCCCAGATACCAGAGTGCCACCAGAAAAACCGCCGAAGCGATACCCCAGTATTTCAGTTGTTGCTGGACCGGAAGGCTCATCTGGTTTCCTTTGTTGCAGGACCATTAATCACCCATGGCACAGCTTCATGCAAGCAGGTTGCTGCAATGCTGCGGGCCGGTTTCTGCCCCGGAGGGGAAGGATCGGTGCCGGCCCGGCTTGTCTGGCCCGCCCGGATGCACTAGGTGAAGTCGAACACAACACTATCAAGGGTCTGATCCATGCGCCTTTCACGCTACTTCTTGCCGGTTCTCAAGGAAAATCCCGCCGAGGCCCAGATTGTCAGTCATCGCTATATGCTGCGGGCGGGGATGATCAAACAGGCCAGCGCCGGTATTTATTCGTGGTTACCGCTGGGGTTCAAGGTGCTGCGCAAGCTGGAAAACATCGTGCATGAGGAACAGCAGCGTGCCGGCCATATCCCGATGCTGATGCCCACATTGCAAAGCGCCGACCTGTGGCGCGAATCCGGCCGCTATGAGGATTACGGCGAGGAAATGCTGCGCATCACCGACCGGCACGGGCGCGACATGCTGTATGGCCCCACGAATGAGGAGCTGATCACCGATATTTTCCGCAGCCATGTGGGCAGTTACAAGGAATTGCCGCTGACGCTCTACCATATCCAGTGGAAGTTTCGCGACGAAATCCGCCCGCGTTTTGGCGTGATGCGCGGGCGCGAATTTTTCATGAAGGACGGCTATAATTTCGATGTTGATCATGACAGTGCCATTCACGCCTATAACCGGCATATGGTCAGCTATCTGCGCACTTACGAACGCATGGGGCTTCAGGCCATTCCGATGCGGGCGGATTCCGGGCCGATCGGCGGCGAGGACACGCATGAGTTTCTGGTGCTGGCCGATACCGGTGAATCCGAGGTTTTCTATGACAGCGCCATTCTGGATCTGAAAATGGGCGACCGGCAGGTCGATTATGACGACTGGGATCAGTGCCGCGCGATCGTAAAAGAATGGACAACCCCCTATGCGCGCACGGATGAGACCCATGATCCGGTGCTGTTTGACAAGATTCCGCAAGAGCGCCGCAAAACCAGCCGCGGCATCGAAGTGGGGCAGATTTTCTATTTCGGCACCAAATATTCCGAGCCGATGGGCGCCACTGTGGTGAATGCGGAAGGCGAACGGGTGCCGGTACATATGGGCAGCCACGGCATCGGCGTCAGCCGTCTGGTGGGGGCGATTGTCGAGGCCAGTCATGACGAGCGCGGTATCATCTGGCCCGAGGGTGTGACCCCTTATCATGCCGGGATCGTCAATCTGCGGCAGGGGGATGCGGGCACCGACAAGACCTGCGAGGACATCTATGGCGCGCTGAGTGCAGCCGGGCTGGAGCCGCTGTATGATGACCGCGAGGAACGCGCCGGCGCCAAATTCGCCACCATGGATCTGATCGGTCTGCCCTGGCGCATTACCGTTGGCCCGCGCGGGCTGAAAAACGGAGTGGTGGAACTGACCAGCCGCAAAACCGGCGAAAGCGAAGAACTGAGTCCGGAACTGGCGGTGAAAAGAATTCAGGAAATCTATGCGCGCCCCTGATCCGCTGCCGGCGTGCCCGTGGAAATTGTGCTGAAAACAGCCATGTGACGGGTGTGTATACGTTCCTTGCTTGACCATCCCGACGCTGCGGGCAACAGTCTGCCCAAGCAAAGCAACCAAAAGAGCAGCCAATGGCCAAAAGCCCAGCCCCGTTTTCCCGATTTGAGTGGATGATCGCCTGGCGCTATCTGCGCGCCAAACGTGCCGAGGGCGGGGTCAGCGTCATGACCTGGATTTCGCTGATCGGTATTGCGCTGGCGGTGGCGGCGCTGATCATTACGCTGGCGGTGCGTGCCGGGTTTCGCGCGGAATTCATTGATACGATTCTGGGTGCGAACGCCCATGTCACGGTCTACAACAGCGCCATTGCCGATGAAAACGGCCGCATCAGCCGGGTCATTCCGGACTATGAGGCAAAGGCCGAAGCCCTGCGCAAAGTGCCCGGTGTCACCCATGTGGCGCCGCTGGTGCGCGGTCAGGTGATGGCCAACAAGGGCAGTTACAATGCCGGCGTGCAGGTGTTGGGGATCAAACTGGATGACCTGAAGACCCTGCCGCGTATCGCCAACCCGGATCTGGCGCAGGGCAATATCGAGGATTTCGACAAGGGGATCGCCATCGGCTCGGGTGTGGCGCGTATTCTGGGGGTGGGGCTGGGGGATAAAATCCGTCTGATTTCCCCGAACGGGGTCAAGACTGCCTTTGGCACCAGCCCGCGGGTCAATGCCTATACGGTCACCTATATTTTCTCGGCCGGGCGCTATGACATCGACAGCACCCGCGTCTATCTGCCTTTTGCCGAAGCCCAGAGCTTTTTCAACCGCGAGGGGGTGGCGGATGAACTGGAGATCATGGTCAAAGACCCGGAGAAGGTAGACGACATGGCCATGGACCTGCTGCGCGCCGGCGGGGATCGTACGGTGATCTGGACCTGGCGCGATGCCTCGGGGTCATTTCTGAAAGCGCTGGATGTCGAGGACACGGTGATGTTCGTGCTGATGTCCATCCTGGTGCTGATCGCCTCGATGAACATCATTTCCGGCCTGGTCATGTTGGTGAAAAACAAGGGGCGCGATATCGGCATTTTGCGCACCATGGGCCTGACCGAAGGCTCGATCATGCGGGTGTTTTTCATCTGCGGTGCACTGGTCGGGCTGATCGGGACCATCGCCGGCGTCATTCTGGGCAGCCTTTTCGCGTTATATTTCGACCAGATACTGGCCTTTGTGAACGGGGCGTCCGGCGGAAATGTCTGGGATGCGTCGGTCCGCGGCATTTACCGTCTGCCCGCCAGGCTGGAATTGAAAGACGTGGTTTCGGCGGTGGTTCTGTCGCTGGTGCTGTCGTTCGGGATAACGCTGTTTCCGGCGCGCCGGGCCGCACGGATGAACCCGGTGGAGGCGCTGCGCTATGAGTGATCCGGTGCTGGAACTGTCCGATGTGGAAAAAACCTATAACAAGGGTAAACCAAACGAGGTGCGGGTGCTGCACGGTGCCGGGCTGAGGCTGGCCGCGGGCGAAATCGTGGCCCTCGTCGCACCGTCGGGTGCCGGCAAATCAACCTTGCTGCATATCGCCGGATTGCTGGACACGCCGGACCGCGGCCGCGTGGTCGTGGGCGGGGTGGATATGACCAAAAGGTCGGATCGAAAACGCACCGAAGTGCGGCGCAACGATCTGGGGTTCATCTATCAGTTCCACCATTTGCTGCCCGAGTTTACCGCGCTGGAAAACATCGTTCTGCCGCAACTGGCCAATGACGTGCCACAGGCAGACGCAAAGGCGCATGCCATGCAGTTGTTGGACCGTGTCGGGGTGGCGCCACGCGCTGACCATCGCCCGGCTGCCCTGTCAGGCGGCGAACAACAGCGCGTTGCCTTTTGCCGCGCCCTGGCCAACCGGCCGCGTATCTTGCTGGCCGACGAGCCCACGGGAAATCTGGATCCGGAAACCGCCGATCAGGTCTTTGCCGCGCTGATGGAACTGGTGCGCGAAACCGGCCTTTGTGCGCTGGTTGCCACCCATAATCTGGAGCTTGCGGCGCGAATGGACCGGGTTATGCGACTGGAAAATGGCGTGCTGATCTGACGCCGGGCTTTTGTTTGCCGGCTGATCGCACTAGGCTTGCCGGATGGTTAGAGCACTTATCCATTTTGCGATCAGGCTTGCATTTCTGGTGGTCGGGTCAGGTTCGGTTGCGATTGCGCAAGCCAATGATGTCGATGTAAAAATCGTGATCGCCGTTGATGCCTCGGGAAGTGTGAACCGCAATGAGTTCCGGCTTCAGATTGGCGGAATCGCTTCGGCCTTTCGCAACCCTGCCATTCAGAAGGCAGTGCGCGCCGGCCCCAAAGGGCGAATTCTGGCCGCGGTGTTGATCTGGTCTGATGCGGCCTATCCGAAATACCCGACAGAATGGAATGTTTTGCACTCGGCCGAGTCTTTCGAAAGTTTTGCCAAAGAGATCGAAGCGTTCAAAACCTCGGCGCCGGGGGTGCCGGCCATTGGTGGGGGCGGCACCAATATCGGCGATGCGCTGGTTTATGCCATAACGATGATCGAGGAAAACCCGCTGGTGAGCAGCCGCAGGGTGATTGATGTTTCCGGTGACGGGCCGGAATCCAAACCTTGGCAGAAGGGGGCTGTAGAGTTGCCGGCAGCCCGCGCTCTGGCCCGGCGAAAGGGCATAACCGTCAACGGGCTGGCGATAGAGAATGAAGTGGCGGATCTGGGCCTGTGGTACCGGCGAAATCTGATTGCCGGCCCGGGAAGTTTTGTCGAGCGCGCACGCGACTTTCAGGATTACCAGAGGGCGATCGTCAAAAAGCTGCTGCGTGAGCTTTCCGCGACGCCGGTTGCCATGCTGGACAGGGAAAGGAGCACATTGTTTTTGCCTTGATCCGCGCTAAAAATCCCGGGAAGAATTTTCCGGAAAACGAAACAATAAGGGGTTTAGGGTGTGAATTGTGGCAACTTTGTGTCACATTGGGCCGTAAAACTGAATTTGCGACGGTTTTCTTTCTATTTTGTTTGGTATTTGGTAATCATTTTAGGAGATTTGTGAGTGGGTGTATCATTTCTGGGGGTGTTGTTTTGGAACCACTTTTTCTTTTGCTTGGCTTGCTTGTTCCTTTGTCTCTCGCCGGATTGGGTGGAGGAGACAGTTCGACGACCATCAATGGCACGGACGGACAAGACAACTTGAACGGCGACAATCAGGATAATCAGATCAACGGGCTGGAAGGCGATGATGTGCTGAATGGCGGCGGTGGCAACGATGTGCTGAACGGCGGTGGCGGAGACGACCAGTTGTTTGGCGGTGCGGGAAACGATATTGTTGACGGTGGGTTCGGTCACGATGTTGTGGTCGGAGGCGCAGGCAATGATGTCCTTTCCGGTGCTGCGGGTGATGATGAAATTCACGGCAATGCCGGCAATGACACGATATCGGGGGGATCGGGCGACGATGCCCTGGGTGGCGAGGCCGGCAATGACGTGATTGATGGCGGCGACGGTGCGGACTACCTGAAAGGTGGGGCCGGCAATGATGTGTTGAGCGGTGGCGTTGGTCAGAATGCTGACGATAGTGTCGGTGGAACCGCAGTCAGCGACACATTGCTTGGCGGTGCGGGCGACGACACGCTGTATCTTGGCGATACGGATATTGCATTCGGCGGCAGTGGGGCTGATCAGTTCTTTGCCCAGGACAATGCGGTGAATGGCATAGACATCCATGATTTTGACCCGACCGAAGATGCGCTCTATATCGAAACGGCGGATCCAGGGTCAGAGACATTCTCCCAGCATCTGATTGGTGGCGGCGGTGGTGTCATGATCACAACCGGATCTGGTGTCCAGATCACCCTGACCAATCTGACGGCACTGCTTGCGCCTGAAAATGTACAGTTTGTTCTGCCCGGGTCCTGACCTGTCCGATCCATGATTTCCGGTTACGGGCGCATTTGCGGCCCGAAGAAATAGACGTATCCGGTGAGGAACAACGGGCCAAATGCCCCGATCAGGAAGCCGGCCAAGGCGGACAGCAGGATAACGGGTTTGGCGCGCTCGACGTCAAAACGGCGTATCTTGCAATAGAGCGTGGCCAAAAGCGCGGCAGCCAAGGCAACTGGCACACCGAGCAGGATCAATTCCGGCGGCCTTCCGTCTGGGATGGGTATTGGCGCATGTCGGCCAGTTCGCCAAAGTAAAGCTGCAGCAATCTGAGCGGGGACATCGGCCGCAGGCCCTGACTTTTTCGCACCTTTGCACCAATTCTGAAGGCGGTATGCACCTGGCTGAACAGCACCCTGTAGGCGCCAAATAGTGTCATGTCCGCGTCCCAGATATGGGTTGCTTCGCTGCCGGCGCCATTCAGTTCGATAATTGTGAACCCTTCGCCCTTTTCAAGCGCCTCAAGCGTGTCATAGCGCATGTCAAACCGGCCAAAATAGAAGCCGTCAATTTCCTTCGCAATGGCATCAATCCGATCGGTGAGTGCAGCGGTGGCATGTTGCGTGCCATCCCGGAAAATCGCGCCCTGACAATGGTTTCCGGTAAAGACGAGCGGAAATACCTCGCCCTCCGGCAGGATTCTTTCCAGTTGTGCGGACAGTCTGGGCAGGTAGAACTGCGGCACTTTTCCAGCGCGCGGATTGGCCAGTATCAGTTCTTTCAGGGTGGAATAGCCGTCGCCGGTCACGCTGGGGAAGAATTTCAGGGTAATGGAGGTGATCTTGCCTTTCTTGCGACCCGGTGGACGCACATAGAAAATGCCGGCCTCGCCGCGAAACGGCGAGAATTCCTGCAACATCAGCCGGGTATCGCGCGGAAAACCGACCAGGTAGCGCGACAGTGCATCGATGTCCGAAATTTTGCGCACGCCGCGCCCGTTACGGCCGATGTCAGGTTTGGCCACAACCGGAAAATCAATCCCGGCCTCGGCCATTCTTTCGGTGAGCTTTCGGCTCTCCTCATTGCAGGAAATCCATGGATCAAGGCCCGCAACCAGAAATTTTGCCATGATCCGCCGCCCGCCGCGGCCGAGCAGGCCCAGCACGTCAGATTTGCTTTCACCGCACAACCCGCCAGCCTCGATGGCCGGATTGGCAAGTGTCGGCAATGTCGGGCTTCTGTAGCGCAGCGACAACAGCCCCCACCAGACGGCAACGGGAAAATAGAACAGAAAAGCCGGTGCGGTTTCAAACGAAGAGATGACACGCTTGCGCCGCTTGGCCTGGGAAGGAAGATACCGGGAAACGTCGTGTGAAAAGCTCATTTTCTGTTTCCTTTTTCAAAAGGGTTTTCCGCAGGATCATCCGGGGTTGAATGCGGCGTATATTTCTTGGTGTTTGCACGGCCGACGAGAAAAATAAGTGCGGCAAATATCAGCCCGATGCCCCACCTCCAACCACCCAGGGAATGGGATGTCAGCGTGCCAAAATAATAGGACCCGACAAACAGCAGGGTGGTCCATATTGTTGTCGCTGCAATGACTGTGAATGCGAAACGGCGAAAATCGAGGCGGAAAAAACCGGTGGCGGTATAGGTCGGCAGGCGCAGGCCGGGGACGAAACGCACCGCAAACACGGTCAGGATCATCCGGGCATCAAGCCATATCTTGAACGGCGCAAGTATTCTGTGACGTTCGATTTTCCTGGCGTGACCGTTTGTTGAGACAAGCCGCCCAAACCCGTATAAACCAAGATCGCCCAGAATGACGCCCGCATACAAACCGGCGAGTGCTGCGATCATGGGGACGATTCCATCCGCCACGAGGATGGCGGCCAGAATGGTTGTCGCGTCTTCCAGAATGAAGGTGCCAATAACGATCAATCCGATCTGAAGCCACGGATCGGCAATCGCCGCGGTCAGCCAGGTTTCTAATGTGTTCGCTTCGGTCATATGGCGCCTGGGCCCGTTTGCGGCGTTCCTGTCAATTTATACCGGTTCAAGGAAACGATGCAACATCAGCGCCCAATCGGTTGAAAATGAGCGGAAAATGGATTCATGCGTGGCAACGTCTTACTGCTGGTCAGCCCCGGCGCTAAAGGCCCGGCGACCGGCCCGGTTTCTCAGGATCGCGATCAACTGCGCCTTGAGTCCTTCGATTTCGTGCAGGCTGCTGGAAAAATGGTCCATTCTGGTCCTGTCGGATTCCGTTACCAGAAGCACATGCGGGACGACGGAGAGCAGGATTTTTGTGCTGGCCGAGATGTTTATCGCCCGCGTATCCCAGATAACGAAATCAAACACAAAGCGTGCAGAATTCTGCAGGGCCTGAAGCGCCCCCGACCGCATCAGGTCTATCATCTCGGTTTTGCCCTGTCCCGCCGGCAAGACCTGGATGTTTTCCTGAAACTCAACCAGGTAATCCGCATAGTTTTCCGGGGCGTCCATGATGTTGCGCAATCCCGGCTTTTTCGCCGCTTTCATCAGGCTGCTTGCCGTGGGTTTGAAAAAATTGGCGTCAACGATCAGGACTTTGGCATTTTCAATCCTGCTGGCAGCAATGGCCAGGGCAAAAGACAGGGTTGTGCTGCCCTCTTTTCCCGAACATCCGGTGACAAGCAGGCTGCGGCTCTCGGGGTAATTGCGCCGCATGTCGGAAAACAGGCGCGAGGCTTCGTTGCGCAGTGTTCTGGCACGTTTGATCTGATCCATCAGGTCCGCCCCCTTTCGGCAATGGCACGTACGATCACGCCATCCTCGACATAATCCGCTATATCCCGATTGGTCCGGATTTTGGGTCGAAGGGAATCGATCAGCAGAATCAGGCCGCTGGCCAGAGCGAGCGAAAACAATATGGCGACGGCAAGCAGTCTGGTCACACGCGGCTTGACCGGGGCTATACCGCCTTTGGGTTCGGCTATGACAACGACATTCGAAATGCTGGCCTTGGAAATGGCATCGGTTATCCGCGCCTCGTCCAGCCCTTTCTGGTAGCGCTCATACTTTCTTCTGAGCCGCTGAACCTCGCGCAGTTTGCGTACCAGCAGCAAACCGGCCTGATCGATATCACTGAGTTCCTTATCCAGACGGGCCAGTTCCGAGCGCAGAGTCTGAGAGTGCACTTCGCTTGTCGAAATCAAGAGTTCGGTATCCAGTTTCTGCTTCAGAAAGGCTTCTCTCAGCGGATTGGTTTTCTTGACGTCCTCATTCTGTGTCAGTTGCGGCTGGTCAGCTATATAGGCACGCAGCTCTTCGATTTTTTTCTCAAGCCCCAGAACCTGCTGGGATTTGTCGCCAAATTTCCGCTTGTCAAAGCCAAGCTGCAACTCAAGCTCGATGAGCTTCAGTTCCAGTTCTTCCCGGATCGGATTGCTGTGCAGGGACAATGAAGACGGCACAAACTCTTGCAGTTGGGCAAGGGCCCGCTCTATGCGGTTCAACCGCTCTTTTGCCACGGTCAGCGTGGACAATGTTGTCTCAAGATCCTGCGAAAGCTCTTCGCGGCGCTGCACCCGCAGTCTTCTCTGGTCTTCAACCGACCATGCCTTGAGCCTGTTCTGGGCCTCACTATAGTCGTCTTCAGCGCGTTTCAGTTCCGCCTTGAGCGGGGCCAGTTCCTCGCTGAAGAATTCGGGAATGAGATCATTGCGGTAAATACGTTCCCGTTTTTCAAAGTATTTGGCAATGAACCGCCGCAGTATTTCCTCGCCCAGATCGGGATCGGGATAATCGAGCTTGACCTCTATGACATCAGAGCGCGTCACGTGTTCCACGGAAAGAGAGGATTGCAGGAAAAGGATGACCCGGTCCATCTTGCTGAGCTTTGGCAAGACGCCGATCTTGACCATGGCATTGCGGATGCTTTCCTTTGTGTTGCGAACAAACTGACTGACCGAATGCTTGATTTTCTGCAGCCAGGTAACGGGTTCGGGTGTGGCATAGAAGAAATCTTCGCCCAGTTCTTCTGCGACCTGCCGGATGAGCAGCGGATCCTTCATGATCTGAACTTCCGCAGTCGTATCCTCAAGGCGTTTGGAAATGGGAATAACCTGCTGGTCCATCTGCGTGGAGACGGTCGCCGGCGCGGCAAGTTCCTGCCCGAAACGCACCATGATCTGTGTTCCGATTTCGTATGTCGGATTGCTGATCTGGATATAAAGAAATGTCAGTAAAACAGCAGCGATTGGCGCGAGTATCAGCCAGATTGCATGGCTCATGAGAGCCGTCAGCAACCGGAAAGCATCGGGCGGTGTCCAAAGATTCCGGGCCAGGTTGCCAGCGTGTTCCTGTGCCTCTGCATCGGAAGCATTGTCCTTTGGAACATATATTTTCATATTCTTTCGATTTGGACCTTTGTGCTGAAAAATGGCTTTCATTCGTTTAATCCACTCATGGTAAGTAAATCCGGGCAACTGCGGTGTTTGCGCCCGACCTGCAACAGATCGCCGGGCATCAGGGGGGTCATGGCGTTGGCTTCAAGCAAGGTGGGCGTCGCTTCACCGGGAAGGTTTCGGAGGATCAACAACTTGCAATCGCCCTTGCGTTTGCCTGTGCCCAGAATGATCGGAGAAGCCCCCGCGGTTTCCAATGTGTTTGAAATGGTTTCAATCGCTGCCCTGGCCTCAAGAATGCTCAACTGGACAGAGGCCCTCTCGCTGAGCGTGTCCAGTTTGATCTGCAGATCCAGAACGTTCTTTTCCTCTTGCAGCACCACCCGGCTGGTGCGGGCATTCGCAAGCGAGGCCGTGGCCTGACCGACCTGGCCCTCGATCTGGACAAAGTCCTTTCGCAACGCCAGTATTCTTGCGCCGGTTATGGCGCCCTTGTCGATCAGCGGTTTCAACCGTTCCAAATCGCCCCGGACAAGTTCAAGCTGGGTTTTCAGGGAACTGGTAAAAGACTGCTGTGCGGAAATATCCTCGGAATTGATATCCAGCGCTGCCCCGATCCGCTTTTTCGCCAAGGCAAAGCTTTGTTGTTTTGTTTCGGATATTTTCCGGTCGGTCTCGGCCAACTGCCGGGCGATATCCTGTCCGACCAAGGCAATGGCAGCATCAGGGATCTGGTCAAAAACGCCGCCATTCAGTTCCGCATCCAACCGGGCCTCGGTGATCAGGGCCTTGGCCAGACGGGTCTGGGCCTGGGCCAGGCGTTCTTTCTCCTGGTTGATCTGGATGGTTTGTGTCAGCAGATCGGACTGGCGAACACGCCAGCCGCCGGCCAATGCGATCGCATGCGCGGCCCGCAATCCGGGGGAATAGGGCTTGCGTCCCGGTTCGGCAACGTAACCGCCAACATAAACGGGCCGCCATTCTTGCATGGTTACGGAAAAGGCTGTATCCGGCAGGCCAAGGTTCGCATCGATCAGCTTTTGCACGCCGGCGCGCATGTCGCTGAATGTCTTCAGGTCATGCAGCACGCCAAGGCCGGGGATTTCCAGAGTCCCGTTCGGGCCGATCTGGTAAACGCCCGATATGTTTTCCTGCCCGAAAATCTGAAGACGCAACTGATCGCCTTCGCCGACGGGAAGTGATGCGGTATCCTGTGCGTTCAGGGCAGGGGCATTTGTGAATAGCAAAAGCAGGCAAAGAATAACACGGTGGACTCTGAGCACTAGAAATCTCCTTTCAGGTACGTGGCCCTGTTTTCCAGGAACTCCTCTGTCGCCCGTTCATGCTCGCCGCGGTTTCCCATATCGATCCATTTGCAATCGGGTGCGTAGGATAAAACCTTTCGCTTGTCTGATATGAGATCAAGCACGAGCGTCGGCGCGTCCAGGTATTCGTTTGGTTTTATCCGGGCGAGAATTTCGGGGGAGTACACATAGATCCCCATGCTGGCTGCGTAACTCAGTGTCGGTTTTTCATCATAGCCAATGATATGCCCGGTCTTGTCCATTGACAGGACTCCGAGTTCAACCTTCACGTCCGTCTTTACGGTTCCGACGGTCAGATCGGCGCCGTCCTTGATATGGGTCTGATACATTTCGGCAAAGTCGAGCGAGGTCAGGATGTCACCATTCATGACAAAGAAAGGCCCGTTCAAACCTTCGATGGAGCCCACCGCGCCGGCCGTTCCAAGCGGCTTTTCCTCCCAGTGATAGCGGATATTCAACTGCTTTCCGATCTCGGACTGATCCAGGTAGGATTGAATCAACGGTCCCAGATAACCGAGCGCGACGATGACCTCGTCCACGCCATGATATTTCAACTGGCGCAAGATGATATCCAGTATCGGCCTTTCGCCGATGGGCATCAGGGGCTTTGGCAGAACCGAGGTATACGGCCTCAGCCTCTGTCCCTGTCCTCCGGCCAGAATAACCGCCTGCATTCCGTCTCCTCCCAATAAACGCCTTAAATCCGATATCCTGTGTCGTGAAACAGATGCATGTTTCGCTTTACCCAGGAAATTGTTTTCTGAATGCCGTCTTCCAAAGTTGTTTCCGGCTGCCACTGCAGCAATTCAGACGCGCGGCTTGCGTCACCCAGCAATTGCATGACCTCGCTCTTGTCGGGCCGGATGCGGGCTGCATCGGTCAGAATCGGCTTGTTCACCCCGAGTTGCGCCAGAACCGTGTTTGCCAGATCCCCGATGGAAACATCCGAGCCCGTGGCCAGATTGATGGTTTGGCCGATTGTGGCGTCTTCTTCAGCAATACGCATGGCACCCCGGACAGTATCTGCAACATACAACAGGTCGCGTCTGGGGGTCAGAGACCCCAGGTGAACAGCATCGCGTGAAAGGGCCTGCACAATAATGGTTGGCAACACCGCCCGGGCCGGCTGACGCGGCCCGTATGTGTTGAAGGGCCGGCAGATGGCGACGGGCATGTCAAATGAACGCGCGTATGACAGGCCGATCTGGTCGGCGCTGACCTTGCTGGCGGCATAGGGGGACTGCGGATGCATCGGGTGGTTTTCGTCGATCGGCGTATATTGCGCGGTACCGTAGGTTTCCGAGGTGGAAAACAGGACAATTTTCCCTGTCTTTGCCCGGCGGCACGCCTCCAGCACATTGACGGTACCGTTTACATTGACCTGAACCACGTCATTTGGATGCACATAGGAATAGGGAATGCCGATATGGGCCGCGAGATGAAAAACAACATCCTGACCTGAAACAGCAGCTTCGACCCCGGAAGCATCCCTGAGATCACCCGCAATGATATTGAGTTGCGAAAAGGCCGTTTCCGGCACATCCAGCAGCGCGCCCTGAATGCCGTTCGAACTGTATCGCGTGAAAACCGTAACCTTGGCACCGGCATCCAACAGGCGTTCGCACAGGTGGCTGCCAATAAAGCCGGCACCGCCCGTAACGAGTACATGTTTTCCTTGCCAATGCATTTGCGCTCTCCCTGAAAACGGGCCTTAAAAATTGTTAGTTCCGAAGCATATCAGAAAGTGAGTCTTTCACAGAAAACTTTGGGTACCAATTACTGAATTTTTTAATTTTCGTTATATCTCCGATACTAACTGGAACCGAGTGCAGATTTCCAGCCGAAAAATCGGTCTTTATCACCGGGCGGATTTGCAGGATTTCACAAAGGTCATCCAGCAATGAGCCGACGCTTGCCCCCGTGCCGGATGCTATGTTGTAAATTCCGGCCGGCACCGACGGCTCCAGAAGGCAAATGAGCGCCGAAGCAACATCACGTATATCTATCCAGTCACGTATTGCGCCAAGATCCCCGACGGTGATTTCATCGGGGTTTTCCCGTAACCGGTCGATAAATGCCTGAGGGACCAGTTTGGCTGGCTGGCCTTTGCCGATGATGTTGAATGGAACGGCAATGACAACAGGGAGTTCCCGACGCTCAATGAAAGTCTGGCCAAGCATGGCCGCGGCGGCCTTGCCAACCCCGTATTTGCTGGTGGGGCGCCACGGATGCGTTTCTGCGATGGCTTGCTGCCCTTTGTTCATTGGCGCATAGATTGCCGCAGAGGATACAAGGATCAGCCGCGCTGGCTTGTCCTGGGTTTTCAAGGCCTCAATCAGCCGGGCTGTTGCGACGAAGTTTGCCGCATACTGTTCCATTTGCTGTTCAAAGTTCCGGGGTTCGCCGGTTTTTCCGGCACAGTGAATGACAGCATCAGGGGCCAGATCACCGAGCAGGGCAGATAAATCTCCATCGGTAAGATCCATTGATACGAAAAGATTCGGCTGCCCTGCTTTTTTCGGAAGCCTTCGTACCAGCCGGACAACGGATGCGCCTTGCTGTTCCAGTTGGCAGCACAACTGCTTTCCCAGAAAGCCATTGGCGCCCGTCACCAGGATCTTTGCGTCACGCAGCGGTGGGTTCTGGCTGGTTCTGAATGCCAATGCATTCGCCTTTCAATAAGCGGTCCTGGGTAAATTCGAAACTGCTAATACTCTTTTTCGAGTTTGAATGTTTTACAAGCCGAGAAATAATAATCTCTGAAGGGTTTTTCTTGCCTATATTGCCCGCGAATGCAATTCTAAAAGCAGTTTGGCGGCGAATTTTTTGAAAGCCCGGAATGAGTTTGATTGAAACGACTTTGAAGGCCGCAACACGGCCAAAAGTTAATCTTTTCTATGGAATAGCGCTGGCCAGTGCGCTGATCCTTTTGCTGGGGCCGGCAAAGGGGCTGGTTATTTCCGTCGGGATTCTGGTCGTATTCTTGTCTCTGGTCCATCCGATCGTCGGTCTGGCGATAGTTGTTTTCGCCAACACGTCGTTTCAGGTTCTGGGGAGTTCGCATATTACCGGCGCCCCGCTTAGCATGTCCAAGATGTTTGGGGCCATAACGCTGGGCGCAGTCATGCTTCACATGATGTTTTCCGGCTGGAAAATAACGAAATCTTCAGTCTACAAACCGATATTCGGTTTTCTGGTTGTGGTTTTCTGGTGGGATTTCCTTGTCCAGAATCCGGAAACCGCTTTCCTGGAAGGCACGAACCGCCTGATCCAGATGACACTGCTGCTGACGCTGGTTGGCACAATCGCCGGGCAATCGAACCGGATGCTGGACATAACGGTCTGGACCTTTTCCGCAGCAATGGCGTTGACGGGTATCATCGGGTTGATGGAGCATTTCCTGCCCCAGCTTGCGATTGAATCAGATGATCCGAGGCTGGCGCTGGGGGCAATCGGCGGCATCATTGACCGTGAATCGCTGAGTGGTGTTGTGATCAAGCGGATTACCGGTGGTATCGGCGATGCCAACTGGCTGGCCTATTCGATTGCGATGTCCGTGCCCCTGCTGATCTATGCCTGGCACAGATGGGAATCATTCTGGCCCAGATTTTTTGTCATGTTTCTGGGCGGGTTGCAGCTTGTGGCATTGGTCCTCAGCTATACACGTACCGGTTTTCTTGGGCTGGGGATTGCCGGAACTTACCTGATCTGGCGCCGTACAGTGCCTTTCAAGCCAATGCTGTTTCTGGTCATTGTCGGTATTCTGGTCGGTGCATTTTATCTGCCCGCAGGGTTTGTCGACAGGATGTTTTCTTCAAAGTACCTGAAAGAGGGCAGCACACCTTTGCGCAAGCTGTATGTTTCGCAAGCGGCAAGGATTTGGTCGAACCAGCCTATTTTCGGCTATGGGTACAAGGGGTTCGGAACGAATTTCTACGAAGCCATGCTGACCAAATGGCCAGAAGACCCCCGGTTGCAGGCCTGGGCATTTGAAATGGAACGATCGGTTGTCGAGGGGCGGGAACTTGTGTCAAATATCGGCCCCCACAATCTGGAACTTGAAATTCTCGTCGAATACGGATTGGTCGGATTTGTCTTTTACTTCGGAATTTTCGTGTTTACGTTCCGTGAACTGACGATGGCGGAAAAGACCGGGCCACCGCATCTGCGCATTCTGGCAATCTGCATAAAGGCGGGGCTCATTGCCTTTCTCGTTTGCGGCTTGTTGGGCCATGCAAAATATCTGAAATTCTTGTGGCTGCTGCTGGGTCTGTCGGTCGCCACAAGGCGGGTGGCGATGATAGGCGACACGCCGGTAAAATCCTTGCTGGAAACAACAATACGCAGATGAACCAAGAACCGCGGCCCATTCATGTCCTTTATGTCCAGCCAAACTCCGAAATCGGTGGCTCGGATATTGCTCTGGCGCGGACAATCGAAGCCATGCAGGGCACGGGCCAGAAATCTTCGGTTGTACTGCCCTCGGACGGGCCTTTGGTGGCGCGGCTGCGGGACGCCGGGGCGGATGTCTACTTTCTTCCCATGCAACAGCTCAGGACGATTCCGTCTATGCTCTATCAGGCGAAATATCTGGCGAAATTCCTGCCCACCGTTTTCAGAATGGCAAGGCTGATGCGGCGACTGCAGCCCGATCTGGTGCACAGCAATTCGCTTTACTGTCTCTATGGGGCGTTTGGGGCGAAACTGGCCCGTACCCGTCACCTGTGGCATGTGCGGGAAATGGCGCCCTCTGTTCCCGTTCTGACATGGTGCTATGCGGCCATGGTCAGACGGCTGTCAAAAACGGTCCTGGCGATGTCGGATGCTTGTGTGGATGCGCTGTTCCGCCATCCGCCGGACAATGTTGAAGTCATGCCCGACGCGCTGGATGCAGACGCATTTCTGAAGCCGCGAAAACCGGGCAGGCTACGTCAGGAACTTGGTATCCCGCCGGACACAAGGATTGTCGGGTTTGCGGCCCGGCTCGATCCGTGGAAAGGGGTGCATGTTTTTCTGGATGCCTGCCAGAAAGTTGCCGAGACAAACGCCAATGTCGTTTTTGTCATTGCGGGCGGTGCCCCGGAAGGATTGGAGCAGTACGAGGCTGAGTTGAAGCAGCAGACGAAAAACCTGGGGCTGGAGGAAAAGGTGCTCTTCCTCGGGTGGAAATACCGGCTTTCCGATATGGTGGATGTGATGGACGGGTTTGATATGTTTTGTCACACGTCAATTCAGGCCGAACCCTTTGGGCTTGTGCTGCTGGAGGCGATGTCGGTCGGCACACCGGTCATCGCCGCAAGGGCAGGGGGACCATTGACCATTATCGAAGACGGGATTTCCGGGGTTTTGACCGAACCGGGAAACGGCGAAGACCTTGCCGGCGCGATTACCCGGCTGCTGAACAACCCGGATCTGGCGGAAAGGATCGGGAAGGCGGGGCAGGCGCGCCAGAGGGACAGGTTTTCTGTACCGCAGTTTGTTGAACGGCTGGCATCAATCTACAAAAAGACATTAGCGAGATAAGAGATCCCGGGCAGCTTCGGTCATTTTCTCGGCAAGCCTGCCGGTGGTATGATGGGTTTCAATCTGGCGTCGCGCGCTCAGCCCCATTCTTTTCCGTTCGTCCGGGTTTTCAATGAGGCGCTGCATGGCTGACGCGAGCCGCCCGACGCCGCCAATGGGAATAACCAGACCGTTTTGTTCGTGTGTGACAACGCGTGCGAGATCTCCGGCCTCACTGACAATCACCGCCTTGGCATGTGCCATGCCCTCCAGACAGGTCAGAGGCAGGCTTTCCTTGCGTGACGGAACCACGATGACATCACTGGCCGCAATCCAGGGTGATGTGGTTTTGACAAAGCCGGTAAACCGAACGCGTTCGAAAATGCCCAGATCCTGCGCCAGTTGCTTCAGTTGCGCATCCTGTTCGCCAACCCCCACAATCATCCCATGCCAGTGCGGGTTGTCGCGGATTTTGCCAAGGGCCTGCAAAAAGAGGTCTTGTCCCTTTCCCGCGTGGAGCCGCCCCAGAATGGTAAAGATCACCTTGTCTTTCGCAAGCCCGAGGTCTGTTTTTTGCGCGCCTTCGATTGCGGGGAGTGTCACGGCATTCCAGGCGACGGAGGATGATTTGGCACCTTGCGCACGCACCTCTTCCAAAGTGGCATAAGACCCTACCAGAACATGATCGGCATAGCGGACCAGGTTCCGGTCGATCGTTTCATAAAACCGGTGCACGCCTTTGTGTGTATGGCCAAGCCAGCCATGGATCTGGCACAGCCAGCGTGCTCTGCGAAAAGGTTTGCTTGTTGCGGCAAGCAGATTGGCCCGCATGTCATGGGTGTGAACGACATCAATGCCTGCGGCTTTCAGTTCTCTGGAAAACTGCCATGCAACCAGCGGCAGGGATTTCAACCCGCGCCAGTGGATAAAACGGCAATCTACGGCCCCGTCTGCCGTCAGCCGGCGCTCCAGATCCGCATCATGTTTATGGGCAACAAAGAAGACTGTAACGTTGGCTTCAGGAATGGCGGCCAGATCGGGCATCACCCCTTCCAGCATGGATTCAATGCCGCCGATCGGACCATAGAGACTTTTTACATGCGCAATCTTCACGTCGGGTTTGTCTCTTGTTTCGAGGCCGGGGATTTCAACAGGTAATAGGCAAATCCACAGATCAGGGCTGCTGCGATGCTGCGGGTAAGAAGCACCGCAAGGGCGGCGCCAAATGCGCCATAGGACGGGATGGCCAGCCAGCCGACAACCAGCATTACAACGGCTTGTACCAAGGTGATTGCAAGTGTTGTCTGCGGCTGTGTCATGACCACATATGACATCGGCACAGGTACAACGGCAAACCAGATCATCACGGCAACAAACAACAGTCTGAAGGCCGGGGCCGATGCCAGATAGCTTGGGCCGATCGACAGGGAGATGATGGTTTCGGCGAAGAAGTAGGCAATGATGGCCCCGGCAAGTGCCAGAGGGACGGTCAGTTTCAGGATGCTGGCCCAGAAATGCAGCAAGGCCCCCTGAGCGCTGAGATCGGAAATGCGCGGTTGCAGAACATTTATGGAAAATGCGATCACGACTTCGGGCACCATGATCAGAGGGATCAGTGCGCCATAGAGCCCGCCTTCGTCGGGTCCCTTGATTGCGGAGAGCATGAAGAGGTCGAACCGCTCAACCGCGGCCCCGAGGATCATTGCCGGGGCAATCCAGCGCACGTACTGCCATGTTTGCCGGCTGGTGCGGGCGCAAAAGATCAGGAGTTGCCGACGTGCGTTGCCTGAAACGGCAAAGGCGCCAATGGTCACGAGGAATGTCGACAGGGCGTAGGCAATGAGGAAGCTTTTTACATTCAGGCCCCCCGAAAGCCACAAACCACTGATGGCCAAAAGGCGCACCCCCTGAAGGCAGGCCTCCAGCCAGAGAAAACGGTCAAACCGTTCGCGCGACTGCAAATCAGACAAGTAACCGCGATAAAGAAGCTCAAACGATGCGGCAACCGCGGCCATGAACACGGCAAATGACCACTGCTTTCCGTCCAGAAACAGCTCGGCCAGGGGTCTTGCAAAAATCGCCCCCAGGGAAATCAGGCATATGGCCAGCCCGATTCTGATCTGCTGGGCCGCGCGCCAGATGGCAACGGCCTCTTGCGGGTCGCCATTCAGAATCGGGGGGACCCTTCGCACCACGTCCATATCCAGAGGATCGCCAAGCGCAATCGTGAACATCTTTATCGTGGCCAGCGAAAAGGCCAGCACCCCGGCCTGGGCAAGCCCGTTGGGCTGAAGCCCGAGCTGGCGGTAAACCATCGTTATGGCCGCGAACCAGAGGGCCAGCAAGGCAATGCGCCCGCCGGTCACCAGTATGGTGCGTTTGACCAGGGTTTTCGTTGAATGGCTCAATGCTTTGAATTCTCGGTGGCGAAACTGACCTCAAGCCTGTTTTTACGCTGTTTTCTGATGGAACGGATCAGCGGCGCCGGAAGCACGGAAAACCCGAAACGAACCCATGCCAGGGGTGCGAAAAGAATGCGTGGTTCAGCGCGGACAATCTGTATGGCTTTGCGAATGGTACCGCCCAGACCGGCGCCGATCCGTGTCATGTGAAGCGTGTTGAAGGCCTGCTGAGCCACCGCAATCTGTGCCTGGTGAATGCGCGGCCTCAGGTGGCTGGCCTCGGGCCATGCGAAGGCCTCTTTCAATCCGGACATCTGATCGTCGAACATTTTGCCATCGGCATAGAGTTCGAATGACAGGCTGCTTTCCCGTACCCGATAGCGGACAAGCGGCTCTTTGATAAACAATACGTCCCCGGCCAGGCAAAGCTTCAGGAACAGCCAACTGTCTGAAATCATCCCCCAGGATTCATCCATGGCGCCAAGCGATTTGACAGGGGCAGTACGGGAGAAGACGCAGGAATAACAAAATCCCGAGGTAAAGGCCCGGATAAATGCATCATCGCCCGAGCAGGTTTCCGGCCAATCGCCATCGAAAGCGCCTATCGGTTTTCCGTCGTCATCAATCCAGATCGCCCCGCCGTGAAGCATCTGCGCGTCCGGTGCGGAGCGAAGCCGCATCACAGCCGTTTCAACAAAGGTCGGCTCCAGAATGTCATCCGCCCCCAAAACCATGAAGAATGCGCCGCTTGCCGCACGGATGCCCCGCGTGACATTACCTGCAAAGCCGACATTCTCTGTTTCCCGGAAATAGGTCAGGCGCGGGTCGTCGTATGTTCGCATCAGTTCCGGGGTGTTATCGGTGGAGGCATTGTCAAAAACCAGGATTTCCAGATCCGGGTAGGTCTGCCCCAAAGCACTATCAACCGCTTCTGCCAGCCAGCGCGCAGAATTGTAGGTCGGAATGATGATGGAAACCAGAGAGGTGTCAGACATGGGCTTGCTCCGAACGGAATTGGGTGCAACGAAGGAATGAATTGACAATAGCAAAGATCGCAGGGCACCAAAGTAGCATATTTTTCATCCGGAACCGAAGATGCGCCGAAAGTTTATTAAAGCGATTGATATAGCACTTGCCAAATTGCTGCGCTTTTCGCCGGTACGTGGGCAGCAATTGTTTGTCTATGCGTTTCACGGCGTTCTGCCGGATCTGGACATTCTGGGGCAGAATCTGACGGATCCCTATCAGCCGATCACCCTGCGCGATATCGAACGCGTTATTGTCCGGTTGAAAGAGAGCGGTGTCAGTTTTGTAACGGGAAGGGAAATTGCGGCGCAAGCGGTTCGCTATCCGGCTGCATGGCTTACATTTGATGACGGATATGCAAATAATTTGCAGCTTTTGCCGCTTTTGCGCCGGCTCGACGTTCCCGCGACAATCTTTGTGGCGACCGGCAATGTGGAGAGTGGTGAAGCCTATTGGTGGGATGTTCTGTTTCGCGAGGGAATGCAGCGCGGCAAGAACATGCCGGACATTGCCAGACAGCGTGAAGAGATGAAAAGCCTTCCACCGCAGAAAATCCGGCAGCAGCTGATTGACATGTTTGGCGCAGAAAGCTTGCGACCAAAGGCAGATATCGACCGCCCGCTGACGCCGGGTGAGCTTTGCTCTTTGGCGAAAGAACCGCTGATTGAAATTGGAAACCACACCCACAATCACTGCATTCTTACCTTGGGTGATGGAGCCTGCCGCCGCAGGGAAATTTCGGCCTGCAACGCGTATCTGCAAAAGATAACCGGCAGCCTTCCGGTTTCCATTGCATACCCGAATGGCGATTTTGACCAGCAAATTCTGAAGATAACAGAATCGCTGGGCCTGAAGGTTGGTGTTACCTGCCTGCCGTTCAGGAACCGAGCCGGATCGACGCAGAAACCACCCGACAGCCTGCGTCTGGGCCGGTTTGCCGGGCTGCGAAGCGATAAGCTGGAGCGAGAGCTATCACTTTCTCTGGCACCCGTCGGGTTGGCACAGTCTTTGGCTGAACGCATGTCCAAACGCACTCCTTACCAAACAGAAACGCAATGTACCCCTAAACGGGAATAGTTTCGTCGTTCGCAGCGGCAAGCGTCATCGGGAGCTTTGAGAACGGGGCGGCACGGCGCGCGGGCAGACCAATGGAACCGGTTGCAGGCTTCCGGTAGAACAGGCCAAGATTATTGCGGTACCACTCGACCATTTCCGGCAGGTCTGCTTTCAGATTGCGCATCGGCTTCCAGCCAAGGCTCAGGAGCTTGCCACCTTTTACGCCATACCGGCTATCGTTGAACGGACGGTCGGGGCCAAATTCGACAAAGGCTTCCGGCAGGACTCCCATTTCGGCGGCCACCAGCCTGACAACATCCATGACCGAATACTCATATTGGGCAGGGACGTTATAAATTTCACCATCCCTGCCTTTATCAATTATCGTGGTGACGGCTTCGCAAAAATCGGAAACATGCAGGAATGAGCGAATGGCGGAGCCGGCCCCATGCACCTGAAATTTCTTGCCTCGGCAAATATCGCAGATGAGTTTCGGGATCAGTTTTTCCGGGTATTGGCGTGTGCCATAGATGTTGTTGGCCCGAGTTACCCTGGTTTTCAAACCAAAAGATTTTGCCATGCAATGCACAAACATTTCCGCGCTGGCCTTGGAAGCTGCATAGGGGTTGGTGGGGTTCAATTTGTCATCTTCGGTAAAATCCCGATCCGGCGATTCACCGTAAACCTCATCTGTACTGATGTGGAAAAATAATCCCACATCGTTTTCGATTGCCGCCTGCAGCAGGCTGACCGTTCCGACGATGTTACTGGACAGAAATGGGCGCAGATCTTTGTATGAGTTGTCAACGTGCGATTCTGCGGCCGCATGGATCACAAGGTCGGTTTGCCGCAGCAAGTCCGAAACAATCCTCTTGTCAGTTATGGAGGCTTCTACCAGCCGAACCTGCCCGGTTTTCAGAACCGGAGCGAGAAATTCGCGCCGGGCGGCATAGTTCATCTTGTCGATGACAGTTATCTCGGCCAGCGGATACTGCAGGCACATGTGCTCTGTAACATGTGATGCAATGAATCCGGCCCCACCTGTAATACAAATCTTCTTCATTAACGTTCTCCAAAAAGGGAGAAGCCCTAAATACATTTACCCAAGTGGCATATTTTCGCGCCTTCAAAAAAGAAGGGTATAACAATGGAACTAGAATGAAGGTTCACATATAATTTATGGGAACCAAATTACACCAGCAGCGAAACTTACACCAATACCAAGAAAAGGCCTCGAATGATTTCTATGACCTCATCCTAATGTCATTTTGATTTTAGTTCAATTTTTATTCTCTGCCGCATATATATTTTCCTGTTTAAGAACAGTTAGTTTCCCATTTTCAAATAATTGAGCATCCCGTTACGCCAGGGAACATTCCGTTTGCCAAAAACCGATACTCGGCTATATTAAAAAAAGTTTATTGATGTTTTCATTTTTTCAAGTTTCTGTCGGGGTGTTCCACTATGATGGTCAGGTCTCCTTTTCTGGTGTCATTTGCCGTGTTTCTTTTCGGGTTTCTGGCGGCGCTGGATGGATGTGCCCAGGAAAATGCGCCCAGCGCGGAGGCACCGGCTCCGGCCCAGCCCGAGACTGCAAGGGCTTCTGTCGCGGCTGAGGTCGGCTCGACCCCGGGCGTGCAGAAACAGAACATATTCTATAGCGGAACAGTTATCGCGTCGGATCCAAGCATCCTGAAAACCCCCGCCGGGTATGTGATGTTCTATACGGATCTGGACACCAGAAAGAATCGTACGGTGATTGCCAAGGCCGTATCCTCGGATGGGGTCAATTGGCGAACCGAAGGCGCGAAAAACGGCATCGGTGGGCTGGTGATTGCCGGGCGTGACGGAGAATGGGATGAAAACGTGGAATCCGCCGCCGTTGTTCGGGCCAATGGCAAGTGGCTCTTGTTCTTTTCCGGTTACAGGGATGTTGGCAAACCCTTCAAGGGTTTCCCGGCGGCTTTGTGGCTGGCGCGTTCGGATGACGGGAATACATTCACCCGCGTATCGTCCGAGCCAATTTTGCAGCCAACAAAAGGCTGGTACGACAATGACGCCATATACAGCCCGACCGTTTTATACGAAAACGGTACATATTACATGATCTATGTTGGGCATGCGTATACGGATACATCCAAGATTGCCGGTGGCGGTGTTTTCCTTTTGTCGGCCACCTCTCCGGATGGCATTCACTGGAAAAAGAATGACCGCCCGATTGCCAGACCCGGACAGTTTGCCGATTGGCGCCGGGAAGGGCTGGCCGAACCTTATCTGGTGAAAAAATCAGCCAATGAATATTTGTTGTTTTACACAGGCCTGCAAGGTGAAAAGCGATCAATTGGTGTCGCAACCGCCCCTTCGATTCAAGGGCCATGGAACTTTGGAAAAACGCCAATTCTGATGGCCGGAAAGCGCGGGGCGCCAGACGAGCATCAGGTGCTTGCACCCGCGGCGCTGATTGAAGGCGGGAAAGTCAGGCTCTGGTTCCTCGGTGCAAATTCAAAGGAAATGCTGAGGGTCGGTTATGCGGAAGGCACAGTCGACAAGATGGTTTCGGAAAGCCGTTGATTTCAAAGATATATTTATAGTTTTTAGGAATGGATATGACAGCTGCTAAACATACGACACAGGGGCGGGAAGCCGAATTCTGGGATGAGGTTGTTGAGAGCGCCCAAGACAGGGATGAGGACCTGCGCGTCTTTCCCGGGGATATGTTTGACCGGACAATGCCCTGGCTAAAATACATGGATTTTGCTGATTATCTGCAGGTCGTGTTTGACAATATCGGCCTGAGGCCGGGTATGCGAGTGCTGGATTTGGGCTGTGGCAAGGGATTTCTGGCGGCGGCTCTTGCGCATCGGGGGGCAAATGTGGACGCGATCGACATATCCTCCAAATCTGTTGAGCGCTGCCGCAAACGCGCCGAATTGTCCGATGTGGCGGAGCGCACGAATTTTCACGTTATGGACTGCGAAAACCTTGCCTTTGAGGATGACAGTTTTGACGCGGTTTGCGGCAGTTTTGTCTTGCACCACCTTGATCTGGAAAAAATCGCAAAGGAAGTCTTTCGGGTTTTGAAGCCCTCGGGCCGGTCGGCATTCATCGAAACATTCGGACTGAACCCGCTGTTGATGCTTGCACGATCAACCCTTCCGGGCCGCTTCGGTATCGAGAAAGCCTCCAGCGAGGATGAGTATCCGCTCAATCGGGCCAGAATTGACAAGTTGCAGCAGCATTTTCCCGGAAAGGTTTCCCCCGCGTTTCCGCGGGTCGTTTTTGCCAGAATGGGGGGATACCTGCCTTTCATGAACAACATGCTGGGGCGGGGCATTCTGAAAACATTCGACCGCACCTTTGCCGTGCCGGCCTTTCTGCGGACGTGGAGTTATTACGGTGTTCTCAAGATGAATATGGAAGCCGATGGAAAATGATCATGGCCATCTTCGGGTTTCGTCGTGGTGTTGGCGCCAGACATAAGCGTCCGTGGATTGAATAATCAGATGATTCTACGGGGCAAACCATGACCGATATTGCAGTTTCGGTGCTTATCGTCAGCCACGGGCACGGCCGGCTTGTGAAAGAATGCCTGAAGAGCCTGCCCGAGGCGATGCGCGGTCTGCGTTATGAGACGATTGTCATAGACAATCTGGCCGAACCGGATTTTCTGGAACAGATCGGTGGCCCGTCGGCAAATGTCACGCTGATTTCCAATGAAACGCGCCTGGGCTTTGGCGCGAACACCAACAAGGCCGCCAGGCAGGCAAAAGGCCGGATACTGTTGATTCTCAATCCCGATACCGTTTGGCATGCCGGCAGGGTTGCGGATGCCGTCACATATCTGGAGGCGGACAAGAGCCGGGGCATTGTATCTGCCCTGCTTTTGAACCGTGATCTGAGTGTACAGGGCAACTACCGCGATTTCACCTCGCTGGCCTTTGTGTTTCTGAGGGGCATTGGCGCGGATAACTGGGCCTGGAAACCGAGGCTCTATACCCAGGGGAAACTGGAGGATCTGGTTCTTGACTGCCCGCAGCAGGTCGATTGGGTCTATGGGTCCTTCATGCTGATAAGACGCCAGACTTTCGAAGAGGCCGGGGGTTTTGATGAGGGCTTTTTCATGTATTACGAAGATGTCGATCTATGTTATCGTTTGCGCAAAGCCGGGCTGAGCACGACAATTTTTCCCGATCTGGTTTTCGTCCATGATCATCAGCGTACAAGCTCTGACAAGGTGTTCAGCCGCCAGAGAACCGTACATTTGAAGAGCGTTCTACGCTATCTCCGCAAAACCGGGGCCTATTTCAACAAGCCGCCGCTCTCGGAGTTTCCGTCCGGGGAATTCGATGCGGAATTCAGCCACCAGCAATTGCAGGCCATGCGGCCGGACTCATCAAGAACGCCTGCGCCGTCGCGCTTTTCAAAGGGGTTGTCCGTTTTTCTCTTTGTGGTGGTGATCGTCCTTGCGACCTATCTGGCGGGCATGGCGACATATCGGATACTTGGATTCACCGATGGGGAAAACGGGTTTGCGGGGCCTGCCAGGGGTTTTGTTACAACCATGTTTGCAATCTCTGTCCTGCTGGCGCAGTTCATGTTGCAGGAGTTTGATCCGGTAAGGTTGGGGGACACACCCCGGCGTGTTGTGGGTGTTGTCGAATCCGGTTTGATGGCCGCGTTTCTGGTGGCGTTGCTTTTGGTTGTTTTCAAACCTGCCTACGCTGCGCAGGTTGGGGCGACGTTTCTGCTGTTTGTTTTTCTTGCGCTTGTCTTCAACGGCATTCTTGTTTTCCTTTTCACGAAAACCCTGCATACGCAAGGCGCCAGGGTAGGGGTGATCCATGACAGGGAACCGGCCCGGATCAAGGGGGGCGATACCCCGGCTCTTCCCATTGGTTTACAGTCCGCAGTCCAGTTTTTCAGCGCAAAGGGACAAGGCTACGAGTCCCTCGTGCAGCATGTTTCAAAGGCAATACGCGAAGACCGAATTGACCATATTCTGGTATTCATGGAAGAAAGGAACGGCGACAGAATTCTGAATCTGGTCCGGTCTTTTTCCATGTTTGATGTGCCGATGTGGTATGTGCCAAGTGGGCGGGAAACAACCATCGGAGATATTGTTGCACTGCGCATGCCAATGCGCAGCCGGGCGCGCGAAGGCATCAAGCGGGGGCTGGATCTGAGCATCAGCCTTGCGGCCCTGGCTGTTCTTCTGCTTCCCATGCTGCTGATCGGGCTGGCTGTCAAACTTGAAAGCAAAGGGCCGGTTTTCTTTGGCCAGCCCAGACTGGGAAGAAATCAGGTGCCCTTTCTGATGCTCAAGTTCAGGACCATGTATCAGGGGGATGCCGACATTGAGGGTAACAAGCTGACAACGAAAAATGACCCGAGGATCACCAGGATTGGCGCATTCCTGAGAAAAACGTCGCTGGATGAATTGCCTCAGCTTCTCAATGTGATTCATGGTGACATGTCCATTGTCGGACCGCGCCCTCTGCCGCCGAAATTCCATTTCAAAGGCGCCCTTTTTGAAGAGGCGATTGCCAACTGGCACCACCGCACACGCGTGCGCCCGGGGATTACCGGGCTTTCGCAGATAAAGGGTTTGCGGGGAACACCGGATACCTACGAACAGGCGCTTGAAATGATGAAAAACAGAGTTCTGTTTGATAATCTGTACATTGAACACTGGTCGATCTGGCTGGATTTCCGCATTCTGGTCATGACTATACTGAGCGGGGCTTTCATGTCAGGCGCATATTAGGCCTGCGGTTGCGGCATGTTCCTTGTCTGCATTTAAAGGAGACTGTTTTGGATACGAATGATCACCCGGATATCCCCGTTGTCATCCTCTGTGGCGGGGAAGGCACGCGCTTTGGCCAGGCAACACAAAACCGGCCAAAGCCTCTGATGGAAATTGGCAATGAACCAATGCTGGTTCATATCATGCGCCTTTATGCCAGCCAGGGTTTCAAGCGCTTTATTCTTTGCCTTGGCTACCGTGGTCAGATGATCAAGGAGTATTTTCTGCAACGCGACATACGTGAACGCGATATGAGAATGGATCTGGCCCGCGGAACGCGTGAGTTTCTGAACGGTGATGAAGGACTGGACTGGGATATAACCTTTGCCGAAACCGGGGCAAAGTCACAGACCGGCGCCCGTATCAGGCGTATTGCCCAATATATCAACGCCCCGCGTTTCATGCTGACTTATGGGGACGGGTTGTCGGACCTGGATTTGAATGCCCTGCTGGCCTTTCATCTGGCGCATGGGAAAATCGGAACACTGACCGGTGTGCAGGCAACCTCGCAGTTCGGGGAACTGAAACTGGATGGGGATACGGTGCTGTCCTTTGTGGAAAAACCGAAAGTGGTTTCGAGAATAAATGGCGGGTTCTTTGTAATGGAAAGCCGTTTTCTTGATTATATTCCGGATGATCCTGACTGTGTGCTGGAAAAGGAGCCTCTGGAAGGCTTGTCCAAAGACGGAGAACTGAAAGTCTTCAAGCATGACGGGTTCTGGCACTGCATGGACACATTCAAGGATTACAGGCACCTGAACGAGATATATTCCTCCGGGCAGGCCCCCTGGATAAAAGGAGGGCATTGATGCAATGCCTCGTAACAGGCGCGTCGGGGTTTATCGGCGCCTGGCTTACACGGGAACTGGCCCGGGACGGGCACGCGGTTGTTGCGCAGATGCGCGGCAAGCCTTCGCGGCATTTTACCCGCTTGGGGCTGCTGAACCATGACAATGTGAGGGTGGTCGCAAACAGCGACATTGCGGAGGTTGTCCGGCATGAGAACCCGGAGGAACTGTTCCATCTGGCCGGCATGAGCCAGATCGTTGAAGCCATGCAGGAACCCGAACGGGTATTTCAGGCAAATGCCCAGCAAACCTGGCATTTGCTGGAAACGCTGAAGGCGATGCCAACCGCGCCTCGTTGCGTTGTGGCCTCTACCGATAGTATCTACGGGGAAGCAAAAGGGCAGGCTTCTGTTGAGGACGATCCGGTAAATGCATTTGGCCCCTATGAAGTGTCCAAAGCCATGGCGGATATGGTTGCCCGCAGTTATGCCCAGATCAGTGACATGCCGGTAACAGTTGCCCGCCTGGGAAATACATATGGGGCTGGTGATGAAAACTCTGCCCGACTGGTTCCCAGTATCATTGATGCAATTCAGAAAGGGGAAGCCCCGCATCTGCGTGGAGGTGGAAAGGCCGTGCGCAGCCTTCTTCACGTTCGCGATTGTGTCTCGGCGCTGCGAATTCTTGCGGCCAATGCCGGCAAAGACGGCGTTCGGGGCGAAGCGTTCAATGTATCCGGAACACCGGCAATGACAATACTCGAAATAACGACAATCGCCCTCGCGGCTTTTGGCAAGGCCGACCTCAAGCCCACTATCAGCAAGGCGGCCCCGGGTGAAACATCGGTCAAATATTCAAGATCGGACAAGCTGAAAAAGGCTTTGGGGTGGTCCCCAAAGGTACAACTGAGGGATGGGCTGGAAGAAATGGCAACAGAACTGGGCATGGTCTAATGCAGAACAAGACCGTTGAAGATGTTTTCAGAAACCGTTCGGTTTTCGTAACAGGGCACACTGGTTTCAAAGGGGCCTGGCTGTGTTTGTGGCTTGAGACCCTTGGGGCAAAGGTAAGCGGATTCAGTGATGAAATTCCGACCAGGCCAAGCGGGTATGAACTGATGCGTATCGGCAACCGCATTGCTGACCTGCGGGGAGAAATTTCTGATCAGCAAGCCCTTGAGGCATCAATGCACGCCGCGGCACCAACTGTTGTGTTTCATCTTGCGGCACAGGCGATTGTCCGGCAGGGGTTTGAACAGCCCTTTGATACTTTTGCCACAAATGTAATGGGAACGGTGGCGGTGCTGGAAGCCGCACGAAAGGTACCTTCTGTCGAGGCAGTCGTGGTTGTAACCAGTGACAAGGTCTATGAAAACACCGGTTCCCCCTGGGCCTATCGTGAATGCGACCCGTTGGGGGGGCATGAGCCCTATGGTGCCAGCAAGGCAGCAGCAGAAATTGCGGTCATGACATACCAGACTCGGGAATTTCATCAGGCGGCAGGTTCCGCGAACGCGCCGGCTGTTGCGACGGCCCGGGCCGGGAATGTCATTGGTGGCGGGGATTGGGCCCGGGATCGTCTGATCCCTGATTTTGTCCGGGCCATTTCTGAAGGGCGAGACCAGGAAATAAGGCAACCCAACGCCACGCGCCCGTGGCAGCATGTTCTGGAACCTTTGGGGGGGTATCTGGTGTTGGCCTCTGCCCTGCTTGAAAATCCGGAGCAAACTCCGCCTGCGGTGAACTTTGGCCCGGATCAGCCGGATATGCCGAATGTGGCAGCGGTTGCGGAGACGTTTCTCAGTGTCATGAAAGCACCGGAAACGCGCGTTGTGCTTGCCGAAGTCACAAATAGCGGTGAGGCAAAAACCCTACGCGTCGATTCAAGCCTTGCGCGGGAAAAACTGCATTGGAAACCATGCTGGAGCGCAACACAGGCGATTGAACAAACGGCCAAATGGTACAAGGCGTATCTGGCGGGCAATCAGGATATGCGCGCTTTTTCCGAGCGGCAGCTTGCAGATTACCGTTCTGAAACACCGGTGCAATGCCTGCGCTGAAACGTTCAAGGTTCCCCACGGTTGTCGGCAGTTGAAAAGCAGTGCATTTTCCGACGCTTGCCCGGCGATGATTTTGATATATGGACAGCCGAAGATCGGCTCCTTTCTCGTCAGGCCCTAGGCGATTTGACGAGTGGGGCGTGCAAATCGAAACGAAACAAGTTTCCACTTGTTTTCCCGACAATTTTGCTGGTAAACGCGTCAGCGGAGACGTGGCCGAGTGGTCGAAGGCGCTCCCCTGCTAAGGGAGTAGGCGGGAAACCGTCTCGAGGGTTCGAATCCCTTCGTCTCCGCCACTTGCCTTCACTGAAACGCGTATATGCCCCGACGCGGGGGCGATTTTCTTTATGTTTCAAAGGGGTGTCAACGGCGGAGTAAAAACCTGCCAAAGGGCGGCGTAAAAGTAGGCCACTTCAGGGGATCTCCTTTGAGGCCCATTTTCATCTAATTGCTGTGGCTGGAGAATATCGCGCCTTGGTGCGTGCGGCCCCCTCAAATAGCAAGCACGTGCCAAGGCGCATTGGCCGTCAGGCCAATTACTGCATGCGGCGTTTTGCGCGGCTTTGGGTCAGGCGGTAACTTTCGCCATTCATTTCCAGAATATTGACGTGGTGGGTCAGGCGGTCCAACTGTCACGGGCCTGTGGGTGCGTAAATTGCTTGAGAAAAAACCCGCGCGCGTGGTCACCGTTGCCATGGCCAACAAAACGGCACGTATCATTTGGGCCGTGCTTTTGCGGGGAGACGTTTACCGCAAAACGGCACCCGCATGAATTTATGAAACAAGCGGCAGTTATCTGCCGCTCCGAACTGTGAGGGCATAGATAGATGATGATGATCATATAGGACCGCCGCCGGGACACCCCGTATTGGTGGCCCGGGCGTCAAAGCTCGTTGTTATGATTGGGACCCGGCAAGCGGACTTCATCGGGGCCAGCGGTCAAATGTACCGCGCCAACAGGCCGAACACATGACCGCAACCCGCAACGATCATAATCACTAAAAATAACCCTTGCAGAAAAGGAGCCATCCACACATGGCCACCATGGATATCTTCGAGACCGATGCATTTTCGGTCATCGAGCTCACCCGCGCGCTGGAAAACATCCCCTTCAAGCCCGCAACCCTCTCGGGCTCCGGCCTGTTCTCCGATCGTG
>JALSRG010000076.1 GCA_026984915.1 Marinosulfonomonas sp. | reverse complement strand
CTTCACCTCAACGGCTTGGGGCGCTTGAAAATAGAACCACTATTTCCGGCGCACCCCAAGCCGTTGATATTTCGCGACAATCCCGCCAGCGGTGCAGGGTTTATAGGTCTACGCCCTAGGCTTTTATCCATCTGGATTGGCGTTTGGAAAAAACAGTTGCTGCCCTTTCAGGCGATAGGCGGCAATTGCCGCTTGACCGGTCGGTGACAGAATCCAGTCTATGAATATTGCTGCACCTTGCGCGTTCACGCTTGGGCAATGTTTCGGGTTGACCGCGATGACCCCGTATTGGTTGAAAAGGTCAGGATCACCCTGAAACAAGATGTCCAGCCCGGCCTTGTTGCCAAAGGAAATCCAGGTTGCCCGGTCCGTCAGGGCATAGGCGCCCATACCGGCGGCAATATTGAGGGTTGCCCCCATCCCGGATCCGGTTTCGCGATACCAACTCTCGCCACTTTCTGCGGGGATCAGGCCTGCGGCTTTCCAGAGTGCGATTTCCTTCTTGTAGGTGCCGCTGTCATCACCGCGAGACGCGAATGCGGCCCCGGCTTTTGCAATCGCGCGCAGCGCCGAAGCAGCGTCTTTTGCATCTCTTACCTTTGCCGGGTCATCCTTTGGACCAATCAGCACGAAATCGTTGTACATGACATCGAACCTCTGCACGCCATACCCGTTCGCGACAAAGGCTTCTTCGGCCGGTTTGGCGTGAACCAGCACGACATCGCCATCACAGTTCTGCGCGTTTTTCAGGGCCTGACCGGTGCCGACAGCAACAACATGCACGTTCAGCCCGGTGTCCTTCTCAAGCTTTGGCAAGAGAAATTCATACAGGCCCGAATTTTGCGTGGATGTGGTCGATTGCAGCAGGATGGTGTTTTCTGCCGCCAGCAGCGGCAAGGGCAATGCCAGGATTGCGCAGCAAAGGAGTGTCTTCATTTCTTTTCTTCTCAAGTTAACAATGTGCCCGTGCAGTAGGCTTTTGCCTCGGCGGATTCCGGAGCATTGAAGAATGCCGAAGCCGTTCTGTGTTCGTATACCCTGCCCCGATGAAGGAAAATGATGTCATCTGCCAGACGCCGCGCCTGGTGCAGATCATGGGTGACCAGTACGATTTTGGCGCCTTTCGCTGCAACCTCAAGGGTCAGGTCTTCAAAGGCGGCAGTTGCGGCAGGGTCGAGGCTGGACGTTGGCTCGTCAAGCAGCAAAAGCTCGGGGTCGGCAACAAGCGCGCGCGCCATGGCAAGCCTTTGTTGCTCGCCGCCGGAAAGGGAGCGCGCGGCGTTTTCCGCACAATGCGTAAGGTTTGCCATGACCAGAAGTTCCGCGATCATCCCGGTCCGGTCTCGTCTGGGAATACGGGCAATACGCAGTGCATGATCCAAATTTGCACGCACGCTACGGCGAAGCAGGACAGGTTGCTGAAAAACCATACCGATCCGGCCAGAAAAACCGCTGTGAAAGCCGACCTGCCCGGAATCCGGCGGAATCAAACCCATCAGAATGCGCAGCGTCAGGCTTTTCCCGGCACCATTTGGCCCAAGCAAAGCGGTAATGCCTTTCTCAGGCAGTTCAAAACTGACGCCTGCAAGAAGTTCCCGGCCCCCCCTTTGATATCTGAGAGATTCGGCCGTCAGTAGCGGGGGGGCGGGTTTTCTGGGGCGGGGATGTCCGAGAGGAAATACATTGCTGTCAGACATGGGCCAGTCTTTCCAGACGGCTGCGCAAGAGGATCATCACCACATTGATCACGCCGCTCAACGCCAGCAGGATCAGGCCCAGGGTTACGGCCAGATACAGATTGCCCTTGGAGGTCTCCAAGGCAATGGCTGTGGTCATCACACGGGTGGCATGGGCAATATTTCCGCCGACAATCATCACGGCGCCGATTTCGGATAATGCGCGGCCAAGCCCGGCAAGCAGTGCCGTGATGAGGGAGTGCCGGGCATCATGGATCAGCGTTGCCATTGTCTGCCACCGGCTAGCTTTCATGGCACGCAACATCTCATCATATTCGTGGTGCAGGTCAGAAAAAACCTGTTGGGAGAAAGATGCGATTATGGGTGTCACCAGAATGGTCTGGGCAATGATCATCGCTGCGGGGGTATAAAGCAGTTGCAGTACGCCAAGCGGGCCGGATCGGGAAAACAGCAGATACAACCCCAGCCCGACGACCACGGGCGGCAGCCCCATTGAGGCATTAACCAGAACAATCAAAACCGATTGGCCGCGAAATCTGCCAACCGCAAGAAGAGCGCCCAGAGGGATGCCGACAAGGGCAGAGAGAACAACCGCAGAGAGCGAGACCTTTAGCGAGAGTAGAACGATCTCGACGATTTGTCCTTCCAGTGGCAATGCGCACCCCCTTTTGTCAGTTGCAAGACTATGCTGACAAAAGGACATTCAGCAAGTCACGAAGTGTACCAATTTGCTGATTCTTTAATCAGGCAACTCCAAGCCTGGAAAAGTGCTGCATTTTCCTGTCCGCTTCAATTTATCGCCGGGGCATGTAAAATTTTGAGGAAAATGCACGAGTAGCGATCAAATACCTGTTTTAATAGGCCTTTCGGGCAAAAATTTTATGGAAACAGGAAAAGGTGCTTTGCGTTTTGTCACAAAACATACAAGAATAGCGGATAGTCGGCTTAATGTGGTTTCCAGAATCCATAAGGCCGCAAAACTATCGCAGCTTTGGTTGCAGAACAATCCTAGAGGGAGACAACTAATGACGAAATCCGAAACGGGCGTTAACCGCCGCTCATTCCTGAAGGCTGGCACAGTCGCAGGCGCAGCCGCGCTGGCTTCGCCCGCATTCGTGTCAAAGGCGCTTGCCTCTTCGGGCGAGCTTAATCTTCTGGATTGGTCGGATTACTGGCCCGAAGATCTTCTGGCAGATTTCACCAAGGAAACCGGTATCAAGGTAAACTATGTCGGTATCGGCTCGAACGAAGAAATCATCAACAAGATGAAAGCCTCAAACGGATCCGGGTCCGATATCATCGGGCCGACAAATAACCGGTCGTTGCAGTGGGGGCCTCTTGGCCTGTTGCAGCCCTGGGATATGAGCCGGGTTCCGATTGATCGTGCAAATCCGGCGATGGCCAAGATCGGCCCGGACGCCTGGAACTTTGACGGCAAGGGGTCGACCTGGATTCCGCATATCTGGGGAACCGAAGGTATGGCATGGCGCACCGATCTGTGGTCGCCCGCATCTGACGATGGTGTTCCGAGCTATGGCGAAATCTGGGCCGAAGAAAATGCCGGCAAAACCATGATCCGCGCTCACTCGGGTATGCTGTGTGCCGGCCTTTACATGGAAACCATAGGTGAACTGGAGCCCGGTTCCGTCTGGGCGGCGTATGAGAGCGAAGAGAACATGCGCAAAACCTGGAGCAAGATCACCGATTGGTGCACCGCCCGCAAAGGCAATCTGAAACTGATCTGGAACGATGCCGACAGCCAGAAGCAAGGCCTGCTGAACGGTGGTGTTATTGTTGGCCAGACCTGGGACGGTCCGCCGCTGGCCCTGAAAACAGCCGGTGAGCCGGTCACCTACCAAGCGCCAAAAGAGGGTGCGATGGCATGGGTTGACGGCCTTGCAATGCCCAAGGGTGCCGAAAATATCGACGAGGCTTATGCCCTCATTGATTACGCCTATCGCCCGGAAGTTGCCGGCAAGGCAATTGACAAGCACGGCTACAACTCACCTATCCTGGGTGCGGACAAGTTTGCTGGCGAAGCTTACAAGAAAAACTTTGCAGAAGCTTACCCGGGTGACGCGCTTGCCAATCTCAACCCGTGGCCGGCCGAGGCGCCGTGGTATGCCGATGTGCGTACTGAATTTGTCAATAAATTCAAAAGCGCCTGATAGGTACGATAATCAATCCGGCCACCGCAGGGTGGCCGGATTTCAAGGACGGGGACAGCGCAAGGCTGCGAACAGGAATCCGGGCATTTTTTCAGATGCCGAAAAGAAGGTTCTTTTGTCCCGGGAAAAACGAACAGGGAGAATCCGATGGCAGATGGCGTCGGCGTAGATCTGGACAATGTCTGGATCCGTTTTGGAGATTTTGTAGCCGTTCGCGAAGCGAATGTTCATATCAACGGTGGTGATTTTTTCTCGTTCCTCGGCCCATCGGGCTGTGGGAAAACAACAATCCTGAGGGCGATTTCAGGATTTCTTGATCCGAGTGAAGGCCGCGTTCTGATCGGCGGCAACGATATGGCCGGGATTGGTCCCAACAAACGCCCGACGGCGCTGATCTTTCAGAATTTGGCCCTGTTTCCCCTGATGAAAATCTGGGAGAACATCACGTTTTCGATGGAGGTCAAAGGAGCCAGTACAGCAGAACGCCGCAAGCGGGCGGATGAGTTGCTGGATATGATTGCCCTGGAGGGGCAGGGCGACAAGCTTCCGTCGGAACTGTCTGGTGGCCAGAAGCAGCGTGTGGCAATCGCCCGGGCGCTATGTGCCGAACCAGACGTCCTGTTGCTGGACGAGCCGCTTTCAGCGCTTGATCTGAAATTGCGCCAGCATATGCGCACCGAACTGCGCGAAATCCAGCAGCGGGTCGGCATTACCTTTATCTACATTACCCACGATCAGGGCGAAGCTCTGACCATGTCTGACAACGTCGCTGTCATGCGCGCCGGTATCATCGACCAGATTGGCACCGGACATGATGTTTATGACCGGCCTGCAACAGCGTTTGTTGCCTCTTTTGTCGGTGAAAACAACGTCTTCCGCGGAAAAATCCAGGAGATTCAGGGCAATGAAGCGCTGATGCAGTCCAACCGTTCCGGATTGCTGCGCGCAACGATCACGCCTTCTGCCGTAGGAGAGTTGAAAGTGGGGGATGACGCGATGATGTTCATCCGCCCCGAGGCCTTGGCCCTGGCCAACGGCGATAGCCACGACAAGGCCCGAATCTCGGCCAAGGTTCTGAGCGAGGAGTTCGAAGGTAATAGTTATAGTGTCTATCTGGAGGGGGATGGCGGCAAGGAAATGAAAATGTCGATGCCCAATCTGGGGCAGGATCCGGAAGCCTCCCGCGGGCAGGACCTCACACTTAGCTATGATGTTGGCAATGCCATGGTGATGCCGGCCGGCGAACTGGCGTCGGAATAGGGGGGTGTCATGAAGAAGCCTCTGATTTTCTCACAGTTTTTCCGCAACAACGGCAAAATGATGGGCGGCATCATGATGTTTCTGGTGGCGTTCTGGATCATTGTTCTGATCCTGTTGCCCCAGTTGTCGATGCTCGATTTTTCGTTTCGCTTCAACCTGCCACCAAAGGAGTTGGGCGGCCCGAAAGATGTCTATACCCTGCATAACTACCGCTACCTTCTGTATGGGGCGGACGGCAAGGAAGGTACATATAATACTGTCGACCTGATGGTTTTTGTGCGCACCATTATCGCCGCAATGGCCGTCACGATTGCTGACCTTATTCTGTGCTATCCGCTTGCATATTATCTGGGCCAATCCAAAGGAACCGGCTTTGTGCGGCTGCTGGTCGTTCTCCTGATCATCCCCTATTGGATCAACGAAATTCTGCGCGCATTTGCACTGCGGATCATCTTTGCCGACAGTGGCATTGTGAACGATGTTCTGATGACATTGCATCTGATAAAGGAGCCGATTGATTTCATCCGGGCGGATATCGCGCTTTATGCCGGTCTGGGCTATGCCTATATCCTGTTGATGCTGTTCCCGATGTACAATGTCATCGAGAGCCTGGATCGCAATCAGATTGAGGCTGCGCGGGATATGGGGGCTAGCTGGACGAGGATCCACCGCCGCATCGTCATTCCCCATGCCAAGCCGGGCATTTCCTCGGGGATGACCATGGTCTTCATGCTGTCGGCCGGGGCTTTGGCTGCGCCACAAATTCTGGGCGGGCCCAGCAGCCTGTGGTTTACACAGCTCGTCTATCAGTGGTTCAACGGGTCGCTCAACTGGCAGCAGGGCTCGGCCTATGCGATTGTTCTGCTTGTCTCGTCGATCGTGATCGTGATGACCTTCATGAAGATCTTCAAGGTCAATATGGGGGACATTGGCAAATGAAGTCCAACGTATTTGTCTCTCGTCTTGCGCTCGGCATCTACCTGCTGATCTTCTTTGGCTACCTTCTGGGGCCACTGTTGATCATGAGTCTGACCGCGTTCAATTCGAATGCCTTTCCGTCTGTTTCGCCCTGGGCCTGTTTTACCTTCGAATGGTTTCAGGTACTGTTTCATGACGAACGGATCCTGAACAGTATCAAGAACAGTGTGATCATCGGCATAGGTACGGTGATCTTGTCGGTGGCCATGGGGTTGGCTGCGTCTCTGGTTCTGACGCAAGTCTGGGCCAAATGGCGGTCTACCTATTATACCATCATCATCGCGCCGATCCTTATCCCGGGTGTTGTTCTGGGTATCTCGACGGTGGTGTTCTGGGACCGGCTCAGCCGCATCCTGGGGCCGGCAAGTGACGCCCTGTTTCACAACGGGATCTTTCTGACGGTTCTGGGGCAATCAACGTTTATTGCGTCATATGCGATGCTGGTCTTTGTGGCCCGGCTTCAGAGATATGACCCCGGCTTGACCGAGGCGGCGCTGGATCTCGGGGCGACACACACCCAGGCCTTTCGCAAGATCTTGCTGCCCTTCATGCGCCCGGCCATTGCCTCGGCTTCGGTGTTGGCGTTTCTGGCTTCTTTTGAAAACTATAACACAACGACATTTACCTTTGGCCGTTATCCGACACTGACGATCGAGCTGGCGCAAAAGGTTCGCTACGGCATCAACCCGTCGATCTCGGCCCTGGCGTTCATCATCGTTGTTCTGACAGTCTTTGGGGCGATTGCCCTGGAGGCGTGGCGGAGAAACAAGTTGAAGGCACTGGCTGTCAAAGAAGGTACTGCCCCTGTTGGACGCAGTATTCTGCCCGGGTTTCTGCGCGGTAATTGGGCCGCCGTTGTTCTGGTTTTGATGTCTTTCGCTGTCATTACAGTATTCTGGGCTGGCCAGAGCTATAGCCCGGCGCAGTGCAAGCAGCGTGTGCTGGAGCTCAAACAGGCCGAGACGCAGCGCAGAATTCAGGAATTGCAGCTTCAGCGCCAGATCAAGCGGCAGGCCGATGCCCTCAAGGGGCCGGATATTTTCGGGCCCAGCTCTCAGTCAGGCACTGGCACGGCTGGCGACAACCCATTTGGGGGCGTGTTCAACCCTGGCAATCTGGAAGGGCAGTCGGGAACCGGCACGGGCCCGACAGAACAGCCAAAGCCGGAAGAAGAACCCAAGGCTGCGCCGAAACCATCGCCCTTTGGTGGTGTCTTCGACCCTGGAAATCTGGATGATGTCGGCGGGAACTAGACCGCTGCCGGATTGAATGGAAAGCCCCCGCGTTTGCCGGGGGCTTTTTTTGGTCACGCAGGTTTTCTGAAGAGACAGATTTGCTGTACCGTTTTGACCTGTGATCAAATACTTTGAATCGTGTGTTCTTTCGTTCCTAATTTCGGGCTGGCGCGAAATAATATCACCGGGATCCTTACAGCAGAACATTTGCCGGATTTTTTGGTGGAAAACGGATGGGTTTGCGGCTATTCAGAAGTTAAACTAGACAAAAGTCAAAGTGATCTGAAAAATGACAGCGGACATGATGGAAGACCTGAAACAGCGCGCCCGGGGAATCAGCCTTGGCATATACGCGGCAGATTTGGGGGCCTTGCGGAAAGCTGCAACAGAGTTCGCCGAGTGGGGCGCCGGGATACTGCATTTCGATGTGATGGATGGTGTGTTCGTACCCGGCATGACAGCCGGCCCCGGCTTTGTGAAGGCGCTGGATGTCGGGCTGCTGCGGGATGTCCATCTGATGGTTGAAAACCCGGCGCGCCATGTTGCAAGCTATGTAAAGGCAGGGGCGGACATCGTGACCGTGCATGCCGAAGCAGCGGATGCAGCCCAGGCGCTGAACGCCATTCGAACAGCAGCAGAGGAGAGCGGTCGCCCGGTTCTGGCCGGCCTTGGGCTGATGCCCCAGACGCCGCTTTCCGAGATCCGTGCCCTGCTGGATATGCAACCTGATCTGGTACTTGTATTATCCTTGGACCCACGCCGGAAAGATCCGCCTGATATCGCAACCGCCTGTGCCCGTGTGCAAGAGCTGCGCACCATATGCGGCCATAAACCCGTGATCGCCTTTGATGGCGGTGTAACACTGGACAGTATCAGGGAAATAAGGGCCTGCAATCCTGAGATGATTGTAAGCGGCAGCGCCGTTCTGGGGGCAAACAATCCGCAGAGAGCCTTTGAAACAATGACACGCATAGACTGAAACCTAGCTAGGAAAGACAGGAAACAAGATGGCAGATATTGACGATATCAAGGATGGAAAAGACTTTGGGTTGGGGCAACCTCAGGACAAGCAGGGGTTTTATCTGAAAGGTCTTGCCAACTATGACTGGGGTATCAAAAACCGGATGAGCCGGATCTTCAATCCGAAATCCGGGCGCACGGTCATGCTGGCCTTTGACCATGGCTATTTTCAGGGGCCAACAAAAGGGCTGGAGCGGATTGATCTGAATATTCTGCCACTGGCGGAATATGCTGACGTGTTGATGTGCACGCGCGGAGTTCTGCGGGCAAATATCCCCCCCAGCGTGACCAAACCCATCGTGCTGCGCTGTTCCGGGGGTAACTCGATCCTGAGCGAACTGTCCAATGAAACCATTGCCGTGGACATTGACGATGCCATTCGTCTGGGCGTTTGCGCCATGGCGGCGCAGGTCTATATCGGGGCGGAATACGAACACAAATCCATTGCCAATGTGATCAAGCTGATTGATTCGGGCCTGAAGGCGGGTATTCCGACATTGGCTGTCACTGGTGTCGGCAAGGATATGGCCCGGGATGCGCGTTATTTTGGTCTGGCAACCCGCATCGCAGCCGAGATCGGGGCGCAATACGTAAAAAGCTACTTTATCGAAGAGGGCTTTGAACGCGTCACGGCCGGTTGCCCGGTGCCAATCGTGATCGCCGGCGGCAAAAAGCTCCCGGAACTGGAAGCTCTGGAAATGGCTTACAAGGCAGTTGATCAAGGTGCTGCGGGTGTTGATATGGGGCGCAACATATTCCAGTCGGATGACCCGGTGGCAATGATCCAGGCGGTTTCAAAGGTCGTGCATGAACTTGAGAAGCCGGAAAAAGCCTATCAGATGTATAATGACCTGAAAGCATAAAGCGGAAGCTTTTGTGAAAGAGGAAGCTATCAGATCTTCGCCCAAGGGTCAAAACCCGTTCATCCGGCCTCACTGGTTTGACACTGGGTCTGATCTGACACCGCCCCCATTACAGCGAACTGAACTGGGGGCGGCGGGTGTTTGATCTTGTAATTTGGCACCCGCCTCTGCCCTGCGGCTGCGTCAGAGATCCAGCCTGCGCAGCCGCAACGCATTGCTGATCACCGAAACCGATGACAGGCTCATCGCGGCGGCGGCAATCATTGGTGACAAGAGCGTGCCGGTCAGGGGGTAAAGAATACCCGCGGCGACCGGCACTCCCGCAGCGTTGTAGGCGAAGGCAAAGAACAGGTTCTGCCTGATGTTGCCCAGTGTAGCCTTGGCCAGTTTGCGTGCGCGCACGATGCCGGAAAGATCCCCGCCCAGAAGTGTGATGCCGGCACTTTCCATAGCCACGTCGGCGCCGGTGCCCATGGCGATGCCTACATCGGCCGCTGCCAGTGCGGGCGCATCGTTTACCCCGTCCCCGGCCATGGCGATCGAGCGCCCCGCGCGACGCAGGTCCTCGACAAGGTCTTTCTTGTCGCCGGGCAGAACCCCGGCCCGGACTTCGTCGATTCCAAGCTGGCGGGCAACGGCCTGTGCTGTGCGCTCATTATCGCCGGTCGCCATGATGATGCGCAGACCAGAGCCGTGCAGGGCCTTGATCGTGTCAGCGACATTTCCCTTGATCGGATCCGCCACCGCGACAATTCCGGCAAGCTGTTCGTCAACCGCAACATACATTGCGGTTTTGCCCTCTTCGCGGAGTGCGTCAGCCTGAGAGTCGATGTCCTGTGTGGCCAGCCCGAGTTCGGCCATCATGGCCTTGTTGCCAAGTGCCACATCGCGGCCATTCACGCGCCCCCGCACCCCTTTCCCGGTCACCGCCTGAAAGTCTTCGGCCTTACCGATGCCGAGCCCCTGTTCTTCGGCCCCGGCGACAATTGCTTCGGCCAGGGGATGCTCGGAGCCTTTTTCGAGCGTGGCGGCAAGGTGCAGCAGTTCTGCCTTGTCGCTGGCCCCGAACACGATCGTGTCGGTGAGTTCCGGTTTGCCTTCGGTCAATGTGCCGGTCTTGTCGACGATCAGTGTATCGACCCGTGCCATACGCTCCAACGCTTCGGCGTCCTTGACCAACACCCCTGCCTGTGCACCGCGACCGGCGGCCGTGGTGATGGAAATCGGTGTTGCCAGACCCAGAGCGCACGGGCAGGCAATAATCAGGACCGAAACGGCCGAGGCCACGGCAAAGACAAGTGATGGCTCGGGGCCGAAGAAGAACCAGATGACAAAGGCCGTAACCGAGACCAGCACGACCAGCGGTACAAAAACGGCCGAAACCTTGTCGGCCAGCCCCTGGATTGGTGCGCGCGAGCGTTTCGCGCCGGCAACCATTTCAACGATTTGCGCCAGGACGGTATCGGCGCCCACGCGGGCGGCCTCGATGATCAACGAACCATTCTTGTTGAGCGTGCCGCCAGTAACCTTGTCACCCGGTTCCTTGCCGACCGGCACCGGTTCACCTGTCAGCATGCTTTCGTCGATGGCACTCGTGCCTTCCAGCACGACGGCATCAACCGGCACCGCGTCACCGGGGCGCAGGCGCAGGCGGTCGCCCTCCAGAATGTTTTCCAATGGTGCATCATATTCATCGCCACCGGGCAGTATGCGCCGGGCCGTTTTCGGGGCCAGGTCAAGAAGTGCCTTGATCGCGTCGCCGGTCCGTTCGCGGGCGCGCAGTTCCAGCACCTGACCGACAAAGATCAGCGTGACAATGACCACGGCTGCCTCGTAGTAGGTGCCAACGCTGCCGCCATCGCGATAGGCTTCGGGAAAGATGCCAGGCAGGAAAGTCGCCGCGAGGCTGTAAAGATAGGCCGCGGCCACCCCGAGCGAAATCAGTGTCCACATATTGGGATTCATGGTGCGGATCGAGTTCCAGCCGCGAACAAAGAACGGTTTTGCCGCCCAGAGCACAATCGGGGTTGCCAGAATGAATTCGAGATAGATTGTGGTTTTCTCGCCGATCCATTCACGAATTGGCAGGCCGGCCAGCGGGCCCATGGTCAGGATTACCAGAGGGACCGCCGCGGCGGCGCTGATCCACATGCGGCGGGTGAAATCTTCGAGTTCTTCGTTCTTTTCGTCGCCGGTCGCGGTGATCGGTTCCAATGCCATGCCGCAGATCGGACAGGTCCCGGGACCTTTTTGCACGATTTCCGGGTGCATCGGGCAGGTATAGTCAACTTCGCCAGCGGCAACGTCTTCTTTGCGCCGGTTGTTGCCGCTGGCATAGAAATAGGGGTCGGCGTTGAATTTGGCATGGCATTTGTCCGAGCAGAAATGGAATGTCTGGTCCTGCCATGACTCGGTCGGCTTGTCCGCAGTTGGGTCGACCTGCATGCCGCAGACCGGATCGGTGACCATGTCTGCCCCGGTCACATGTTCGGGGGTATCATGATGCTGGTCAGCCTCATTTGGGCTGAGGTGTTTACTGTGCGCGTTTTCCATTGCCTTGCTCCCTTCTGGGCTAAGCGTATGAGTAGGATGTAGTGATTCCAGTCACTGGAAGGTCAAGAGGGCGCGATATTTTATTCACCGGCGTTTTCAGTTGGTCTTGTGTCTTTTCAGAATTGCCCACAGGACGGGCGCCCCGGTGACAAGCCCGAGGCCCAAGATCAGCCAGAGGCCGCCGGCAGACCCGTCGCCCAGCATTTCACCACCAAAATGGGCCAGCAGGAAACTGGCGGGGATGACCCCGGCCAGTGTTGCAATGGCAAACCGCCAGAAGGAAAGGGCGCTGAGGCCGGCGGCATAGCTGACCAGATCGAAAGACAGGAACGGCATCAGGCGGCTTGTGAAAACCAGCCACATCAAAAGGCTCTGCGACCCAAGGACGCGGAACCCCGACAGTTTGTCGCCAAACCAGCGCTGGATGGCGTCGCGCCCCAGAAACCGGGCCAGAGAAAAGGCGATGAGCGCCCCGGTCTCGGCGCCGATCACCACATAGAGCGCGCCTTTGTAGTGCCCGTAGGCAGCGCCGGAGGCCAGCGCGATCGGAGCACTCGGTATCGGCGAGAAAACGACAGCCCCAGCCATCAGCAGAATGATCAGCATCGGCCCCCACGGGCCGGCGCGTTCTGTCAGGGCTTTGATCCGGTCGCGATCGACCCATGCCAGCAGCGCCGATACCTGCTCCGGGAAAAACAGCATCATCGCCGCGACCGAAATCGCAGCGATGACGAATAGCCCCAGACGCCAGTTTGACGAAGCAACCATTCAGGCGGCCTGAACAGCCTCGGCCAGCAGATCGCGGACCTGCCCGGCAACCTCTTTCAGTTTCGGATTTTCTATGGCCTGCATCGAGGCGACCGGGTCGATGGCGCTGACTTCGACGCCATTGTTGACCGCCCGCAGGATGACATTGCACGGCAACATCGCACCGACCTTCGGCTCTACCCCGATTGCATGAAAGGCCATGCCGGGGTTGCAGGCCCCGAGGATTTTATAAGGCCCGACATCCTTGTCGATTTTCTTTTTCAGCGTCGCCTTGACGTCAATTTCGGTCAGGATACCAAACCCCTTGTCTGCCAATGCAGATCGAAGGCGTTCTTCGACGGTGTCCAGATCGCTTGCTCCGAAAAAACGGTCTATCGTGTATGACATTCTGTTGTCCCCTTGTTGTCAGCTGCGGATGTATTTGAGCAATGCCACGATCACGAGGGCAAAAATTGCCAGCATCAGCAGCATGCCGAAAACACCAAATCCCATACCCCAGCCCATGCCGGTTGCGATTCCATTTCCCATCATTCCACCCTCCTTTCGGGGTTTATATTCAGTTGTCCTGGTCCTGCATCATGGGGCCATTGCCCTTGCCTGCCCCCATGCCCATTCCCATGCCGTCTTCGCCTTGCTGCTCTTGCATGCGGGCGGCGCGGCGCTTCATCATTTTCTCCATTCGTTTGGCTGGGGCGGCCATTTCTTCCGCTGTCACCTTGCCGTCGCCATCACTGTCGAGCATCTGGAAGCGGTCGACCATTTTTTCGCGGATTGCGGCGCTGTGCATGGCCTCGAATTCGTCGATTGAAAGCACACCATCGCCGTTGGCGTCGAATTCGGCAAGTTTTGCGGCCATGCCGGCGCGAATTTCTTCCGGGGTGACCTTGCCATCACCGTCGGCATCAAGGCCTTTCATATAGGCCAGCGGGCCCATCTGGCCACCAGCCATACCCCCCATCATGCCGCCGCCCATCATCTGCTTGTGCATGCGCATCATCATTTTCATCATGCCGCCCTGGCCGCC
>JALSRG010000075.1 GCA_026984915.1 Marinosulfonomonas sp. | reverse complement strand
CATCATGCCGCCCTGGCCGCCTTTGTGTCCGTGGTCACTGTCAGCAAATGCGGGGGCTGCTGCGAGAGCGCCCATTGCAATTGCCAGGGTCACTCCAAGAGTTTTGCTGCTTTTCATTGCTGTACCTCATAGGCTTTGTGTTTCGATAAGGTCTAACTGGGACCGTTTTGTCGCAACACAATGCCGGAGGGGGTAGGGTTTTGTATCCGTTTGTCGCAAAACCGGAACCTGCAACAAAGCGATACTTTTTTCTGGCGACACCTTATGTGGATGACGGTTAAACGGGGCATGCAATGAACGAAAAACACAAAGTCAAACCACATATCCTGATCGTTGATGATCATCGTGAAATTCGCGATGCCGTCACGCGTTACCTGGAAAAGAACGGTTTTCGCGCCAGTGCGGCGCGTGATGCGGTCGAGATGGATCTCAAACTGGCTGCGGGGCGGTTTGACCTGATCGTGCTGGATGTGATGATGCCCGGCGAAGACGGGCTTTCGATCTGTCGCCGCCTGAGCACCCAGGGCAATACACCGATCCTGATGCTGACCGCACTGGGCGAGGAAACCGACCGCATTGTCGGGCTTGAAATCGGCGCGGATGATTATCTTCCCAAGCCATTCAATCCGCGCGAGCTTCTGGCGCGGATCAAAGCCATCTTGCGCCGCAAGGGGCACAGCGAACCCGTTGCCGGGACACTGTCGGGGCAGAAGGTACGGTTTGCGGATTGGATATTTGATGCCGACCGCCGGACGATCACCCATATTGAAACCGGCGGGGAACAGCCGCTGACAACCGCCGAATTCAAGCTGCTGACGGTTTTTCTCGAACGGCCGCGCTTTGTGCTGTCGCGCGATCAACTGCTGGATCTGACCTCGGGGCGCGAGGCCCAGGTGTTTGACCGCACCATTGATAATCAGGTCAGCCGGTTGCGCCGAAAGATCGAGCCGGATCCGGGCAAACCCAGGATCATTACAACCGTGCGGGGTGGCGGCTACAGCCTCAACGCCAATGTGGAACATCTGTAATGCGGCGGATGTTGCCCCGCACCCTGCGCGGCCAGCTTGTTCTGGTCATTCTGCTGACGTTCGTCGTCATTCAGGGTATCAGCCTGTGGCTCTTCGCGGATGAACGTCGACTGGCCGTGCGCGCCGCACTTGGGCTGGAAGCCGCCGGGCGGGCGGCCAATGTGGTGCGTTTGCTGGAGGCCGCACCGGCCCGGTTGGGGCCGGATATCCTGCGTGCAGCCGATTCTCCGCTGGTCAGGTTTTCACTGGCAACAGAACCTTCTGTCGACCACCTGACGCATGGCGACGGTGGCAATATCCGTGACAGGATACGCAGCTTTCTGGATGATGCCGATACGCATGAGGTGCGCGTCGAACTGCATCGGATCACCTCGCCTCCCGGGTTGGGTGATGCCGGGCAGACAATGTCCAGGATGCATCGGCAGATGATGGGCCTCAGCCTTGCCTCGGTCGAGATGCGGCTGTCCATATCCCTGAAAGACGGGCGCTGGCTGAATGTCTCAACCCGCTTTCACCGCCCGCCGATCCAATGGCCCTGGGCCTCTTTTTTCAGCTTTGGCCTGGCCACATTGATCGTCGCCATTGTGGTCTGGGTTGCGCTGAGCCGGTTGACCGGCCCGCTGCGCAAGCTGGCCCGTGTTGCCGAGGGGCTTGGCCGTGGCGAGCGTGTCGACCCGCTGCCGGAACAGGGCCCGGAAGAATTGCGCCGCCTGACGAATGCGTTCAATGACATGCAGGCCCGACTTTCCCGTTTCGTTTCCGAACGTACACGCTTGCTGGCCGCCCTTGGCCATGATCTCCGCTCGCCGCTGACCGCGATGCGTGTGCGCGCGGAGATGGTCGAAGATGATGAGACACGCGAAAGGCTGGCCGCCATCATCGAAGAAATGCAGGAGATGGTTGAATCCACCCTTTCCTTTGCGCGTGGCATGGTCACCGCAGAGGAGATGCAGACGGTCGATCTGGCGGTTTTCCTGAAGGAACTGGCGGATGATCTGGCTGCCGTTGGCGGTGAAATCACGCTGGAGGCCGAATCCGGAATCCATGTTCGCATCAAACCGGTTGCGATGCGGCGTGCCCTGCGGAACGTGTTTGAGAATGCCATTCGATATGGACAGATCGCGCGCGTCAGGATGTGTGCGGACGATCGTGCCGCCCGCATAGATGTTGCCGACAGGGGCAACGGGATTCCCGAGGCCGATCTTGAGCGGGTATTCGACCCGTTTGTAAGGGTGGAAAAGTCGCGCAATCTGGAAACCGGAGGAACCGGGCTCGGGCTTTCGATCGCGCGTACGGTCATCCAGGCACATGGCGGGGACATCCGGCTTTCAAACCCAAAGGACGGCGGGCTTTTGGCCGAGATCAGCATTCCGCTGACCAAAGCGGATGGGCGCCTGTGAGAGAGGCAAGAAGAAGACGCGGATCATGACAGAGGATCAGACATGGAAAAGGAAAGAACATGAAGCATCGCACGAGTGCCTTTGCAATCACCATATTGGCCGTTCTGGCAGGGCATGTGGTTGACGCCCAGGAAGCAGCCCAAGTCAGCGACCCTTTGTCCAGATCGGGGTTTGTTCTTGAAAACGGTTTGGCCATTCCGGCATTTGACCCGGCAAAGGGGCGCAAACTGTTCGCCTCAAAAGGCTGCGTTGTTTGCCATTCGGTCAATGGTGTCGGGGGCGAGGACGCACCCGAGTTTTCCGCGGAATACATGGAAGAGCCGATGAATGCCTTTGATTTCGCAGCCCGCATGTGGCGCGGTGCACCGGCGATGATTGCCATGCAGGAAGAAGAACTGGGAGAGCAGATCGAACTGACCGGCGAGGAACTGGCGGCCATAATCGCTTTTGTCCATGACGGTGAAGAACAGGCAAAATTTTCGCAGGCGGATATTCCGCACGACATAGAGGAACTGATGCATGGCGATGCCGGTCATGGCGATGCCCCGGAGGCAGAAGAGCACGGCGAAACCGCCGGTGAAACCGGGCATGACAGTTCTGGCAACTGAAGCCCCCGGGGGGCGAGCCCGATCATCCGGCCACACTGCGCTGGCGCGTACCACGCTTCTGCATGGGCACCTGGCACCGGATCGACCCCTGTATTCACGAGAAAGTGAAGGCAGGGAAAGGGCAATGTCTACTGTGGTCACGGGCCGGTTTGGCAATGCAGCACGCAATCTGTTTGCCGGTGATCCGGATAGGTGTTTTGCAATTCGGGTTTTTTGTGCCACTGTTAAGCCATGATCCGGAACTGGTTCACATATTGCCTTTTTACAGGGGTCGGCATTTTGCTCATTGGTGCGGTGGCGGCAATGGGCATGGGGCTGGCACCCAATCCGGATTGGCCGGAAACCAGCGACCGGATGCCCCATGCGGTATCCGGACAGGTGTTTTCGGCAAAGGCCCCAACCACAGGGTTTGATCCACTGACGCTTGCCGCTACTGGCCTGGGCAGCGTTTGCTGCATATGCGCCATGGCTACGGGGTGTCTGGATGAGGCACCCGATTCAGATTTCTCGCGTCTTGACAGAAATGGCGATGATCCTTTGGTCTTTGCCTTTGTCTCGCAACCTCCTGACGCCCCGCCGCGAACCTGACACATAAGCGCGCCCAAGGGCAGCGTTTTGACGGGCCGTTGGCCCGCAGGTTCGGGCGCAACTGTGCCCATCTAACGGAATAACTGGTCCCGAATTGGCGCCTTTGCGGGTGACCAACCGGGCGGGAGGTAACAATGGAAAATGCACTCGGATTGAGTGGCTACACCGCCACAATGATGGCGCTCGTTTTCATCGTTCTTGGTTTGGGCATTGCCGCGCTTTTCGCGGCGCTGTTCCTGCCGACACGCTGGAAGCTGAAATATCGGATGGAATTCCTTTTTGTCGCGCTGCTGATCGGAATGGTCTGGTACGCAGACAGGGAAAGCACCGCGGTATTCGAACAGTACCAGGGTGAGATTGAAAAGGCAGGGCGCCTGTCGGCCCAGGCCGATGCGGTCGATGGGAACTTTGATCGCGTGCTGAAGGTCATTGTCTTTCAGTGGGGATTTGCCTTTCTGACCGATGATGATGCCATCAGCCGGAACGCGGCAATCGTGCAACCCGGAGAGAAAGTGCTGTTTCGCATTTTTGGCAACGATGTGATCCACGGCATGAACATCCCGGCCGTCGGCATCACCGCTGAAATAGAGCCGGGTGTTGAGCGCGATATCTGGATTCGGGCGCCGCAAAAGCCGGGGAAATATCTCATACAGTGCCTGAACTACTGCGGTGTCGGTCACGCGCAGATGAAGGCCTGGCTTGTTGTTGAAGGACAGGAAGCATGAGCACCAACAGCAGGAACACATTGAAGGGAGATGCGTGATGGCGAGTCAACATGACGCTGCAAGAATGGGTATAAAACCCGACTGGGAGCCAGAGGATATCATTGGCAAGATGAGCCTCTCGGATCTTCTTTTTTCGCATGATTACCGGCATATCGCCATCAAGGGCATGCTGACATCCATTGCCATGCTTGGCCTTGGCGGGCTGATGGCATTGATTTTCCGGACCGAACTGGCGATGCCCGACATCCAGTTTTTCGATGCGCGGCCCTACATGTCGCTGATGACGCTGCATGGGATGTTCATGGTCTTCGGATTCATCATCCCGTTGGTGGTTTCGGTGATGTATTACATGATGCCCCGTGTGCTGGGCACGGACCGTTTGTTATGGGCCGCCGGCGCCCAGTGGAGCTGGTGGATGCTGATCATTGCCGCCGTTCTGCTGGTGATTTCGCGGCCGGATTTCACCTGGACATTCTACCCGCCGATGTCGCTGCGGGTTGGCGGTGAACTTTTGTGGATGGCCTATATCGCCGTGTTTCTTGTGGCGGTCTCGGAGTTCATCGCGGGGGCTGTACTGTTTCGCAACGGCTGGGAAGCCGCGCGGCGCATCGGCTGGAGCAAGCTGCCGCTGATGGGCTGGGGGGCGATCTCGGAAGGGCTGCTTCTTATGGGGTCTACCCCGGCGCTGGGGTTGGTGGCGGTCTACATGTATACCGACTGGGCCGGGATCACGGCCGTGTTCGACCCAAGCCGGGGTGGCTCGGTCATGACGTTCATGTTCATGTTCTGGTTCTACGGTCACCCGGCCGTATACCTGCCGCTGATGCCGGCGATCGCGGTTCTTTACACGCTTCTGCCGCGGTTTCTGGGCCGGCCGATCTGGAGCTATTGGTCTGCGGTCATAGCGTTTTCGATCCTTACGGTTCTGGCCTTTGTGGTTTACCCGCACCACTTTCAGCCGGCGGAAACGGTCAGCGGGCCGTTGCAGCGGGCGGTGCAGATTTTGACGCTGTTGATATTCGTGCCGTCAACGCTGCATGTTTTCAACTGGATCGCAACGCTCTGGTTTGATGTCATCCCGGCGTCGGCCAAACGGGCTGTGCCGTTCAAATTCATGGTTGCGTCGATCTTCTTTCTGATGGTCGGCGGCGTGACGGCCTATGTGAATGCACAAATCGCAACCGACAGTGATTTCGTGCACAACACTTATTTCGTGCCGGCGCATTTCCATGCGATGTTCGTTGGCTTCATGGCCAATATGGCGATGGCGGGGGTCTACTATCTGTATCCCTATTTCACCGGCCGGATGTTCAGCCAGGCTTTCGGCAATGTCCATTTCTGGCTTTGGCAGGTGGGGATCTTCACCAAGGTGATGATGATGTACTGGCTGGGATATGCCTACTTCCCGCGCTGGGTTGTCGATTACCTGCCGCTTCGTGAATGGGTGATGCCGCAAATGATACTGACCATGGCCGCTTTTACCATCGGTCTGGGTTTTATCGTTTTCGTCGTCAATTTCATTCTGAGTGCATCGCGGGGGCGTGCTGTTTCAGGCGATCCCTGGGCGATTTCAAATGAGGCTGGCGAGCCGATCGCCGCCCCGGCCGAGTAAGAGGAGCAAGAGCAATGGTTTTAAGGTTTTTCATTCTGTTCAGTCTCGTTCTGATGGGTGTGACCGCCTATTTCATCGTGATCCAGCAACCGCCGACGGTGCAATTGCCACCAATGGCGGCGGAAGTGACCCGTTTTCAGCAGGAAGGTCTGCTGCCCACGGGGGAGCTTGAGGAAAATGATGAAGCGGAACACGGTATCTTTGATGTTCCGCCGATGGATGAGATGATGCTGGAACAAGCGATGCAAGGCATGGAAGGCATGGGCAACATGCCGGGCATGGATATGGACGGTGAGAGCGGATCCATGAACATGCCCCAGGGCTCGGGTAATACCATGAATATGGGAGCGGGCGATGGTTCCATGCCGATGGCCGAAGGTTCTGGCGCCACCATGAAGATGGGGGACGGCAGCGCGCCCATGGCGATGGGTGAGGACTCCATGCGCAAGACCGAAGATTCTGGTGCCCCAATGCAGATGGGGGACGAGGCTGCATCTATGGAGATGGGCGATGGTTCGGGTACAAACATGAAAATGGAGATGCAGGGCGGGTCAATGACGATGGCTGACGGCTCCGGTGTCCCAATGCAGATGGAGGCAGGCAGCGCGCCCATGGCGATGCAGGAAATGACCATGGATTGCAAAGGCGAAGATGGTCTGCTGTTTTGCCCTGCTGATGCAAAAGCCGATCGTGAGATCACGCTTTCCATGCGCGAATGGGAGTTCGACCAGATGCAGATCGAAGTCAAAGCCGGTGAGCGTATTCGCTTTACCGTCAGGAACGACGGCAAGACACTGCATGAGTTCATGTTCATGACGATGCCGCTGATGCAGGCTGTTGCCTATCGCGCCAAACGTGCCGACTGGAGCCTGCTCGAACACGAGGCATTGTTTGAAAAGTCCCTGCTCTTGCCCGGTCAGGACCTGACTTTTGTTGTCGAGGTCCAGGAGACCGGCAGCTGGATGTTCATGTGCATGCTGCCCTACCACATGCAGATGGGTATGATGGGGCAGATGGCAACGCCCGGGGCGGCGATGGACATGAAAATGTGAGAGCCGGGTTCGGGGCCTTTTGACAGGCCCCGAGCCGAGTTCAACAGGGGAGACAGGAAATGAGCAACTCACTCGCGGCCTTTTACGGCGCATCGCGCAGGGCAGGAACAACGGCACGGACCTATGTCCTGTTGCTGAAACCAAGGGTCATGTCGCTGGTTGTATTTACCGCAGCGGCGGGGTTGATCATGTCGCCAACCCGTCCGGACGCGCCGATCGCCCTGGCAATCATTCTGATGATTGCACTTGGTGGCGGCGCTGCCGGCGCCCTGAACATGTGGTGGGATGCGGATATTGACGCCGTGATGCGCCGCACGCGCGGCCGCCCGGTTCCGCGCGGCCAGATCGAGAGCCGCGCAGCCTTGCTGTTTGGTCTGGCCATGTCGGTTTTTTCCGTTGGCGCGCTCTGGGCGCTGTCAAATGGGTTGGCCGCAGGTTTGCTGGCTTTCACGATCTTCTTTTACATTGTGATTTATACCATCTGGCTCAAACGCCGGTCGCCACAGAATATTGTGATTGGCGGCGCGGCGGGGGCCTTGCCGCCGATGGTCGGATGGGCCGCGGCAACCGGAGAGGTCGGCCTTCCCGCGCTGTCGATGTTCCTGCTCATATTCATGTGGACCCCGCCGCATTTCTGGTCGCTTTCGCTGTTCATGAATGATGATTATCAGCGCGCCGGTGTGCCGATGTTGCCGGTTACCCACGGGCGCAAGGTGACGCGGAATCACATCCTCGGGTATACGTTTGTTTTGGCAGTCATTGCCATGCTGCCGCTGTTTTCCGGCATCGGCGGACCGATCTATGCCGCCACGGCGCTGCTCCTCAACTTCAGGCTCTGCACGGCCGCGCTCGGCCTCTGGCGCCGTCAGGAGGATGCGGCCCGATCTGATCATTATGAGAGGGAAAGGGCCTTTTTCCGGCTGACATTGTGGTATCTGTTCTTGCATTTTGCCGCCTTGATCGCTGACACGGCCCTGTTCTCATTCGGGGGGCGATTCGGGGGGTTGATCTGATATGAGTGACGGTATTTTTCTTGTCTGGTTTGCCCTGACGGCGCTTTCCCTCGCTTTTGTCGTGATTGACATTCCAAAGACACCGGAGGCGACGGTGCTGAAATGGGCCTTTGTCATCCTGACGGTTTTCACAGGCCCGTTCGGAGCATTTTTCTATGTGCTTGGGTGCCGTGAACCGCTGCAAGGCACCCATGCAGAATATGTTTCCGCGACATGGCGCCAGGTGCTGGGATCGACCATGCATTGTGCCGCGGGTGACGGCATTGGCATCATCGCCGGTGCGGCGATCGGCGCGTTTCTCAGATTCCCGCCCTGGGGTGAGTTTGTTCTGGAATACACGTTGGGTTTCGGGTTTGGCTGGGCCTTTTTCCAGGCCTTTGCCATGCGCGATATGGCTGGTGGTTCCTACCTGAGATCGCTGAAGGAAACCTTCATCCCCGAGCTGGTCTCCATGAATGTTCTCATGGCAGGCATGATTGTGACGATGAAGCTTCTGATGCCAGCGATCGAGGGCGCAACGGATCCGCTGCGGCCAGGGTTCTGGTTTGTGATGTCCATGGCTATGATCGTTGGTTTTGCCGTGGCCTATCCGGTGAACTGGTGGCTGGTAACCAACAACATGAAACATGGCATGCTGACCGTGCTGAAGCGGGCGGACACAGAACCGGACCACAGGGCGCAAGGCCACGCGCCCACCGACATGCCCACCGATATGCCCGCCGCCATGCCTGCGATAGATGCCCACGCAGGGCATGCCGATCAGAAAACACCCGGCGCCCTGCCGATCCTTGGGCTGATCCTGATCACCGCCTTGATCCTTCTGGCGGCATTTCTGTTTGCGCTGGGCTGACGGGCTGCGAAAGACAGGTGTCCGTCAGGACATGTAAAACTGTTTTGGCAGCAGAAAGGGAAACTGGGTTGCCGGGTCGATTTCAATTTTCATGATCGGCGCCATCCATTCCGCCCACCGCCGGTTCACGTCGCTCTTGGCCAGATCGGCCTTGGTTGCCTCCAGATCGTCTGTCTCAAAATATCCGAACAAGGTCAGCCCGTGGCGAAATATATTGTAGTTGGAAATACCGGCGTCCTTGAGGGCCTTGCACATTTCCGGCCAGATCGCATCATGACGGCGCTTGTACTCTTCCTCATATCCGGGCCGGACCTCCAGCACCCAGGCATAACCAGCCATGTTCAGGTCTCCTTCCAACGGTTGTAACAATCGCGCATTTCCACGGTTTCGGTCAGAACATCCTCATACAGGGTGTTCATGTAATCCTGGTGCACATTCTCGATTGAAAGTGCGCCGTTATACCCGGCGTCACGCAGCGTACCGAACATGGCGGGAAAGTTCAGCGTGCCTTCGGCAAACTTTGTTTGTAGCGCGCCCATGCGTGCCTGCCGCAGATGCACATGAACCGCATAGGGTGCCAGGGGATCGATTTCCTCCTGACGATAGCCGAGGCAGGCGAAATGCGAGTAATCAAGGGCCAGGCGGATGTCTGTTGCCTCAATAAGCTTCAGAACCAGACCGGGTGATTCCGCCCAGGAATGGACATGGGGTTCTATACAGATTGTCGCGCCAAAGCCGCTCTCCACCTGCTTCAGAGTTTTGAGGCTTTCCGTTGAGACGGCCATTGCATCGGCGCGGGACTGGCCTGGGTTCACCACCCCCGGCAGGATGAAAACGGTTGGAATCCGGGCGGCATCCGCGAATGTCAGAACCTGCTCCAGATCGCGGGCATTCTGGTCTATGGTGCCGGGCAATGCCAGGTTTCGCCCCGCAAGCCCTTCGCCAAAGAGGTGGTAATAATTTGGAATCTCCACCCCCAGACCTACCAGTTTTTCAGCGGCGGCGGCAGGGTCGGCAAGAATTTCATGTTTATCCAGGGCCGAGCGGTAAAACAGCCCGACATCCAAAGCGCCTATCCCCAGTGCTTTTGAAATGGCTGCGGCTTCTTCCAGAGTGCAGGACGGAAAGGACCAGGCGGTCAGAGACAGTTTCATGTTCTATCCTTCGATATGGGTCAGTTTCCCGGTTCTGGCAGATCGATACATTGCATCCAGCGCTTCGGTTACGCGCGCACCATTTTCGGCATTGGCCGGGTTTTCCACCGGTTTGCCCGCACACAGAGCGGCAAAGACCTGAACCGGCAGGGCGCCGTCATATTCGGCTTCGGATTGGGAAATTTCCACTATTTCGTCGTTCCCATCCAATCGTCTGAGGTCAAGGCGCGCCCGCTCATTGTCAAAAACGATCATGCCTTCGGTGCCGTAAATGCGAACGTCTATGTGCATTCCCACATGTTTGGGCACGGTGGAAGAGCCGGAAAGCGAAACCGTTGCACCATTGGTTGCTCGTGCCACTGCCGCATCATAATAATCCACGCCTGTTCTGGATTTTCCATCCATGCAATAGACGCTTGCAAATGTCAGGTCGGACACATGAAACAGCCAGCCCAGCGAATGGGACATCTGGCCCCAGCCGTATCCGCCTGCTTTTTCAGGATCCGCCCAGGTGGAGGCGGGCGGGCGAAAGAGATGGTCTGCGGTTTCCAGCATCGGCTCACCGGAAAACAGATCATCAAGTGCAGACCCCATCTGGCACACGGCGTGGCGCACCTCGCCGATGCGACCATCCCGAACCATCCTGGCGGCTTTTGCGGTGAAATCCGTAAAATTCATGCCCGTTGGCACCAGAACCTCGCGACCGGCCTTCCTGGCCGCATCGGCTATGGCGCGCCCGTCTGCTGCGGTTGTCGCCATCGGTTTCTCGACCAGAACATGACAGCCGGCCTGCAAGGCGCTAATGGCCGGGTGCGTATGGGCGACATGCGGCGTTGAGACCATGACGCCATCCAGGTTCTCGCGCGCCAGCATTTCCTCCAGGTCGGTATAGCAGGCGTTGATTCCGAATTTACGGCTGGCGATATCCAGGCGCGGCTGGTCCAGATCGCAAATCGCCACGATTTCAGCGTCGGGCGATGCCTGAATGGTCGGAATGTGGTTGAACGTAGCCCACCATCCGACGCCGACGATTCCAATTCTTGCTGTCATGAGGGCTCCTCCCTGATTTTCGGGGCGACTGTGGACTGATAAACATTCTGCATATGCTGTTCGGCCGCTTTTGCCGCGGCTTCTGTATCATGCGCCTGTAGCGCGTCCAGCAAGACGCGGTGGTCGCGAAAACTTTGTTCAAGCACGCCCGGATTTTCAGAAGCGCGTTCGCGAAATTCCAGGCCAAGCGCGTTCAGGCTCTCGCCGATCCGCTTGAGAAAGGCATTGCCCGAGCCAATCCATATCGCTTCGTGAAAGGCAAAATCCGACAGGCGAAAGGCCGTTGCGTCTGTCAATGTCTCTTTCTGCTCGGCCAGTATTTTCTCCAGTTGATCCAAGGCGGTTTGATCCATGTTTTCCGCGGCCCGGCGGGCCACATCGCTTTCGATCAGGCTTCTTGCATCATAGAGTTCCCGGATATTGACATCTTCCAGCGACAGAAAGAAACGGATCGGCCCGAGCAGCGCGTCACCATCGAGGCTGGTAATAAAGGCCCCACCCCCCTGTCGCGATTTTATCACGCCCAGAATGGCCAGCCCGCGGATCGCCTCGCGCACCGAGGGCCGGGATACCCCCAGAGATTCTGCCAGCTCTCTTTCCGGAGGCAACTGGTCTCCGGGCCTCAGCGCGCCTGCAGTCACCATTTCAAGGATGCGGTGTGCGACCAGTTCGGCGACGGATTCGCGTATGATCGGTTTGTCAAATTCCATGCGTGCCGCTGATTTGCTCATGCGCTTTCTTCCTTTTGTTCCGGGGGCTGTCCCTTGTTCTTTCGGAAAAGCGTTGACAGGTTGAGTTTCGGCAACAGAACCGAGCCGATCAGCAACAAGCCGATGACGCCGGTCTGAATGTGCCCGGTGATATTTATCAGCGCCATTCCATTGCGCAGGTTCAATACAATGAGAATGGCCAGAAGTGTACCGATCAAAGAGCCGGCCCCGCCGTAAATGCTGACGCCTCCAAGCAGAACAATGGTGATGATGTCCAGCTCAAACCCCAGGGCCACATCCCCCCGCACCGCCCCAACGCGCGCGGCATAGAGCAGACCGGCAAAAGCAGAGATCAGCCCCGAGGCGAGAAACAGCTTCATCTTGTGGCGTGCCGTGTCGATGCCGGCATAATCGGCAACATCCCGGTTTGTGCCGATGACATAGGTTTTACGGCCAAAACCCGATTTCTGCAGCACGATGAATAACAGAACAAACAGCACTGCAAAGGCGATCAGGGCAAAGGGAACCGGCCCGATCAGGCCGTTTTGACCAAGCGCATCAAACCAGTCGGGAAAATCCGTTATGCCCCGATCCTCCACCAATACGCGCGCAAGCCCGCGAAACCCGATCAGGGTGGCGAGGGTGACGACCAGTGAAGGCAACCCGATCCGGGTGATGAAAAAGCCGTTCAGGGCACCGCCGGCAAGACCCACGAGCAGCACGACAAGAATTGCCCAGCCGCCGCCCATGCCGCCCTGGACCAGCCAGCCGAAAACACAGGCGCCAAGCCCCATCATTGATCCAACCGACAAATCGATCTCGGCATTGATGATTATGAAAGTCATGACCAGGGCGACGATGATCTTTTCTATCGAGAGCTGGAACAGGTTTATCTGGTTCAGAAGTGACAGATACTGCGGTGACAGGATCACATTCGCCAGAAAGATGATACCAAGCACGAGGGCCAGGAAACCTTCCCAGCTTTTCAGACGCTTCAGTATCTTGCCAGGGGCGCCGGCGTTCTTCATTCCGCAACCTCCTGTGACTGGACATTCCGGGCCTTGCTGAATTTCGCTTTTTCCCGCGAAATCCGCAAATTGACAAGCCGCCGCATCAATGTGGTGTCAGCCGCAACCGAGAGCAGGATAAGCCCGCCCAACACAGCTTCGCGCCAGAACTCGCTGACCATATCCCAGCGCACCAGGCTTGTATCTATCAGATCAATCAGAACCGCACCGATCAGCGCACCTATGACAGAACCGGAGCCGCCAAATATATTGACGCCGCCAACGACTGCGGCGGCAACGGATTTAAGCTCCAGCCCCAGGCCGGCAACAACCGTGATGGTGCCAAATCTGGCCAGAAACATGAAGCCGGCCAAGCCCGCCAAAGCACCGGCCAGAACAAAAGCCACGAATACGGTAGCACTTGTGTTGATGCCGGCCATTTCAGCCGCTTCCGGGTTGGAGCCGATGGCATAAAGTTTTCTGGCCGGACGAAACCGGTTCAGCATGAAATGCACAAGCAGAACCACAACGATTGCCGCAACGAAGGCGGCACGAAACTGATACTGGCCAATCTGAAACAGAACGGTGTTTGGAAAGTTGACGAGCCAGTGCGGCAGGTTGGACGTGGTGATGGACTTTGCATCGGAATATTCGACCAGCGCGGAACGAAACAGCGCCATTGTCCCAAGGGTAACGATTATCGAAGGGATACGCCCGTAGGCCACCAGAACACCGTTGACTGCCCCGAAAGCCGCGCCCAGCAGAACAGAGTATGTGACCAGAAGAACCGGGCCAAGATCGGGGTGGCTGGAGATCAGACCGCCGGTTGCAAAGGCAACAAAGCCGACGATCGAGCCGATGGACAGATCAATATTGCGGGTCAGAATAACCAGCGTCTGGCCGGTTGCAATCAGCGCCATGATGGCCACCGAACTGGAAATCCGGTTGAAAAGCCGCCCGTTCAGATAATGTGGAATCTGGGTTGAGAAAAACAGAACCACCAGCACAAGAACGGCCAAAAGCCCCAGAATGCGCAGGCTTTGCGGGTTGAGACGGGACAGCAGCGCACCCATTTATGAGGCCTCTTTCATATCAGACTGTCCTGTTGCCATCGACATTATGTTTTCCTGTGTTGCGTCATTGCCATCGACAATGCCCATTTGCCGACCCTCCCGCATGACAAGAATCCGGTCACCCATTGCCAGAACTTCGGGCAAATCGGACGACACGACAATTGCAGCACCACCGGCCGCGGCAAACGCGCGGATCAGCGCGTGCACTTCGGCCTTGGCGCCAATGTCTATCCCGCGAGTCGGTTCGTCAAAAATCAGAAGATCGGGTTTCAGGTTAAGCCATTTGGCCAGCATGACCTTTTGCTGGTTCCCGCCAGAGAGCATTTCAACCGGCAGCCCGATATCGGATGTGCGAATGTTGAGCTTCTCGCGGAAAACCTCGGCCGTGGCGCGTTCTTTTTCGTGGTCCAGAAGCCCGGTCGGGGAAAGGAATTCGGCCAAGGTCGCCAGCGTGATGTTTGCGGTGATATCCATGGGCATTGCCAGGCCGAATTTGCGCCGGTCTTCGGACAGATAGGCAATGCCGGCGTCAATGGCCTGGCGCGGTGATTGAAAAGAAACCTTTTTGCCTTTGTAGGTAATATGGCCACTTGTCGGTGGTGCTATTCCGAACAGGGCAAGTGCAATGTCTGTTCGCCGGGCGCCAACCAGACCGGCCATGCAAAGGATCTCTCCTTTCTGCAGGTTGAAACTGACGCCTTCGAAAACATCTTTTCGCGCAAGGTTGCTTACTTCCAATACGGTTTCAGGCTGCGCATGTGAGGGCACCCTTGCGAAATAGCTGTCAATTTCACGCCCGACCATTTCGGCAATCATGCCTTCCGAGGTGACCTCATCGATGGGTCTTGTCGAAATGTGCCGGCCGTCGCGAACCACGGTAACGCGGTCTGCGATCTCGAATATTTCTTCCAGGCGATGCGAAATATAGACAACGGACACGCCCTGGCGGGCCAGTGTCACGGCAATCTTGCGCAGTTGTTCAGCCTCATGCGCTGACAAGGATGCTGTCGGTTCGTCCATAATCAGAACACGCACATCCTGGCTGAGAGCGCGGGCGATCTCGACAGCCTGCTGCTCGGCCAGGGTCAGTCCGCTTGCGATCCGGTCAACGTCCAGCGTGATGCCGATGCCCTCGATCAGGGTCTGTGCCTTGCGCCGCAGATCCGCCCGGTTCTGGATCCATCCTTCCCGGGTTGAACTGATGAAAATATTCTCGGAAACATCCAGGTCAGGGAACACCATGGGCTCCTGATAGATCGCGGTGACGCCCAGATCACGCGCCGCCTGCGGCCCCGTCAGGGTGACGGGTTTGCCGTCAATTTTTATGGTGCCGCTGGTTGGCGGGTACAGCCCGGTCATGATCTTGATCATCGTTGATTTTCCGGCGCCATTCTCACCGACGATCGCATGTACCTCTCCGGGCCAAAGCCGGATTGACATTGAGGACAATGCCGCGGTCATACCAAAGGTTTTGGTGATTTCCGCAAGTTCCAGAACCGGAGAGACCATTGATCGAAAGCTCCTGTAAGTCACTGCAGCCGACGCGCGGTGCGCCGGCTGCAATGGTGGTCTATTTTGCGGCTGCTTCGACGTTTTCACTGGTGTAAACGGTGAAAGGACCCATCAGGATGCGCTTGGTTCCGGGGCGGCCGGGATCCTCCTCGATGGTGTAGTCCCCCATGCGCCCTGCGGTAAAGCTTTCGCCAATTTCACCTGTCAACTGGCCGCTGGCCAGACCGTAAGCGGTGTAATAGGTCAGATACCCCAGATCGCGGAAGTCCCAGAGGGCGAACTCGGGGGCGCATCCGTTCATGGTATAGCTGACCATTTCCGACGGAAGCCCCAGACCGGAAACCTTGACCTGATCGCACAGGCCCTCATCCTGCATGGCCTTGGCCGATGCCTGAATGCCGACGGTCGTCGGCGACATGATCAGCCCCAGATCCGGGTATTTGTCGACCAGACCCAAGGCACGATTGTAGCTGACCTCGGCCTGATCGTCGCCATAGACGGTATCAACCAGTTCGATACCGGCATATTTCGGATCGCTTTTCAGCACCTCTTTCAGGCTTGCGATCCAGGCGTTCTGGTTGGAAGCGTCCGGTGTTGCAGACAGGATTGCCATCTGGCCTTTGCCCCCAAGGATCGAGTGGGCCATATCCGCCATCACCTTTCCGATGGAGCCGAAATCGACCTGAGCCACGAAAACATCTTCGCCTTCACCTGACGGGATCGGGCTATCCCAGGTGATGACCCTGGTGCCGGCGGCCTGCGCCGCCTTTGCCGAAGGCACAATCTGATCTCCCGTGTTGTTTGAGAGCATGACGGCGCCCTGTCCCTGGGTGGCGGCGGTTGTCATGATCTCGATCTGGCCGGCAACCGAGTTTTCCGGCGTCGGGCCGACGAACAGCAGTTCCCCGGGGTTTTTCAGCTCTTTGTGGGCTTCCTGGGCGCCGTCATTGGCCTGATCAAAGACCAGAATGCCGAGAAATTTGGGCAGCAGCACCATATTGACATTCTTGCCGCCCTCAATCTGAACCGGGCCGGCAAAAGCCATGGGGGCTGCCCCCAGCATAAGCGCGGCCGTGATGCCTAGCGTGTTGAATAATCTCATTTTTTCCTCCCTGAACATGTTTTGTCCTTGCACAGTATTGCGCGTTACAATTCCACATCGGCGGCTTCGACCCGCCGGGTGCACCTGCTTGAACCGCTGCTCTTCCCTGTTATTTTCCTTGAAACACCGCAGCGGGATCCCTGGTTGCCGCGCGCGCGGGTGATCTTCTGTGGCGTGTGTTTCATCAAACTCCTTTCATGTCATGACTGGTTTTCTTGGTGGTTTCCCGGCCAGCGCCCTGGCAATGTCCTCGGCGACCAAATGTTGTAATCGGTCAATCGCAGTGTCCGAATACCAGGCGGCATGCGGGGTCAGGATCAGATTCGGGGCATCACGCAGCGGCGAATTTTCCGGCAAAGGCTCTGCGTTGAATACATCGAGCGCGGCGCCGCCGATTTCACCTTCAGACAGGGCGCGGGCCAAATCCTCTTCCACGATCAACTGGCCGCGGGCGCTGTTTATCATGACAGCATGGGGCTGCATGGCGGCAAACCGGGCCGTGTCGAAAAAACCGATGGTTTGGGCATTGGAAGGGGCATGCAATGCCAGAACATCCGCCTGTCTGACCAAGCTGTCGGCATCAGTCAGAGTTACGCCCAGGTTTGCGGCGTCCTGCGGGCCCAACCCCGGATCACTGACGATAAAGCGGAACCCGAACGGTTTCAGGCGTGTCAGAACGGCCCGGCCGATTTGCCCCATGCCGAAAAAGCCGAACACGATGTCGGAAAAGGGCTTCAGCGGTTTGGCATACGCTACCGCGGCCCAGTGCCCCTGTCTTACAGACCGGTCAAGCTGGGGCAGCTTGCGCAGCAGCGACAGAGCCAGCGCCGCAGTGTGGTCGGCCACCTCGTCAGTACAGTAATCAGGGATGTAGCCAACTTTCAGGCCAGCGGACAGGGCGGCGGTGATGTCGATATTATCATAGCCCACGCCATAGCGGATGATTGTGGCCCCCGGTGCAACAGCACTCACGGCGGATTTGTCAAACGGCGCAAACTGCACAACAACCACCGATGCGTCCCTGACGGCTGTTGCAACCTCGGCGGCGGTTTTGCACTGATGCGGTTCGAACCGGGCCGCCGCAGCGCTGGCGGCCGCCTCTTCCCGGTGCAGATCCGGAAAGGTATAATCAGTGACGACAACGCGCTTTGTCATTCCCGGCCCTCCAGATAATCATGGATGATCTCGCCGGCAACAAGCGTGAAATCTGCGCGCCAGAAAAACCCCTTCAGGGGTTCCACAACAGGCAGGCGAAAAACCGGGAGCTGCGCGTTTGCCCGCAACTCGACGGTACAAGGCCCCGACCAGGCCTCATGCACCTTGACATCGGCCAGCTTGCGCGAGGTTATCTGGCGGATTGCCGGCTGCCCGTCTATGTGGTCGACAGCTTTCAGATTGAGGTTGGTGGCAAAATCAAAAAACGGCTGCAAGGCCTCGGGGCCAACCGGATGTTGCTTGTACGGAAGAGTGCCGGTGATCACATCAATCCCGTTTCGTTCGACTATTCCGACAATCAGGTCAGAGCGAAATTCGACCGATGGCCGCCCCAGCTTCTTTGGCTGGCCGTGCACTTCTCGTCCGTGGGAAACACCAACGTCAGAGGACAGGACCAGATAGGGTGAATAGGCCCCCTCCAGGTTTCCCAGCCGGGCCCCGAACATGATATTGGCTTCGCAATAAGGCCCCACCCAATCTGTGTCGTTCATTTTGTAGATGTGAACACAGGCGACATCGCCGACGGGTTCCAGTGGTGGCGGCAGCAGAAATGCCATCGCTTCCGGGTCCGTGCGCCAATAGAGCGTCAGAATTTCCGCATTTCGGAACTCGAACGGGAAGGGCGGGATCATCGGTGCGTCCCAGGGGGTGGAGAACCCTGACGCGCGGATGTCCTTTTCCGAGGGGCGGGTCAGGCCGTATTTCCGGTCTTTTTTCATTCTGCCAACCTCCGGACAACATCTTCCTGCACCTCAATTCCCAGCCCCGGGCCGTGCAACGGATAGGCCCAGCCGTCTTTGTGCCAGATACGCTCGGCCACCAGACCGTTCTGCACAACCACGTCGAACGGCTTGAATTCAAAGATTTCGGTATTGGGGGACGCCAGCGAAAGATGCAGGCTGGCCGCTGTTGTGATGGCGGTGGACCAGGCATGTGCGTTCACCACCTTGCCGTGTTTCGTTGCCAGGGCATCGACCTTGCGAAACCCGGTTATGCCTTCGACCCGGGCGGGATCGACCCCATAGACCTCTATCGCCTGAACAAACTCCATCTGGCGGCGATACCCTGCCTCGGTGAATTCGCGCTCACCGCTGGCAAGGCGCACCCTAGCCTGTGCGGCCAGTTTCTGATAGCCGGCATCATCGGTCGGATAGAGAGGCTCTTCGTACCAGCCAATGTTGTATTCGGCCATTCGATTGGCAACGGAAATGGCCGTATCGACATCCCAGCGCACACCATTCCCGATATCCACCAGAATGCCCGCGTCGGATCCGAGGGCCTGGCGCAGGGACTTGATGAAATGCACGTCCGTATCCGGGTCGCCACCGATCGTGCTGTCGCCCTTTTTGGCAAAGCCAAGCTTGCAGGAGCGAAATCCGGCCTCGAAAAACCCGACCACTTCGGCAACACAGGCGGCCTCGCCCTGCTTGTTGACATGAGAAGACGCGTTGGCCGGCAGGCGTTCGTGCCTGAGGCCACCGAACAACTGGTAAAGGGGTTTGTTCCCGGCTTTTCCGCGGATGTCCCACAAGGCCATGTCGATACCCGATATCGCCATCGAGGCAATGCCGCCCTCGCCGTACCAGAACGCGTGCCGGCGCATTTTCTGCCAAGCCTCGTCTATCGCGTCGGACGGGTGATTCTGCAGAATCGGAAAGAAACCGTCGGATATGATGGTTGCGACTGCGCGGCAGGCCTCTGGCCACATGGCAATACATTCGCCCCAGCCCACGATACCGTCGCTGGTTTCAACCCGGACCAATACCGTTCGGCGCGTGGTGCCGAAATCGTTCGGGTCCGGATAGGCAATCGGGATGGGTTCGATTGCGGCGATGCGGGTCATTCAAATCCCCCTGCAGGCGGTGTGGCCAGTTTCCTTTGACAGTTGGCTAAATTGTATTTACCAAATAAATGGTCAGGCCAATTAACAACGCTAAATTACCTTGGGTCAAGAAAAATGTTCAATCTTTCTCCTGTTCCGGTGCCCGACCTCTCGGGAAAAACGATCCTGGTTACGGGTGCCGTACGCGGAATCGGTGCCGTTCTGGCGTCAGTTCTGGCCGAAAAGGGGGCTGAGGTTTTCGCCGGAATCATTGGTGATCCCGATAAGGAAAGCCGCGAATTGCTGAAAAACACAACTGTCATTCCGCTTGATGTAACGCGGCAGAGTGATGTTGATCAGGCGATCCGGCAAATCAGCAAACAGGCCGGAAGGCTGGATGCACTGGTCAACAATGCTGGCGTCATAAACCCGATCGGGCGTCTGGAAAACCTGGACAGCGACGGGCTGCTGCCGGCTTTCGAGGTCAATGTTGTCGGCCTGCACCGCATGGCCGTGGCTGCACTGCCTTTGCTGCGAGAGAGCAAAGGCGTTATCGTCAATGCGGGCACGGGGGCGGCAACAACCCCGATGGAAGGCTGGACAGCCTATTGTTGTTCCAAGGCGGCGGCGCGGATGATGACCCGGATGCTGGCACTGGAACTGGCAGGCAGCGAGGTTCAGAGCTTTTTCATCGGGATTCCGCCGACGGATACCTCCATGCAGCACGAAATCCGCAGCGCTGGACTGAATCCGGTCAGCCAGATTGACCAGTCAGATCTGGTTTCGCCCTTTGTTGCGGCCTCTGTCATGGCTTGGCTTTGCGGGCCGCAAGCGCGCGAAATTGACAAGGTGTGCCTCGATGTCAGGGATGAATTCTTCACCGCGATGATGGCGTAAGCCGGGATCATGACAGAACCCGAAGCAGCGGATTCCCGTCTCATTACTGGTGTCGCGGCCAAAGAATCCCTATGCTGACCTATCAGCAAATCAACAATTGGGAGGTAACCATGGCGTTCGCCGCAAAACTGTTAAGTACAACTGTATTATCCGCAACGGCCCTTGCCGGGGCTGTTTCTGCCGAAACCCTGACACGCATTGCAACGATGCCGGACGGCGCCGAAGTCACCGGCCTGTCGGTCAATGGTATGGGCGAGATTTTTGTGAACGCCCAGCATGTGGGCGGCAGCAATTACTACAAGAAAGACGGTGCGCCGGCGCAGATCGGCTATATTGATGGTTTCGACCCCGCCAGTTTTTCCGGCCCGGGCGTGGAGATTCCACCTGAAGATGACCGCGCAACGGTTCATGTGGCGCAAGGCGAATATGTCGTGCTGGCCCGTGCGGGCGACAAATTGGGTGACGGCAAGGTCATGGGGGGTGTTTATGACACTGCCGGAAACCTGATGTATGTTTCCAACGCGCCGGATTTCAACGGGTTTATCCCCACCGGTGCGAACCGGGCCTATCTCTATACCGGATGGGAGGGCGCGGGGCGCGATGGCGCAGGTGCAGTCAGCCGGATCCCGCTCAGCCGGGTTGACGGCAAATGGCAGGCTGACCTGAGCGGCGGAAAAATGCTTGATCTCAGCTCGATTGGCGGGGGGCAGGTCTTGTGCTCGGGTGCGGTAACCCCTTGGGGAACACCGCTGATTGCCGAGGAAAATTTCTATTTCAATTCAGCGGTCTGGAATCACCCGGATAACTATGACGCTGACGAAAACCCCGGATACAAGGGTGGCAATGACATCACCTATATCAAGCCGAAGAACATGATGCAGTATCTCGGGCATATGGCGAACCCCTACCGCTATGGCTATCTGTTTGAGATCAACAATGCGGCTACCGTGGGTGATGTCGAACTGGTCAAGCATTTTGCCACCGGCCGGCTTAGCCACGAAACAGCGGCAATCATGCCGGACGCAAGAACGCTTTATATGAGCGATGACGATTCCGCCAAATACAATGACAAGAAATACAACACCGCCTCGGGTGGTGTGTTCTTCAAGTTTGTAGCCGATATAAAGGGGGATCTGAGCTCGGGCACCTTGTATGCCGCGAAACTGACCCAGGATAATACGCCGGATCCGACCAAGGCGGGGTTTGATGTGGATTGGGTGGAGCTTGGCCATGCCAACAACGCCGAAATCGAAGGCTGGATCGCAGAATATGATAACGTCAAGGTTTCCGACTATGTCGAGGGCCAGACCAGCTATATTTCCAATGCTGACATCATGAACTGGGCCGAAGGCAAGACCGGCAAGGATCTGAACGGCGATGGAACGGTCGGATCCTACCCGGATGACCGCCCGGCTTTTCTTGAGAGCCGCCGCGCCGCTGCGGCAATGGGGGCCACGAATGAGTGGGACAAGCTGGAAGGCGCGACCGCATTCGGAACAAAAGTATATATTGCGGCCTCGGCGCTGTCATGGACCATGGATAAATCCTGGGGTGATCCGGATTGGGTGACCGGTGCGCGCGACGAAACGAATGGCGGGGCGATTGCGCTCAACAAGGAGGATTGCGGTGCGGTATATGTTTCCGAAACCGGGGGTGACTACAACATCACCCGGCTGGATCCCTATGTGGTTGGTAAAACCGCTGCAGATGGCAGTTGCGAGCTGGACAGGCCGGCCAATCCGGACAACATTCTGGCGCTGGCCGGTGGTGCGTTGCTGATCGGCGAAGATGCCGGCAAGAAGAAGCATCCGGTAGATATGCTCTGGCTGAACAAGTAACGGCCAGTCGCAATCACTGAAACCCCGCCTGTCATGGCGGGGTTTTCGCATTGCAGGGCTGGTTGATATGCGCGATCAATCGGCCAGAGAACCGTAGCCCAATATATCCAGGCCATTGGCCCAGTAATCCGCCACAAGCGGGTGATCAAGCAGGTAGTGCGGCGTTGGTGTTTCACGCCGTTCGCGCGCCATTTTCAGCAATTCCGGCCAATCCTCCGGGCTGCCGTCATCACGCCCCAGCCACATCAGGGCGACCAGTTCATCCTGTTTGGCAGGCCCCAACCCTTCGATTTCCTCGATGATTTCTTCGCGCGACAGGTCATCAAACCCGTCCTGTAACGTCGTGGGCAATTCATCATCGCTGGGATTTCCACCGGGATCCGGAATGACCGGGGCTTCATCAGCCATAAATGTCCGGACCTTGAAAACCAGACGGCGGATATAGTCAGGTTCAATTGACAGCTCATCCATGATGTAACCTCGTGCAAATGCTTCTGTTACACTTCAAGATAGGTGTGCCCGACAGACAACAACAGGCCTGATCCGAAAAAATCAGAAATCCACGGTTACACCCGGCAGTTTCAGAGCCTTGATCAGATCGCGCAGTTCCTGCCTGGCAGCCACATTGGAAATATTCAGCCGTTTTACACCAATGTCCTTGAGATCCAGAAGCGTAAGCCCACGTGGAAACAGTTCGCGGAAAATGACCCGTTCGGAGAACCCCGGCGCGACCCGGAAACCGATGCGGCGCGACAGGTTGTCCAGGGCATTCTGCATCTTCTGCTTGTTGTGCATTCTCTGCGGGGGCAGGCGGTTGCGCACCAGAACCCAGTCAATCGGCGGCAGCCCGGCCTGGGCCCGCAACTGGCGCGCATTCCAGACCATCTCGGAATATACCGAAGGCCCCTGAACCTCGCCGGTGTCAGGGTCGATATGTGCAAGCAGGTCGAAATCGACGAAACTGTCGTTCAGCGGGGTGATCAGCGTATCCGCCAGAGAATGCGCCACCTGGCTGAGGCGCGTATGCGACCCCGGGCAATCAATCAGGATAAAATCGCTGTCGGGTTCCAATGTTGCCACAGCCGCCGAAAGGCGGTGGTCATAAATGTTTTCGCCCGGCTTGAGGCTTGATTTATCAATTTGCGGCAGATCGTGATACTCTGGCATGGGCAGATCAAGATCATGCGTCTTGCAGAACGCCTTGCGGTTTTCCACATAGCGGCCAAAGCTGCGCTGCCGCAGATCAAGGTCAAGCGCGCCCACCTTGTGACCCATCCGCGCCAAGGCCGTTGCAACATGCATTGAGGTGGTCGATTTGCCCGATCCGCCCTTTTCATTTCCGACAACAATTATATGTGCCACGTTCGTAATCCCGTTAACCAGATCCAGATGTGCCGTTTCGTGTTTGCGGCACTATATGGTGCAGGTGTGGGTATTGGAAGCAGGGAATATGACTGATTGCCGTGTTGAGAATTGTATAGTCTGACAACTATTGTCCTGAGATGGGGGGCAGAGTTGCCATTCGCCCAATGTACCCCAAAAGAAAATGGAATTATTATGGAGGCTTGAAAGCACAATGAATAAACTCTCGTTTATTGCACTTACGGTTTTTCTGGCTGGATGTCAGAATAATGCAATTCCGCCGGAGCCACCGACCGATGGCCCCTGCGGGCCGGGCGCTTGGAAGATTACGCAGGGGGAAAACGGGGTGGTTTGCGAACCACTCGGGCAATGACGGCACCCGAACTATGAAAGATATGGGGCGGACACAAAAACGCCGCCTCGGTTGGAGGCGGCGTTTGACTGAATTGCAAGCGTCGGATTAAAAACCCAACCCTTCATATTTCTTCTTGAATTTGCTGACGCGGCCACCGGCATCCATCAGACGGGTGTTGCCACCGGTCCATGCGGGGTGGACGGTCGGGTCAATATCCAGCGAAAGCTGATCGCCTTCCTTGCCGTAGGTCGATTTCATTTCGAGAATCGTACCGTTTGTCATCTTGACCTTGATCATGTGGTAATCGGGGTGAATATCTTTTTTCATGGCCCGGCTCCTTATGCCTTGGTCCCGGCCTTGTCGGCCTTGGGCTTGTAGTTGGTCTGTTCGGGGATACGGGCCGCCTTACCACGGCGCGAACGCAGATAGTAAAGCTTGGCGCGGCGTACACGACCGCGGCGTATCACTGTAATGCTGTCAATGTTGGTTGAGTGCAGCGGAAATACGCGTTCCACACCCTCACCAAAGGAAATCTTGCGCACCGTGAACGATCCGGCGATGCCAGACCCGTTATTGCGGGCAATGCAGACACCTTCATAGTTCTGCACCCGGTGGCGTGAGCCCTCAGTCACCTTATAGCCAACACGGATGGTGTCACCCGCCTTGAAATCCGGAATATCCTTGCCCAGCGCGGCGATTTGCTCGGCTTCCAGTTCTGCGATCAGATCCATCGCTCTCATCCTTATGTGCTTGCGGTTGTTCCGCAAAGTTTGCGCGCCCCTATAGCTCTTGGTCTTCTTCCGGGTCCCTATCGTGTTTTGCACAATAAGCCCGCCAGAGATCAGGTCGTCGTTCCTTGGTCAGCCTTTCGGCCATGGCCTTGCGCCAGTCGGATATTTTCGCGTGATGCCCGGACAGAAGAATTTCCGGTATCGCGCGTCCCTTCCAGACGCTCGGTTTCGTGTATTGGGGATGCTCCAGCAACCCGTCCGAAAAGGATTCCTCTTCGGTCGAGGCCTGATTCCCAAGCACGCGGGGTATAAGCCGGACTGTGGCGTCAATCAAGGCCTGAGCTGCAATCTCGCCGCCGGTCAGGACGAAATCGCCCAAACTGACCTCTTCAATCGCATATTCCTCGATTATCCGCTCGTCTATCCCTTCAAAACGCCCGCACAGCAGGGTTATTCCGTCGGCCTGCGCGAATCGCTGCGCCATGGCTTGCGTCAGGGGCCTGCCCCGCGGCGACAGGTAAATGACGGGCCATTTGGTGCGATCTGTCGGGGTGCCCTGCTGTGCTTTTTGCAGCGCTTTGTCCACCACATCGGCCCGCAGCACCATGCCGGCACCGCCACCGGCGGGTGTGTCGTCGACATTCCTGTGCCGGCCTTCGCCAAAGGGGCGCAGGTCGATGGTTTGCAGTTGCCACAGCCCTTCCTTCAGCGCCTTGCCGGTCAGAGAGGCACCCAGCACGCCTGGAAAAACCTCGGGAAACAGGGTGATGACCTTGGCCACCCATGCCCCTTTCAGATGCGGGATTTCCGCCATCAGGTCACGCGGTTTTAGAGTGGCAGTGATGCTCTTGCGACCAAAAGATTTGGCCGGTTCGGATTTGGACGGTTTGGACATGAGGCAGGCCTTAGCCGAAAATTGCCTAATCTGCCAGCCTGGTATTGCCGACAACCAGCAATTCCTTGTTGGGCTGCCGGATCGCGGAAATGACCCCTTGGCTTATTTCCGAATGGGTCAGCCATCGTTTTCCTGCCCCGGATTCAACCCATCCCAGTATAACCGTCTGACGGGCAATATCCGGGCGCGGATCGGGGTCGCGCAGCCTGCGTTTGGCCGGTTCCAGTGAATTGGCACCATGTATGCGGATGCTGCGCCCGCCGGGTTTCAGCAGGTCTTCAGCCGGGCGCGCCAGCCATATTGCCTCATCATGCAGCCATGAAATGACAATATCAAATGTGCCACCCGGCGGCAGCATCGCGCCGGCCTGTTTCGCCCAGTCCAGCCGGTGTGGTTTTGCGCGGACCTCTTCAGCAAGGGGTGATGGGTTGCGCGCGGCCAGTGTCAGGGACGTGGCGCGCGGGGCAATCCAGCGAGCAGCATCTGCCAACATGCCGGTGCCGCCGATAAAGAATACATTTCCCAATGGCTTGTCTGGCATCACAAGGCTCCTTCCGGCGGGTCGGCGATGATGCGGCCTGCCGCCAGATCCACGGTGGGGACAACGGCGCGGGTAAAAGGTAACAGGATGGTGTTCCCGCCGGCCCCGGGGGTGATTTCCAGCAAATCCCCCGCACCATGATTCTGCACGGCATGGACCCGGCCCAGGACGGTTCCGCCGGTGTCCAGAACGGTCAGGCCGATCAGATCGGCGTGATAGAATTCATCGTCCGGCAGATTGGGCAGACTGCTGCGCGGGGCAAACAGGCGTATGCCACGCAGCGCGTCGGCGGCTTCCTTGCTGTTGATCCCTTCCAGCCGTGCGACAAATCCGTTTTTCATGGCACGGGACAGGGTCAGGGAAAATGTGCGCCCCCCGGTCTCGTCCGTCAGCGGCGTATAGTTGATAATATCCTCGGGCCGGGCGCAGAAGCTCTTCAACCGAACCTCGCCATGCACGCCATAGGCTCCGGCAATGGCCCCGACGCAGATCAGATCATCCCCGGAATGTGACATTCTCCTATCGCTCCAACAGGTCAAGGCTGGCATTCCGTGTTTCCCAGCCAACGTGTTCCAACTCTGGCGTATCGGTAACATTCATGGGCCAGCCAATGCAAAGATAAGCGACCAGTTTCCAGCCGTCCGATACTTGCAGATCTTCGCGCAGGCGGTCGGCGTCAAGAATGGAGACCCAGCCGACCCCCAGCCCCTCGGTGCGCGCCTTCAGCCAGAACTGGACGATTGCGGCAACGACGGAATAGCGCCGGGTCTCTGGCATCGTGGCGGCCCCCAGACCCGACCCCTTGGCGGTTTCCTCATCACAGAAAACCGCCATCTGGACTGGGGATTCCTGCATGCCGGAAAGCTTCAAACCCGCGTAAAGACGGGCTTTTTCGCCACTATAGCCGGCAAGGGCCTCGGCGTTGGCCTGCTCGAAGTTCTCAAGAGCCGCGCGCCTGGCTGCGGGGCTTTTGACCCGAACAAGACGCCAGGGTTCAGACAGCCCGACAGACGGGGCCAGCCGGAAACTGCTCAGGCAATCCTGCAACAAGGTGTCATCAACTGGGTCTGTACGGAAGCGGCGCACGTCGCGCCGCCACCTGAGCAAACGATCAAAATCCTGCCGGAATGTTGGTGAAAATTCAGGCATGATCTTGAGTTCCGTTTCTTACTCGGCCTTGGCGTCTTCAGCCTCTGCCGGGGTGGCTTCGCCGACCGGTTCCTCGGCTGCGGCTTCTTCCGCCTTGGGTTCTTCTGCGGGGGCCTTGGCAGCCTCGGCGGCTTCGGCTGCCTTGGCGGCTTTTTCCTCGGCGCGCTCTTTGGCCTTGGCGTGCGGTTCACCTTTTTTCAGATTGGCGCGCTCTTTTTTCTCAAGGATTCCAGCGGCTTCCAGGAAGCGCGAGACCCGGTCGGTCGGTTTTGCGCCCTGACCCAGCCAGTATTGCACGCGCTCCATATCCATCTTTACGCGCTCTTCGCTGTCTTTGGGCAACAACGGATTGTAGGTGCCCAGCTTTTCGATAAAGCGGCCATCGCGCGGCATGCGGCTGTCGGTGGCGACAATACGGTAGAACGGGCGTTTCTTGGAGCCGCC
>JALSRG010000074.1 GCA_026984915.1 Marinosulfonomonas sp. | reverse complement strand
TTTATAGGTCTACGCCCTAGGCAACGCTGCTTGCTTTTTCAGATTTATTGGTGCGCATCCATGATTGCGGCTGACGCTTCAGCGCATCCTGCTGGCGTTTGCGCAGGGCGCTCATCCCCAGAATATCGCGGGCCAGACGGTCGCGCATCATTGCCAGTTCGGATTCGGGCGCGCGGGCAACCTCGATCACCTGCGCCGTCTCCTTATAGCGCAGCAACAGGGGTAGATCCGCCCCCTCCGCGCCGGCAGCTCGGTCAATGAAAACACTGCCGATACGCTCGAACGGGACCCGGCTCAGCAAACGCGCCTGTCCTTTGCGGTTGCGGACGGCTTCGCGCAACTCGCCCTTGGCAATATCAACCTGCAATTCATAGCAGTTGCCCTGTGAGCCAAACCAGATCAGCAGGATGCCGATCGCGCCCAGCACAATTGAAAGGCCGTATTTGAAAACGGCGATATCCTCGCCAAAACCAGAACCGGGAATGATCCAGAGGCTGACTGCGGCCACGACCAGGCTCAGGCCAGACAGGCCGGAAATCCACTGCTTGACTGCCGCCGAGGATCTCGGGCGGGCACCAGAGCGCACGATATAGCCCCAGTAGGTTTCAACGCCTTTTGAGCATTCGCAATTCTTCAGAGATTTGGCCAATTGCCTGTTTGCAACCTTTTCAGATTGCAGATTTCCCACTGAATGACCTTGCTGGTTCTCGCCCATTGTCTCTGGCTCCTCACTCGTTTTCCATTTCCGTCCGCATCTTTCGGGTCTGCCGATGTGATACAATTCCGGAATTTTTCCCATGTTACTCAACCTAAGGGGCATTCGTGACGGAAATGCGGCATGGCCGGTTCGATTTAAGGACATATTAACGACTACGCGCCCTGAAAGAGCCGGGGTTGCATCCCGCTGTCAGCGGTGTATAAGGCGGCTTCCTTTCCGCAAATATGCAACCGCGCAGCCTCTCGTGGGTGGGTCGTGGAAAGGTCAGACCCCCACCCTTTGAAGTGCGCCAGACATGATTGGAGTCTGCATGCCACTGTATGAGCATGTCTTCATTTCGCGCCAGGATCTGTCCGGCGCTCAGGCCGAAGGTCTCATCGAACATTTTGGTACCATTCTCGCGGACAACGGCGGCAAACTCGTTGATAGCGAATATTGGGGCATCAAGACCATGGCCTACAAGATCAACAAGAACCGCAAGGGGCACTATGCCTATATGCGCACCGATGCCCCGGCAACGGCTGTGCAGGAAATGGAACGCCTGATGCGTCTGCACGATGATGTCATGCGCACGCTGACCATCAAGGTTGACGAACATGCCGAAGGGCCGTCGATCCAGATGCAGAAGCGCGAAGACCGTGGCGATCGCCGCGAACGTCGCTAAGAAACGCAGATTAGGAAAGGACCATAAGCAATGGCAACCAAACCATTTTTCCGCCGTCGCAAGGTGTGCCCCTTCTCGGGCGACAATGCACCAAAGATCGACTACAAGGATACCCGCCTCTTGCAGCGCTATATCTCTGAGCGGGGCAAGATCGTGCCATCGCGCATCACTGCCGTTTCGGCGAAAAAGCAACGGGAACTGGCCCGCGCCATCAAACGCGCGCGCTTTCTGGCCCTGTTGCCCTACGTCGTCAAATAAGGACCAAGCACATGCAAGTTATCCTTTTGGAACGCGTGGCCAAACTGGGCCAGATGGGCGATGTGGTGAACGTCAAAGACGGCTACGCCCGCAACTTTCTGCTGCCCCAGCGCAAGGCGCTGCGCGCATCGGAAAACAATATCAAACAGTTCGAGGCCGAGAAGGCACAACTGGAAGCCCGCAATCTCGAGACCCGCAAAGAGGCCGAGGATCTGGCAGCCAAACTGAACGGTCAGCAGTTCATCGTGATTCGCTCAGCCTCTGACACCGGGTCGCTCTATGGCTCTGTCTCAACCCGCGATGCGGCCGAAGCCGCGACCGGAGAAGGCTTCAGCGTCGATCGCAAGCAGGTGATTCTTGCCGCGCCGATCAAGGAACTGGGGCTGCATGCGGTTATCGTACGTCTGCACCCGGAAGTTGATGCGAAAATCACCCTGAACGTCGCCCGCTCGCAGGAAGAAGCTGATCTGCAGGCCTCCGGCAAATCCATTCAGGAGCTGGCGGCCGAAGCCGAGGCCGAGGCCGAATTCGAAATCGCCGAACTGTTCGACGATATCGGAGCAGCCGCTTCCGAAGACGAGGATCTGTTGGCGGCAACCTCGGAAGAGGCGTCCGAAGCCGCTGGCGAGGAAACCGCCAGTGATACAGCCGAGGATGCCGACAAGGCCGAAGACGATTCCCGGGCCTGACCGTCTTGAATGACACGGAAAAAGGCCGTGCCGGCATACCCGGTTCGGCCTTTTTTGATTCTGCCCTCGGCCACCCGGCACAACAGAACGCCGGGTTGTTTTTCTGACGTCAGCCGGCCACCTGATCCGGTGCGCCATGTTCCGCCGCCCCGGCCTGAACCGGCGCAAAATGGGCCTGGCTGTCGGTAATGATCTCATAAAGTTCGCGATACTGCGGATCCGCCATCAGCATTTCGAAACGCTCGCGTTGCAGACGGCGCGCGTGATAGGTCAGAAACCCGAGCCGGCCATTGCAAAGCTGATCCATCATCTTGATTGTCGCGCGCGTCTGCGGGGCTTTCCTGGCCAGCGACAAATCCATCTCGTCATATAATTCATATTCATTCCAATATGTTAGCGCGACATCCCTTTGCAGGTTGGACGTGCGGCCGCGATCGGACTTGATGATGAACCGCTGCGCGTCGCGAATGACATAATGGTTGACCTGCGCCAATCTCCGCAAACCCGGATCGGCACTTCGCCAGCCTTTTTCGTCAAAATCGCCCACCCTGATGCCCGAGCCGTTGCAGATGCTTTCCTGCATGCCTTCGCGCAACACCTTGGGGCGATGAATGCCGGGGCGCGTATAGACCGACGGCTTGAAAAACGGTTTGAAGCCGATCAGTTTTTCCCGGATTCGCGCGTTGTCTTCGCCCCAGACGAAATCTTCGGTCACCAGCCCGTCCGATGTGGTCTGGCGAAACGAACTGCCGAAAATCTTCCAGTTCAACTGAACGCTGTTGATCCCCTCGGGCAGAGCGTCTACCAGATCACCCACCCTGCCCGCGCCCACGTTGATCGACAGAAATTCGTCGCCGTCCAGCACCATGACCCAATCCGCCCTGGCAAAGGCCTCCAGCCGCGAGACCCGCCGATAGGCCTTGTTTTGCCAAGCGCGTTTCTTGTCGGGGTTCGGAAAATAGCGGATCAGACTCTGGCGCGCCATGGTGCGCAACAGCTTGGCGGTGCCGTCAAATGAATCGTTCTGGTAAATGATGATATCGGTAAAGCCGAGGTTACGGTGATGCGCCACCCATTCCACGATCGACGGGCCTTCATCCTTGACCGTCGTGACCAGCAAGAAACGTCGGGGGTCTTTTTCCATTGCGGCGGCCTCGGGAACGGAAAGCAAGGATCAGGTTCTGTTCATTCTGCACCGCTGCTGCGGTTGCATCAAAATATCAGCGGTTTGGCGCATGCCGTCAATAGCAGCGCGGTTCGCAGGCGCCGAAATCCCGGCTGAGGAAGGAAAACCCCGCGCGGCCAGGCCATTGGCCTCCTGTGTCCCGCAGACAGTCCCGAAAATGCCCGATACCGTTTGTCGGGTTTCTCCCACGGACAGGCCTGCCCTTCCAAATGGGTCAAATATCCTCGCCGAAGGCATGACGTCAGGGGCGGTTTGGCACAACAGGGCCAAACCGCCCCCCGCGATGTGCAAGGCACAGCGCAATCCCTCGCACCCGGTGGAAGGCCAGGGCCGCAGAAGCAGACGCAAACAATGCGCGCATCGCTTATTCCTCATATGCGCAATGCGCCAAACACCTTTGGCAATTGCTCCGGAAGATCCTCGGCGATCAGGCCGGGGCCGAATTGCCGCGCGCATTCCACATGTAACCACGCCGCCGTTTCGGCCGCCTGCATCGGATCTGCCCCGCGCGCCAGCAGCCCGGCGATGAACCCGGCCAGCACATCCCCCGACCCTGCCGTCGCCAGCCACGGCGCGGCGCGGTCGTAGTGGGCCGAATTGATCACCGCGCGCCCGTTTGCGTCGGCAATCACCGTATCCGCCCCCTTGAACAGCACCACACAGCCGGCCCGTCTGGCCGCCTCACGCGTTGCGTCCAGCTTGGAACAGGCCGGGCCTTTTGTGGCCGGTGCGTTCAGCTTTTCGGCAATATCGGGAAACAGACGCGCAAATTCACCGGCGTGCGGAGTCAGAACGCAGTTTTCATGCAACATGCCAAATAACGCAGGATCCCTGCTGATCACAGTCAACGCATCCGCATCCAGCACCGTAGGGCGGGGTTGTACCCCGCCGCCGCCCAAAGCCACAGGCAGCAGCCCCGCCGCCCGTTCCAGCCCCAGCCCCGGCCCCAGACACAAGGCATTGATCCGCTCATCTTGCAGAATCCGCGCCAAGGCATCCGCGTCATGCACCGCCGTCAACATGATCGCATTCAGTTGCGCCGCATTCTCGGCCAGGGCATCCGGCGGGCATCCCAGCGTCACCAGCCCGGCCCCGATCCGCAGCGCGCCACGCGCCGCCAGACGCGCCGCCCCGCCCTTGCCGGACGGGCCGGCCAGGATCAGGGCGTGACCGTGGGCGTATTTGTGGTCCTGCCCCCGTTTCCCGAGCAGGGAAGCATCGGGGGATGCCAGATTTACCGTATTTTCCCGGCCCGGAGTTTCCGGCAAAAGCCCGATATCAGCAACCCGTATTTCGCCGCAGTGTTGCGGCCCGTCCTGCAGATACTGCCCCACGCGCGCCCGGTGGAACGTCACCGTCAGAAAGGCATAAACCGCGCTCCAGTCGCGGTCAAAAGCGCGCCCGCTGTCCATGCAAAGCCCGGTGGGGGCATCTATGGCAACCAGCCGGTCAAAGGTCTGGCCGGCGGTGTAAAGATTGCTCAACGGCTCCAGGATGATGCTGTCGGGTGCGCGGCTCAGCCCCGCGCCAAAAACCGCATCAACCATCAGATCAAACCGCACATCTTCGATTTCTGCCGGGTCCCAGCCCCTGACCTCCCCCATCCCTTTCCAGCGCTGATAATTCACCTTCGCATCCGGCGGCAGCCTTGCAGCATCCCCATGGAGAAACACCTCCACCTGCCAGCCCCATTCCTTCAGCAGGCGCGCCACGACGAAACCGTCACCGCCGTTGTTGCCCGGACCACATAAAACCACCGCACGGTGCGGGGCCTTGGCCAGCTCCGGCCACGCCGCAAACACCGCGTCAACCACCCCGCGCCCGGCACGCTCCATCAGTTCCAGCCCCGTGACCTGGCCCGACTCAATTGCTGCCTGTTCAATCGCCCGCATCTGGGCCGCTGTCAGAAGTTCACGCATGGCTTTCCCTTTGACGATTCAATTCTGCCCAAAAAACAGGCGTCGTGTTCATTTGGCAGGCATGTGGTTGCATTTTCTGCTTGTCCCGCCCCCTGTTCGCAGCATAGCCAATTGTCGCAGCGCAGGGAAAGTGGTCTGTCAGGGTGAATTCGCGCGTCGCTAGGGGAGTCGCACCATGAAAAAGGTTGAAGCCATCATCAAGCCGTTCAAGCTGGACGAGGTGAAAGAGGCATTGCAGGACGTGGGCGTGCAGGGCCTCTCGGTGATCGAGGTCAAGGGGTTTGGCCGCCAGAAGGGCCATACCGAACTGTATCGCGGCGCGGAATATGTGGTGGACTTCCTGCCAAAGGTAAAGATCGAGGTGGTGATGGCTGCCGATATGGTCGACAGCGCCATCGAGGCCATCATCAACGCGGCCCGCACCGACAAGATCGGCGACGGCAAAATCTTTGTTTCCAATGTCGAACAGACAATCCGTATCCGCACCGGTGAATCCGGCCAGGAAGCCCTGTAGCCATTGACGGCATGCATTCATCCCGGTTGCGGCCTGCACACCGGACCAAATCAACAACTCAATCAGGAAAGAGGGTCACATGAGCAAAGCTGACGTTCTCAAACTCATCAAGGAAGAAGACGTGGAATACGTCGACATCCGTTTTACCGATCCGCGCGGCAAGTTGCAGCATGTGACACTGCTGTCAGATCAGGTTGACGAGGATTTCCTCGAAGAAGGCTTCATGTTTGACGGCTCTTCCATCGCCGGCTGGAAATCCATCGATGAATCCGACATGAAGCTGATCCCCGATGTGGACAGCGCCTATCTCGATCCCTTCTATGCGGAAAAAACCCTGTGCATTCACTGCTCTATCCATGAACCGGATACCGGCGAGGCCTACGCGCGCGATCCGCGCTCAACCGCGGAGAAGGCCGAGGCCTATCTGAAATCCACGGGCATTGGCGATGTGGCCTATTTCGGCCCCGAGGCAGAATTCTTTCTGTTTGACGATGTGCGTTTCTCGGTCGAGATGAACAAGGTCAGCTATCAGGTGGACGCGATCGACGCCTCCTGGAACACCGACACCGAATACGAAATGGGCAACATGGGCCATCGCCCCGGCGTCAAGGGCGGCTATTTCCCGGTCAACCCGGTGGATGACGCGCAGGATATCCGCAGCGAAATGCTCTCGACCATGAAACGCATGGGCATGAAGGTCGACAAACACCACCACGAGGTAGCCTCCTGCCAGCATGAGCTTGGCCTGGTCTTCGACAGCCTTGTGAAACAGGCGGATGAGCTGCAGAAATACAAATACGTCATTCACAACGTCGCGCATGCCTATGGCAAAACCGCGACGTTCATGCCCAAACCCATTGCCGGCGACAACGGCACCGGCATGCATGTGAACATGTCGGTCTGGAAAGACGGCAAGCCGCTGTTTGCCGGCGACAAATACGCCGACCTGTCACAAGAGGCGCTGTATTTCATCGGCGGCATCCTGAAACACGCGAAAACCCTGAACGCCTTCACCAACCCGGCCACCAACAGCTACAAGCGGCTGATCCCGGGGTTTGAGGCGCCGGTGCTGCGCGCCTATTCCGCCCGCAACCGCTCGGGCTGCGTGCGCATTCCCTGGGCCGAAAGCCCCAAGGCCAAACGGGTCGAGGCCCGCTTCCCGGATCCGGCCGCCAACCCCTATCTGGCGTTTGCCGCCCTGCTGATGGCCGGCCTGGACGGCATCAAGAACAAGATTGATCCGGGCCCGGCCTCCGACAAGGATCTCTACGATCTGCCGCCCGAGGAACTGGCCGACATCCCGACGGTCTGCGCCAGCCTGCGCGAAGCCCTGGAGGCCCTGGAGGCGGATCACGAATTCCTGCTGGCCGGCAATGTCTTCACCAAGGACCAGATCGACGGCTACATGGAGCTGAAATGGGAAGAGGTCTACGCCTTTGAACACACGCCCCACCCGGTGGAATACAAGATGTACTACAGCTGCTAGGGCCAATCACCCCAAGCAGACAAAAGGGCGCCGTGGGCGCCCTTTTTCATTCCCCGACAGCCCGGCGGCCAATATGCGGCTGGTTGGATGCGGTGTTTGCGGGAGTTGGCGAAAGAGCGGAAAGTGAATGTTCGCTGTAGCTACCGACCTTCAGATTCAATTGCCGAAAAGCAAGCAATCACTCCACCCCCATTTGACAAAACCTGCCACCAATGGCGGCAATGAGCCCAAACCTGCCAATAGTTCGCCAACCAAAACCGCCTTTCAAAAAGGTTCCATTTGTGATCATGTGCTGGCAAGATTGCAATTGAATGGATTGGCATATGAGTTTTGAGACATGGCTTGCTTTCGCGATAGCGAGTTCCATCGTGGTCCTGATCCCAGGGCCGAACATTATCCTCACCATCAACTATGCAATCCGGGATGGAAAGCGTTCCGGGTTTGCAACGGTACCCGGCGTGTCCATGGGCGCGTTAATTGCGATGACATTGTCGCTTGCTGGCGCTGGTGCTGTCTTAGCCACATCAGCTTACCTGTTTTCACTGCTTAAACTTGCTGGTGCAGCATATCTGATCTGGATGGCCTATTTACTTTGGCTTGCTCCGGTTCAGGATTCATTGACGCAAGACAAAACAGAAGCGCAACCGTTGATATCATTATTTTGGCGGTCTTTCCTGATCAGCGCATTGAACCCGAAGGGGCCTATCTTTTATGTAGCGTTTGTCCCGCAGTTCGTAGACGTTTCGGGGCCTGTCTTTTTCCAATTTTCGATTCTTACGGCCACCTTTGTTGGTGTCGCTACATTGAACACTCTGCTTTGGCTGTTCTTTGCAAACGGACTCCGTGATCACTTCCAAAAGCCGGGCGCAATGCGACTGCTTAATCGTGGCGGTGCTAGCTGTCTCTTTGTGGCAGGCTTGTTTACAGCGAGAGCAACACGATTTTCGTGATAAATACCCGCTTTGCCCGCTCAGCCGGCTTTCGCTGCTCTGAAAGGCAGCCCGCTCAACCAAAAACTGCTTTTGGGAAGCCGCAGCCCAGGTAATCAGATGACTGTCGGCAATGGGGGCCACCCGACCCAAACAGATTCCCTGTGCCGTTGACGGGTCTCAATGGCAAACCATCTCGCCCCGGTTTCAACCACGACCATGCGCCGCAGGAAGCCTGGCAGGAAGGCGGTGGGAAACGGACCGCCGCCCATACGAAATCCATACAAAATCCATACGTTTTCCATATCGGGGATTTGCCGTCTGCAAGGCCTGCTGGAGATCCCTGCTGGTGCGGTCGGCGGGACTCGAACCCGCACGGGTGTTACCCCACAGCGACCTCAACGCTGCGCGTCTACCAATTCCGCCACGACCGCACGTGATCAGGTAGTGCGGCGCTACATAGCCCCTTGTCCGCCCCTTGTGAAGAGGGAAATCGCCCGCCGCTGCAGATCGGGGACGCATTGACCTTGCAGGCCGGATCAGCCTATCTGCAATCGGCAGGATTTCCCTGCTGCAATACCCTTGTGAACGGCCGGAAAAACGCATGTCTCACCCGATCCATCAGTTTGATCACGCAATCACCCGCCGCCCCGGAAAATCGGTGGTCAGCGGCCTGCGGGCCGAGGATACCGGGCCGCCGGACCATGCCCGGATGCTGGCCGATCATGCCGCCTATATGGCCGCCTTGCGCCAGACCGGGGCCAGAATTATCGAGTTGCCGCCGCTGGAGGATTATCCGGATTCGGTTTTTGTCGAGGATGTGGCGCTTTGCCTGCCACAGGGGGCCGTGCTGTTGCGCCCCGGCACGGCATCACGCGCCGGCGAGGTGGCGCATATGGCCCCGACCATCAGGCAACTGTTTGAAAATGTGCGCGAAATCAGAGGCCCCGGCACGATCGAGGGTGGGGATATCCTGACCATGCCCGGTGAAATCCTTGTCGGCCTGTCTGACCGGACCAGCCGCGAAGGGATCGCCGAGCTTGCCCGGTTGGTCGGCGACTGGGGCCACAAGGTTCGGGCCGTCGAGACGCCGCCGGGGGTGCTGCATTTCAAAACCGATTGTTCGCTGCTGGACGCGGATACCATCCTGTCTACCCCGCGCCTCGACGCGTCGGGCTGTTTTTCCGGCTACAATGTCATCCACACCTGCGAAGGCGAAGAAGCCGCAGCCAATGCGATCCGCTTCAACGATCTGGTGATCATGCCGGCGGGGTTTGCAAAAACCGCCGCGCGCCTGCGCCGGGCCGGCTATGATGTCCGCGAGATCGGAAACAGCGAATGCGCAAAGCTGGATGGCGGCATGTCCTGCCTGTCGCTGCGTTTCCGGCTGGAAAAACCGGCCGGCTAG
>JALSRG010000073.1 GCA_026984915.1 Marinosulfonomonas sp. | reverse complement strand
TCATTGCCGGCATTGCCTTGCAGCGTGTCGTTGCCGCCTCCGGCATGTATCCGGTTGCCTGCCCCGTTGCCGACGATTGTGTCATTGCCGCTGCCGGTCATGGCATTTTCAATCACGGTGCCCCGGGCGATCGAGAGATTGCCGACCTTGCCGTTGATGTCCGAAACGGTTTCGGCGTTGAGGTTGACGTGCTGCGCAACAGTCTGCGAGTGCAGATCCAACGTGTCGACCCCACCGTTATCCGTGAGCGTCAGCGCCACTGTATGTGAAAGATTGAGGAAGTCGTCGAGATAATCGCCGGCGGTCGAGTTTTCTCCGTAAACCGTGTTGCCCAGATGGGTTGTGGTTGCCGCTCCGTAAAGATTCTGGATGGCGACGATATCGGCCAGCATCGGCGTGACCGGAAAGGCATAGGTTGCACTGATCGCGGTGTTGGCGCTCTGGCTGAAATAGGACATGACACTCGCCTGCCAGCTGTCATTGGCATAAGAGGCATCGGAACTGTAGCTCGCAGAGCCGTTATAATTTCCCCCGTGGCCCAGCCCCAGGGCATGGCCGATTTCATGGATATAGGTCTGGAACGTATAACTGTCGGGCGCCGAGCCGTCGGCGCCGGAGCCATAGCTGGATATCCAGCTTTGCGAGATATTGACCTGGGAAGACAGAATCGTGCTGCCGCTGACCGTCGAATTGGTGAACGCGCCCGAAGCACTGTCATCAAAGGTGATATTGGTATTGCCGACAGACCCGGTCTGCACTTCGGCACGATAGGAGCCGGCGCGCAGGTTGTTATAGGAGCCGGCGTCAATGTAATAGGTGCCGCTGGAGGTTGCGGTGAAGACGATGCGGGAATCAAAGTTGCCGGCGCTGTCGTCATCCTGGGCCAGAATGGCGCCACTGGCGCTGCGCAGGCGCAGATAAGGGTCAACCAGCTCTCCCGAGGAACCGTCCCCGGCCAGGGTAATGGTATATTGCTGACCGGCCTGAAGCTGGATCCTGATATAGTCCTCGTCTCCGGCTGCGGAAAGATTGCCGGTAAACACATCGCCGACATTCATGCTGTAGGCTGTGCTGGTACTGGCGGCCGCATCCGCGGTTTCCGTGACGGTTACGCCGGTGCTGGAGCCATTATTGACATACTGGAAATTCAGGCCGGTTACCGCGGACCAGGCGTCCAGGGCCCGATGTGCCAAAGTCTGTCCGGCACTTGTCAGGGCCGAAACATCTACCGTCAGCGTATCGCCGGAATGCACGTTGAAATGCCGCGCGGCGCGCCCGGTGCTCTCCCAATACCCATTGGTCAGTTGCAGGGCAATCTGGTCCAGCGTGTATGTCGGCAGCGGGGCCGCATTGCCCCCGGAGCCGGTACCGGCCATGTCGACAGCGGCCGCCAGACCGTCGCCACTGTTGGCAAAGGCTGCCTTCTGGTCAAGATCGCTGTAGTCGCAGTTTTCTGCAAACGGTCGCAACGAGGCGCAGATTTCACACATGTCATTCTCCTTCAGGGCGCGTGAGTGCACGCCGGCAGCTCAATTACAAAGGCAGATCAGAGACCTGCATCAGCCCGCGTACAAAACCATGCAGCGCCTGGGCATTCAGGGGGGTATCCATGGATGAAACCTCGACCAGCGGCCCGGTATGGCGGGCGCGGTCAGCGCGCCACCAGATCAGACGACCTTCCAGGATATCGTCTGTCTTCCGGGTCACATCCAGAGTTACATGCAGGGCATTCTTTTGCGGGGCGGGGGCGCTCAAGACCGGCAAGGGATCGGCCCGTCGGGTGATTTCACTTGCCAATGCGGCGCGCAGGGCATCAGAGGCTGTCGGGCATGACAAAACCACCGCGGCAATATCTGCTGCCCGGTTTGCAGTCTGTCCGGCCTCTGCCTGAAGAGTCAGACACAGGAACCCGGCGGTTTTCGACCCCGTTACCTTTCGGGAAATACTGACCCTCATATTACTTTGCTCCATTACAGCCCAAGGAAGCCATTGTTTCCATAAGGAGGAGTAATTCCCGCAAAAGTTGGGGCCGCGCGCGGCGGAAATGGGGCAATTTGTGGGCCATTTATGGCGCAGGGCCGTGCTTTTTGTTGTGGTGTGGGCGGGCATTAGTCGTGTTTCTCTCGCGCATAGCTTTGATGCCGGAAAGAATGGCCGGAAACACAGCCTCTTCTTTCCCGGCCGGGAACCGGGGAAAACTAATCAACCTGAGGGTGCAGAGTTTCCGAGGGGTACAGGATTTGGAAACATCCGCGTGAGTGAGTGGCTCATGGCGTAGTTAAAACGCGAATTTTGTCAGTGTAACCCCTGGCAGCGTCATGGATAATAATGGGCATATTTGTGCTTTGTTTCGCTTTTGGAAAGCGCAGAAATCCGCCGATGGCGCCAGACGGGCGGCCCAGGGGGATAAAATCGGTTTGATCCGGGTGGTTTATTGCCTAACCTTGCCTGAATTCCCTGACCGATACATCTAACCCGCAAGCGCGGCGGCAAAGTCCTGTCGGCGGACAGATTCAGGATAGATCGGCCACTGCATATAGGCGTTGTCTACCGTCGTGCCCTCCAGAAAATCCGGCTTGAAAGCCATCTGCCAGGCGATATAGTCGAACGCCAGCTGATCGCGGCGGCTGCCACGCACGATCATGTCAAACCAGCATTCACCCAAGACTTGCAGTATGGGTCTGTTGTGCTGGCGCAGCAGGAAGGTGGCGGTGATCAGGCCGTTTCTCTCCGGATACCCGGCTGCCCGGAACCGGGCCATCTGTTTTGTGATGATGTCCGGATCATCCTTGCCCATGCGCATGCAGGCCCGGGCCTCGTCATAAATACAGTCGCGCATCTTGTGGCGAAAACAATGAAAACCGGATTTTGTCTGGCGCGCGGCCATTTTGAACAGATCCAGAGGATCAGCCCGCATTCGGGCATTGTTGTCGATATATAGACTCCAGTCATAATCGGCGAAATACTTGTGTGGCTGCAATTTGCCGCGGCGTGAGGCGCGGGCCGGGTCCAGCCCATCCAAAGGATCAAAAACCACATCGGCATGCGGGGCGCAAAGATCAGGATTATCCGTCAGAATAACCCGGTCAACGCCATGCCAGTTGCCAAAGCAATCCGGGTTCAGCGGTTCTTTATCTCCATAAAAAGCGGAATAGATAACAGCTTTCATCGTATTCATCCGAATCTGATTATACGGCTGAAGAGAACAGAGAATTCCATGGCGCTGTCAACAAGTTCAGCCGCCATTCGGCGGCACCATACGGCCTGGGTTGAAATTGCCCGCGGGTTGTCTGCTTTCGGCTGAAAAACAGGTGCCTCATGCATCACCCCGCACGGCCAGATCGTGCTCGGTGGCGTCGGCCGTTACAAACCGCCCGTATTGTGTGACTTCGATATCCGATTGCAGAATGCGGGCCGGGTTGCCGGCCACAACAGAGCGCGGCGGCACCGATTTTGTCACGATGGCGCCGGCGCCGACAATGCAGTTGTCACCAATTTCCACCCCCGGCAAAATCATGCTGCGGCCCCCGATGAAACAGTTCTGGCCGATACGGGTGTGCAGATAGAGCCCGCGGGTGCGGTCATGGGTCAGAATCCGGGCCTCGAACGCCACATAGCTGTAAGGGCCCACATGCACCCCCTTGGGGAAGGTGCGGTCGAATTTGGTCGACAGCGAAAATTGCGCCGTGGGGTGAATATCCATGCCCCACAGGTGGCGATAATAGAGACGTTTCAGCCCCACCAGCGCATTGCGCAGGCCCGACAGGTGATTGAGGCCATAGGTTCTGGCCTTTTTATAGTGGGTCGGCGGCGTTTCTGAGGGCATGATCCGGTCTTGCAATAGGGCAGTTTCATTGGTCAGGAGAGGTTAGCGCCGCAAGCGGAAACAGGCAACCGCAACGCATGGGCTGATGCGGCTGGAACTGTGTCAGAATCCGAACAGTGCCATTTCGGTTTCGCGCAGATCCCCGATCACGGGCGCTGTATCGCCCTTGAAATAGCGGCGGCTGTAGTCGGGCAGGATTCGCCCGGTTGTATAAGTTTCGCCCAAGCGGGCATCGACCAGCGCCAGCACAATGCCGCGCCCCAGCAGCCGGCGCATCAGCGGCCCTGCGTTTCGGGCAACCAGTCCGGGATCGCCAAACAGAAAGCGGGCCGCCGGAACATGGCGCCTGAGCCGGGCCTTGCGGTAGAGCAGGGGGGTCGGAGGCTGGTTCGGCTCTTCCAGCAGGATTCCCTGGCAGCCGTATGCCAGGTGCGCCATGATTGATGCGCGCAACGCGGGGTCGATCCGGCCCAGATTATCGTTTGTCAGGGTCTGTAATTCTGCGCCGCGCCGCAGCCCCGCGCGACCATCCAGCAACAATGTTCCGCCGGAATAGGGCCTGAACCCAAACTTTTCGATGATCGGCAGCACATGGGCGGCAGGGGAACAATCGGTATAGGTCACGCCTTTCCAGCGCAGTGATCTCTGGAACAGGAAGGGCGCATATTTGCGTGCCGCCGGGCGCACATACCAGCTGGACAGGTTGCAAAAGGCCCGTCCGGCGGTTTCCGAAGCAATCATCAGCATCACGCCTTCTGTCTGCCCATCTGTTTCAAGCAGCATGCCAAAGCGGGGCAGATCGCCGATTTGCGGCCGCGCAGCCAATGTTTCCAGCGCCCTTTGCCAATAAGCCGACGATTTGCGGGGAAAGCCTTCGCCGAGCAGCGCTTGCACGGCGGGCAGGTCGGTTTTCTCTATCTGGCGGATTTTCATGCGGGAAACGGGTGATTGTGACTGTTGCAGCAAGTGAGACCATGCAGGCCGGGGAAAGTCCAGCCTTGTGCAGCCATTCCGGCTTGTACGCCGCGCCCAATCATGCGAGCCAGATGCCCATGAGCTACAGACCGCAACAGGTGATCCTGAATTTTCACGGCATCGGCACGCCGACCGCAACCGTGCCCGAGGCTGAAAAGCCCTATTGGATTGGCGAGGGCGACTTTCACAAACTGGTCTCTGACGTGGCTCGACAGGCCCGGGAAATGAACCTGCATCTGTTGCTGACATTTGATGACGGCAACAAGAGCGACATCGAAATTGCAGCCCCCCTGCTGAAGGATCTGGACCTGCCGGGCATTTTCTTTCCCTGCACCGGGCGGCTTGCGCATGCGGGTTATCTGGATGCCGAGGATCTGCGCACCCTGGCCGCAGACGGCTTTGGTATCGGCAGCCACGGTGTGGACCATTTGCCCTGGGCCAGACTTGGCAGGGAGGAGCTGAAAGCGGAAATCGCCGGCTCGAAAGCGACCCTCGACCAGATTCTGCCGGCCCCTGTGGATATTGCCGCCCTGCCGTTCGGCTCTTACCGGCAAGCAGTGCTCGGGGCCTTGTGGCGCGCCGGATACAAACAGGTCTTTACCTCGGATCCGGGGTTCAGCCGGCCGGGGCACTGGTTCCAGCGCCGGTTCAGTTGGCACGAGGGCGTTGATTTTGATCTGGAGCGGCTGACCAAAACCCACAGCCGCCTGAAAAGCCGGCTGATCGGCGAGGCAAAAAAACTGCTCAAATCAATGCGCTAGGGCGTAGACCTAATACCCGGCCAGCCAGGTTTTGCGCATCTTCCAGACCTCGCCCCACTGCGATGCCGTTTCCCGGCGGGCGGATTTGCCGGGCAGACGGCCCAGCAGGCTGTAGCCAAACCAGCGCACCAGCACCGCGAGGCGATAAAAGAGCCGCACGATTGCCACCTTCCAGCCGGGCCAGTGTTTTTTCGCCAGGGATATCTTGCCCGCGAAAATCTTGGCGATCTGGCGCGCCCGCAGATTTTCCGAAGCCCCGCCATAGTGAATGATCTCGGCCTCGGGGGTAAAGCGTGGTGCGGCACCCAGCGCCCGCGCGCGCAAACAAAAATCTGCCTCTTCGGCATACATGAAAAAGCGTTCGTCAAAACCGCTCAGTTCGTGCCACAGGTCAGCCTCGACCAAAAAGAAACACCCGGTAATCACCACCACTTCGCGCTCAGTGGTGCGATCCCAGCCGCCATATCCTTCGGGCCGAAACAGAGACGAATTCGGGAACAGGCTCTCAAGCCCGGAGGCAAAGCAGAACACCGCCCAGAGAGTCATTTCGCCCCAGCATGAGCCCTGGTCGAGCGTGCCATCCCCCAACAGGTTGCGCGCGCCCCAGATGCGCGCCGCAGGGCGGCGGGCGGCAAAGGCCAGCAGGTTCTGCACCGCGTCTTGCAGCACCACCGTATCGGGATTCAGCAGCAGGAGGTAGCGCCCACGTGCCTGTTTCGCCGCCATATTGTTGGCCTTGGCAAAGCCGACATTTTCGTCAAGCCGCACCAGCGTGAGGTTCGGGAATTCATTGGCAGGAAAGGCCGCGGCGATGGCATCTGCGGATCCGTCCGCGCTGGCATTGTCGTAAACGAACAGCTCAAAATCCACATCTGCTGCGGTTTCATAGAGCGATCGGATTGCGGCCACGGTCATCTCGGCCGTGTTGTAGCTGACCATGATTATCGAAACCAGCGGGCCGGTTGTGCCATTTTCTGGCCCCGGGGATGTTTGTGCCGGTTCCACCTCTGTGCCCCGCCGGCTCAGCCGGCCTGTCCTTTGGCCTGCATCACAAAATCGGCCAGCGTGCCTACGGTTTCCAGCACCGAAAGATCCAGTTCCTCGTCATCGAATTCAACCCCGAATTTCTGCTCGATCCCCAGAAACACATCGACAATATTGAGCGAATCCAGCCCCAGATTTTCCAGATAGGTCTCTTCGCCGATGCTGTTGGCCATTTTCTGCGCGCGCAGGGCCTCGACCACAATGTCACGCACCTGCCCGACGACATCCGCGCGGGAAAGGGTTTCGCTTTTATTGTCCATGCTCGAACTCCTTGAACTGGTTTACATATGCGCCTGACAGATGCGCCACCTTCAGACGATAAACTCGCCCGGATGCGGGTGCGAGAGAAAATCCAGCGGGCTGGATGATTTTCCATAGGCGCCGGCGCAGCGGATACCGATCTTGTCGCCAACCTCAATCCCTGGCCCGCTCAGACGGTGCCCCAACAGGTCAATCGGGGTGCAGAGCGCGCCGACAATCTGATAGTCCTGCATATCGCCGCCGGATGGCCGCTCTTCTGTGGGAATGACGCAGATCGGATAGTTGCGGCGGATTTTCTGGCCCAGATTGCCCGATGCGGCCAGAAAATGATGCATGCCGCCATCGGTGACAATAAATTCCACCCCGTGCGAGATTTTCCGGTCAACCACGGTGCTGACATAGGTGCCAGCCTCACCCACCAGATAACGACCAAGCTCCAGATAAATATCAGCCTGGGGAAACCCGCCTGAAAGCCGCGCGTGAAGCGGTCTGAAATTCTGCCCGACAAGTGGCAGGTCAAGCGGGGTATCCTTGGCAAAATAGGGAATGCCGAAACCACCGCCGAGATTGAGAATTTCCGGCGCCCGCGGAAAATGCGGCGCCAGGCTTTCGATCAGATCCACCGATGTGGCCTGGGCCTCTTCAATGGCGCTTTCCGAAAGGCACTGCGAACCCCAGTAGATATGAATGCCGGTAAACTGCAGCATCGGGTCAGCCAAAATTTCCCAGACCGCGGGCAGATCGTCACTGTTCAGGCCGAATTGGGTGGGTGCGCCACCCATGCGCATGGCGGCGCCTTTCAGGGTAAACTCCGGGTTGAGGCGCAGGAGCACCCGCGCCGGCCGGCCCAGATCCCGGCCGATTTCGGCCAGCGCGCGCATTTCGCGCAGGGATTCGACGCACATGCCCACCCCCATCGCCACTGCCGCCCGCATTTCCGCAGGTTTTTTGGCCGGACCGGCAAACATGATGTCTTGCGCCGCCACCCCGGCATTCAGGGCCGAGACCATTTCAGCGTAAGAGGTGACGTCAGCGCCCTCCAGTTGCCCCAGAAGCAGGTGCACCAGTGGCTGAAATGGATTGGCCTTCAGCGAATAGGCCAGCTTCAGCCCTTCCGGCAGGGCGGCGCGCAGCTCTGCGATACGCCCGTTGATCTTGGCGCGCTCATAGAAATAGGCCGGGGCACCGGCACTCAGGGCGTCCAGTTCTCGGGCGGTCAGGCCGCCGATCCGGTTGCAGATTTCGATCTGTTCCAAATGCGCTTCCTTCAGTTGCCGTCAAAATGCTCGGCGAGCATGCGTTTGACGTCATATTTGTTGTTGGTGTTCACAACAAGGCGGTCGTGCAGCACAATTTCGGACGGCACCGCATAACCGGGCAACTCGGCCCGCAAATGATTGCGCAGATCATCGGCCAGGCCGGCGTCTGCTGCGCCCTCGACAAACAGGACGAGAACCGGATCATCTGCAAGGTCGGTTTTGTGGCCCCCAGCCACACAGGCCCGCACTTTCGGGTGAGTCAGAGCCGCATCCTCGATCTCGGCAAAGGAAATCCGGTTGCCGGAAATCTTGATCTGCGCGTCACCGCGCCCCTTGTAATAGAGAAAGCCCTCGGCATCCGCCGCCACCAGATCTCCGGAAAACACCACCGTTCCGGTGATGCCGCGCCGGGTCAGGGCCGGGGGCGCCGGGCGAAACCGCCGGGCGGTTTCTTCGGGATTGTTCCAGTAACCTGCCGCTACGGTGGGGCCGGCGTGCACCAGTTCTCCGGCGACGTTCGGGGCGCATTCCTCACCGGTCTCATCCACCACGCATAGCGTGGCGCCGGGAATGGCCCGGCCCATCGAGCCTTTTTTCTGCATCACCTTGTCAGGCGGCAGATAGGTGGAACGGAAGGCCTCGGTCAGCCCATACATCGGATAAGGCAGGGCATTGGGAAAAAGTTCCTGCAACTGAAGAATGCGCTCATGCGGCAAATGCCCGCCGGTATTGGCAAAATAGCGAATGCGCGCGCGGGCCTCATCCTGCCATTTCGCCGCCAGCGCCGCTGTCCAGATCGCCGGCACACCGGTGATGCCGGTCACATGGTGACGGGCGCAGGCGCGGGAAATATCGTTGGGCATCAGGTAATCCTGCAGCACCACGCGCGCGCCGGCCAGAAACCCGGTGGTCAACTGGCTGAACCCGGCGTCAAAACTGAGCGGCAGAATGGCCAGGATCACATCGTCAGCCGTATTGTCGAGATAACGGCGCACACTCTCGGCGCCGGCCAGAATGTTGGCATGGGTTGTGGCCACGGCCTTGGGCAGGCCGGTAGAGCCCGAGGTGTAAAACAGCGTTGCCAGTGGCAGATCCTCAAACCCCGGCGCCGGCGCACGCGGTGCGGGCAGGGGGGTGGATGTGGCCAATGGCACAACCCTTCCCTTGGGCGAAACCGTTGCCGCCAGAACAGGGTTCCCGTCAAACGCCGCCAGAACCGGCGCCCGGTTTTCGCCCCCCAGCAGCAGGCGCGCACCACTGTCAGACAGAATATGTGTGATCTGGCGCGCTTTCAGTTGTGGATTGACCGGCACCAGCACCAGACGCGCGAGGAAACAGGCAAACATCGTGGCAACGCATTCAATACGCTTGTCCACAATCACCGCGACCCGGTCACCCGCCTGCAGGCCAAGGCCGGTGAACTGCCCGGCAATCTCCTGCACCTGTGCGGCCAGATCGCCATGGCTGATTTCACCGCGCCGGTCGATCAGGGCCCGTCGCCCCATCCGGGCTGGATCGCCTTTGACAAGCAGATCCGCGACATTTGCAAAAGGAAGGGTCATGCTGGCTTTCTGAAGGAATCCGGGGGGTTGAAATGGCGATCAAATCTGATGAATTGCAGATATATGAGACAAGATCGCCTGAACGCAAGCTGTATCGGCTGGTCTG
>JALSRG010000072.1 GCA_026984915.1 Marinosulfonomonas sp. | reverse complement strand
TGGCGCTATCCCCACCCGGCCGGATCCGCCCGCATCGCCGTGGCAATCAGCCCCATGTCATGCGCACTGACCCGGATCAGCCCCAGACGCAGCGGATAGCCCCAGTTCTTGTTCCCACGGCTGAATTCGAGTTGCTCCAGCAACGGGCGGATCCTTGCTGTGTGCGTGTCCTTGCACCAGTCCACATCCCGCCGCCAGGGGTGAAATCTGCCGTTGTGCATGGTCGCCTGATAGGGAACTCCGGCGGCGACCTGCCCAATGGCCGTGAAGGACTGCAACCCGTCGGGTTGGCGCAGCTTCTCGCTCGGGGAATAATAGACCACCCGGTCCGCGGGCCGAACCCTTTCAAGCGGCGCCCGCCTGCCGTGATTGACCTGCATGAACCCGCCATCCAGGCCAATACGGACATGTTCGGCGCAGGCCACGGCAATCCAGTTTTCCGGCATCGGCTTTCCTTTGTGCAGGTCAGTCATCTGTCTTGGCCCAACACCCCGACAGTCAGGCCATACATAGCACCCGGTACTGTCAAAAACTGACAGCAAGGCGCAATGTCAAACCTTTGACAACGCGGCACAACAATGCCACAGACGGGCTGCAGAAGGAAAGCAGGGCAACGATGGTGGAATGGATCACCTCAACCGGTCTGACCGACTATGAATTTGCCGTCGCGCAAATGGAAAGCCGCGCTGCAGAGATTGCAGCGGGCACAGCGGATGAGGCCATCTGGCTGCTGGAGCATCCGCCGATCTATACCGCGGGCACCAGCGCAAGAACCGCCGATCTGACCGACCCGAACCGCTTTCCGGTTTATCCCAGCAAGCGCGGTGGCCAATACACCTATCACGGCCCCGGCCAGCGCGTTGCCTATGTGATGCTGAACGTCGGTGCGCGCGGCCACGATGTGCGCAAATTCGTGCGCCAGATGGAAGACTGGGTGATCGCCACCCTGGCAGAATTCAATGTCACCGGAGAGCGTCGTGCAGGGCGCGTCGGGGTGTGGGTTGTGCGCCCGGAAAAACCGCGCAACCCGGACGGCACAGCGCATGAGGACAAGATCGCGGCCATCGGTGTGCGTCTGCGCAAATGGGTCAGCTTTCACGGATTGTCGATCAACGTCGAGCCGGATCTGGACCATTACAACGGAATCGTGCCCTGCGGAATAACCCGGCACGGTGTCACCAGCCTGGTCGATCTTGGGCTTCCGGTCAGCATGGACGACGTGGATGTGGCCCTAAAGCGCCAGTTTCACGCCGTTTTCGCATAATTGCGCCAATATGCTAAAAGGTCCCCTTTTTTATTAACCTTGCATCCGCTAAATACCCAACGTAAGCGCGAATCCTAATTGATGAGGCAAGAAATGAAAACTCTCCGCACATTCGCCGTTCTGGCGGTGACAATGATTGCAGTTCCGGCCCTGGCCGAAGGTGATGCCGCCAAAGGCGAAAAGGCATTCAAGAAGTGCAAGGCCTGCCACATGATCGTCAATGGTGACGAAGTGATCTTCAAAGGCGGCAAAACCGGCCCCAATCTTTACGGCGTCATTGGTCGTCAGGCAGGCAGCGTTGACGGTTTCAAATACAGCAAATCGCTGAAAGCACTTGGTGAGAGCGGTTTTGTCTGGGACGAGGCAACCCTGGCCGAATGGGTCACCAACCCGAAGGATTTCCTGAAAGCGCATGATCAGGCCCCGAAAACAAAAATGTCCTTCAAGCTGAAAAAGGGCGGTGAAGACGTTGCGGCCTATCTGGCCTCGGTTGGCCCGAAAGCAGAATAAAACCTGAAGACCCGGCCTGTTTGCCGGAAAAACAACGACCCGCAGCCGGAAAATCTCCGCTGCGGGTCTTTTTGTCGCGAAATATGCATATGAATATGTGAAAAACATCTTTCGCTGGATCAAAATAAAGTGATAAAGTCACACGGGAAGCGCGCCTGACGGATCAACCGGCAGGCCAACGAGTACGAACAGGGAGGCACTACATGGCGGACGCAGCAATCCACGGCCATGACGACCATGCGAAGCCGGGTTTCTTTACCCGCTGGTTCATGTCGACAAACCACAAGGATATCGGGATTCTCTATCTCTTCACCGGCGCGGCGGTGGGATTCATCTCGGTCCTGTTTACCGTTTACATGCGCATGGAGCTCATGAATCCGGGGGTGCAGTACATGTGCATGGAAGGCATGCGCTTTGTTGCGGATGCCACGCGTGAATGTACGCCAAACGGGCATATGTGGAATGTTTTCATCACCTACCACGGTGTACTGATGATGTTCTTTGTTGTCATTCCGGCCCTGTTCGGCGGTTTTGGCAACTATTTCATGCCGCTGATGATCGGCGCGCCCGATATGGCGTTCCCCCGCATGAACAACCTCAGCTACTGGCTGTATGTTGCCGGGACCAGCCTGGGTGTGGCCTCGATGCTGTCCCCTGGCGGCAATGACCAGTTGGGGTCAGGTGTTGGCTGGGTGCTTTACCCGCCGCTCTCGACCACCGAAGCCGGCATGTCGATGGATCTGGCGATCTTTGCCGTGCATCTTTCCGGCGCCAGTTCGATCCTTGGCGCCATCAACATGATCACCACGTTTTTGAACATGCGCACACCGGGCATGACCCTGCACAAGGTGCCGCTGTTTGCCTGGTCGATCTTCGTCACCGCCTGGCTGATTCTGCTGAGCCTGCCGGTGCTGGCTGGTGCCATCACCATGCTGCTGACGGATCGCAACTTTGGCACCACCTTCTTTGATCCGTCCGGTGGTGGCGATCCGATCCTCTATCAGCACATCCTGTGGTTCTTTGGCCATCCGGAGGTTTACATCATCATCCTGCCCGGTTTCGGCATCATCAGCCACGTGATCGCCACCTTCTCGAAAAAGCCGGTGTTTGGCTATCTGCCCATGGTTTATGCGATGGTTGCGATCGGCGTGCTCGGCTTTGTCGTCTGGGCGCATCACATGTATACCGTGGGCCTCAGCCTGTCTCAGCAAAGCTATTTCATGCTGGCCACCATGGTCATTGCCGTGCCCACGGGCATCAAGGTGTTCAGTTGGATTGCCACCATGTGGGGCGGCTCGATCGAATTCAAAACCCCCATGCTGTTTGCGCTGGGTTTCCTGTTCCTGTTCACGGTTGGCGGGGTAACCGGCATCGTGCTCAGCCAGGCCGCGCTGGACCGGGTTTATCATGACACCTATTATGTGGTGGCGCATTTCCACTATGTGATGAGCCTTGGCGCCGTGTTCGCGATCTTTGCCGGTATGTACTACTGGATCGGCAAGATGAGCGGTCGCCAATACCCGGAATGGGCCGGCAAGCTGCACTTTTTCATGTTCTTCATCGGCGCAAACCTGACATTCTTCCCGCAGCACTTTCTGGGCCGTCAGGGCATGCCGCGCCGCTATATCGACTATCCGGAAGCCTTTGCCTACTGGAACCACTTGTCGAGCTACGGCGCGTTCCTCAGCTTCGCCTCGTTCCTGCTGTTCATCGGCATCATGTTCTACACCCTGTTCTGGGGCAAGCGCGTGACCGAGAACAACTATTGGAACCCCTACGCCGATACGCTGGAATGGACGTTGCCCTCACCGCCGCCCGAGCACACATTTGAAGTACTGGCCAAGCAAGAGGACTGGGACCACTCCAAGGCCCATTAGCAAGACCGGTGCCGTTTCAGTGGCAAAATGAAAGCACAAAGGCCCCGGAGCTTTCCGGGGCCTCTTCCTTTGCAGCCAAAGGCGGCGCGCCGCTTGCATCCCTCTCGCTCTGGCCCTACCGATCTTTGCCACGGCGCGGGTTTGTCTGGTTTGTCGGCGCAACCTTTGCCCTGATCAGCCTGCCGCTGTTCGCCGTCATTGGCACGATCGTGCTGTGGGGATTGCTGCCTTTCCTTTTGCTGGCAGTTGGCGGCATGTGGTATTTTCTCGAACGCAGTTACAAGGATGGATCAATCCTTGAGCAGTTGGATATCTGGACAGACAAGATCACCCTCTGCCGCCACAATCCGCGCGGCCCCAACAACACCTGGGAGGCAAACCCCTATTGGGTCAGCGTTCATCTGCACCCAAAATCCGGCCCGGTTGAAAACTACCTGACCCTGAAGGGGAATGACCGCGAGGTCGAACTGGGCGCTTTCCTCACACCGGAAGAACGCCAGAACCTGCATGACCAGATCCAGCATATCCTGATCCAATTGCGTTAGGGCGTAGACCTATAAACCCTGCACCGGGTTGTTTTGACAGACTCAACCGGGCAAGATACCCTGTTCCCGTATTTTCAGCTTCAGGAGTTTTCAGTCATGCGCATTCCAACACCCGGCTTCCTCAGGCCGGTTTTTTTCGCAGCGGTGGCCGGCACGGCGGCCGCCGGTCAGGCGCAGGCCTTTGAAATCGGGTTCGACTGGAACGGTCTGAAGCTCTGCACGTCCGGCATCCCCAACACGGTCAGCAATCCGCGTTTTACCCTGAAAGGCGTCCCCGCCGGAACCAGATACATCCGCTTCAGGCTGGTTGATCTGGACGTGCCCGGCTATAATCACGGTGGCGGAATTGTCGCCTACAAGGGCCAGAAAACCATAGAGCCCGGCGCATTTACCTACAAAAGCCCCTGCCCGCCCAACGGCCGGCATACCTATGAATGGACGGCGATAGCGCAGACGAAAAAGAATGGCGGCAAGCTGGCCACCGCCAAAGCCCGGCGCAAATACCCCGAATAAGCCGGGATCACTTTTGTCGCATATCTTCAAGAAAAACGTGGAATTTTCCGCGATCAATGGCGGGAACCGGACCCGGTAACAGGCAGGCAGAGAACATGATCTTTCGCTATACCATTCTTTACGTCAATGACGTCAAATCCACACTGGCATTTTTCAATGCCGCCTTTGGCCTGAAAACCGCCTTTCTGCACGAAAGCGGCGACTATGGCGAGTTGGACACGGGGCAAACCAAGCTGGCCGTGTCGTCAATTGCCCTGATGCAGCAACTCGGAAAATCACCGGCGACAAAACCTGTCAGCAACCCGTCCTTTGAAATCGCCCTTGAAACGGATGATGTCGCGGCCGGGCTGGCAAAAGCTCTGAAAGCGGGGGCCGAAAAGGTGCAGGGTGTTCAGGAAATGCCCTGGGGCCAGACCACCGCCTATGTGCGCCTGCCCGAAGGGATACTGGTCGAGATTTGCACCGCGGTTCAGGCGCCGTAACCCGCCGCGAAATTCCGGGTCAGCCACCCCGCGTCAGCGCGTATCCGGTGCGGGGTGGTGCCGAACCAGCCGCGAAACTCGCGCGTCATATGCGCCTGGTCGGCATAGCCCGCATCATAGGCCAGATCGGCCAGCTCCGCCGCGTGGCCCAGCCGCACAACCGCTTGCCGGGCGCGGGCCAGCCGCAGCCAGAAAACCGGCGCCTGCCCCGTTTCCCGCTTCAGCAGCCGTTGCAGGCTGCGCAGGTGCACGCCCAACATGGCTGCCGCATCGCTAACCGAAGCCACCCCCGTGGCCAGACAGGCCAGCGCCTCGGACACTTGCGGCTGCGGAGTTGCAAAATCATGCAGGCGTTCCTTGATTGCGATATCATCCAGCCCGTCGTGCATGCTGGCCAGCAAGCTGTCGGCATCGAGCCTCACACCCGGTTGCAGTCGAAACCCGTTGAAATGATCGCCGGCGCGGACAGGCACCTGATCGGCGCCCGTGGCCAGATCGGTCACAAAGCATTGCGGGCGGCGGCCCCGGCCCTGCAGGATGATCAGATCTCGGCAGCCATCGGGCAACACCGTGGTCATATCCCCCACGGGCGCATCAAATTCCCAGTGTTCCAGAAGGACCGGTGGTCGCGCAAAAGTGCCATACGGTTTGCAGACGGCAGTCATACGCAAATCATACAGGCGTTTTGGCCGCTATCCAAGCTTCTCCTTGACCATCGGGCCAACTTTGCCGAAATCCATTCGGCCGGTGTATTTGCCTTTCAGTTCGGCCATGACCTTGCCCATGTCGCGGATCGATTCTGCGCCGGTGCTGCTGAGCGCGTCATCGACGGCCCTGACCACTTCTTCCTCTGTCAGTTGCTTGGGCAGAAACTCTTCGATCACCTTGATCTCGGCCAGTTCCCCTTCGGCCAGTTCCAGACGGCCGGCCTCTTCATAGGCCCGCGCGCTTTCCTGGCGCTGCTTTACCATTTTTCCAAGGATTCCAAGTATGTCAGCGTCCGTGACACCGGAATCATCTCCCTCGCCTCTCAGGGCGATATCGCGGTCCTTGATGGCGGCGTTTATCAGGCGCAAGGTGGAAAGCCGCGCGGCTTCCTTGTTCTTCATCGCCTCTTTCAGTGCGGTGGTCAGCCGGCTTCGCATATCCATTCGGTGTCCTCATCCCATAGGTGCCGAAAAAAAGGGTCGAAGTGTTGACTTTACCCCCTTCGCAGGCGGCTGACAAGGCCTTTGAAAACAGCTAAACTATTGTTTTTCTTGCAAATCTCATAAAACACCTTTGCTCTTGACCGGGGTATGCCCACGCCTTAGTTTCCCGACAATTTGGCGCTGAACCTGCGCCATGCCCCGAGGATTCGCCCGATGCCCGCAACAGCCACACCGTCGCAACCGGCCAAACCCACCGCCTGCCTGGCGCTGGCGGACGGGACCGTTTTCTATGGTCAGGGGTTCGGCGCCACCGGTATGGCCGAGGCAGAGCTTTGCTTCAACACCGCCATGACCGGCTATCAGGAAATCATGACCGATCCCAGCTATGCCGGACAGGTTATTACCTTTACTTTTCCGCATGTTGGCAATACCGGTGTGACCCCGGAAGACGACGAGAGCAATCATCCCGTCGCGGCCGGAATGGTGGTCAGGTGGGATCCGACCGAGCCATCCAACTGGCGCGCCAGGGATGAACTGACCAACTGGCTGAAATCCGGAAACCGTATTGGCATTGGCGGGGTTGACACCCGCCGCCTGACGCGTGCCATCCGCCAACAAGGCGCGCCACATGTTGCATTGGCCCACAACCCGGAGGGCGTTTTTGATATTGCCCGGCTTGTGGAAAAGGCGCGCGCCTTTCGCGGGCTGGAAGGCATGGATCTGGCCGCAGATGTCACCTGCGCGCAGAGCTATCGCTGGAACGAAACCTGCTGGCGCTGGCCTGGCGGCTACGGACGGCAGGACAACCCGAAACACAAGGTGGTTGCGCTGGATTTCGGGGCCAAGCGCAATATCCTGCGCTGTCTGGCCAGTGCCGGATGCGATGTCACCGTGCTGCCAGCCTCGGCTACGGCCGCAGAGGTTCTGGCGCATGCTCCGGACGGGGTGTTTCTGTCAAACGGCCCCGGAGATCCGGCGGCGACGGGCGAATATGCCGTGCCGATGATCAAGGAAATCCTGCAAGCGGATTTGCCGGTTTTCGGCATCTGCCTTGGCCATCAGATGCTGGCGCTGGCGCTGGGGGCCCGCACGGTCAAGATGAACCACGGCCACCACGGGGCCAACCATCCGGTCAAGGATGTTGAGACCGGAAAGGTCGAAATAACATCAATGAATCATGGCTTTACAGTCGACAGCCAGACACTGCCCGACGGCGTCATCGAAACCCATATATCGCTTTTTGACGGCTCAAACTGCGGTATCCGCATGCTGGACCGGCCGGTTTTTTCGGTGCAATACCACCCCGAGGCCAGCCCCGGCCCCAGGGACAGCGCCTATTTGTTCGACAGATTTGTGGCAGCGATGGAAAAAAGCAGGAGCGGCGGGTGAAATTAACCCACCGTTAACCAAAACATTGAAAACCTGAACAAAGCTCTTGTTTTGTCAGGGATTTTCTTGAATGCATCGCAGCAATTTATCTGTCGTCCGCTCGGTCGAGTGGTCCGCGCCGGAAAGACGGCGCCGCACCCTGGGGCAGGTTCTGGTTGAAAATGGCGCGCTGTTGCCCGGCGATCTGGCCAAGGCCCAGGCCTTGCTTTTGCGTCAGGATACGCAGCTCGAAGACATCCTTCTGAACAACAACATGGTCAGTGAGGCCGAGCTTTACACCGCCATGAGCCAGCAGTTTTCAACAACTCTGGCTGATCTCGCTGATGATCCGCCGGATGCCCGCCTGATCGACCTGATCGGCGTAAAAACCTGCATTGCCGCCGGATTGACCCCGTGGAAGCGCGTCGGCGGTGCCACGGTCATTGCCACCGCACGGCCGGACGAATTCGACCGGTTTCGTGCCACCCTGCCCGCAGATTTCGGCCCGGTCCTGATGGCCGTCGCGCCCCTGTCCGATATTCATGCGGCGCTGATGACCGCCCGACTGGAAACCCTGACCAAAGCGGCGGAAACCAAGGTCCCCGCACCGGAAAGCTGCCGAAGCTGGAACAAACCCCGCCTGCTTCGGCTGGTGCTGGCCGGGTTTCTGCTGTTTCTGGCGGCGCTGGTCAGTGCCCCGCTTGCCACCTTTGCCGTGGTCTGCGGCTGGGCTGTGGTTTCGCTGGTTCTGACACTGGGAATGAAGCTGGCCGCAGCCATCGTCCAGTATCGCGACCTACCGCGTGGCGGCATGGCGTTCCGCTCTCAGAGGAATCAGGCAACAATCGCCCGCTTGCCGGTGGTTTCGGTGATGGTACCGCTGTTTCGCGAACGCGAAATTGCCGGCCATCTGGTCAAACGCCTGAAACGGCTGAATTATCCCAAGGAGTTGCTGGATATACTGCTGGTTGTCGAAGCGGATGACCGGACAACGCGCGAAACCCTGGCGCAGACCGCCCTGCCGTGCTGGGTGCGCACCATTGTCGTACCGCGCGGCCGGGTGCGCACGAAACCACGCGCGCTGAACTATGCGCTCGACTTTTGCCGCGGCTCAATCATCGGCGTCTATGATGCGGAAGACGCACCACACCCCGACCAGATCCATGCCGTGGTCCGGCGGTTTCATGAACGTGGCCCCGAGGTGGCTTGCCTGCAGGGAATACTCGACTTTTACAACAGCCGGACCAACTGGCTGTCGCGTTGCTTCACCATCGAATACGCGACCTGGTTCCGTATCGTGCTGCCGGGATTGCAGAAACTGGGGCTGGCGATTCCGCTGGGCGGCACGACCCTGTTCTTTCGCCGGCAGGCGCTGGAAAGACTGGGGGGCTGGGATGCGCATAATGTCACCGAAGACGCGGATCTGGGCATACGGCTGGCCCGGCACGGGCTGCGCACGGAAGTGATTGCAACCGTCACCGAGGAAGAAGCCAATTGCCGGGCGCTGCCCTGGATCAGGCAGCGGTCGCGCTGGCTGAAGGGCTATGCGATCACTTGGGCCGTGCATATGCGCAACCCCATGGAATTAAAACGTAATCTGGGCTGGTGGAAATTTTTTGGCGTGCAGGTGTTGTTTGTGGGAACCCTGTCGCAATTCCTGCTGGCGCCGGTTCTGTGGTCGTTCTGGATGATCCCGCTTGGTCTGCCGCACCCGTTGGCGTGGTTGGCGCCAAATGCGGTTCTGGCCTGGGTTGCCACCCTGTTCGTTCTAACGGAAGCGGTCACGATTTCGGTCGGGTTACTGTCGGTATCCGGCCACAAGCACCGGTTTCTGATGCCTTGGGTCCCCACATTACATTTTTACTTTCCCCTCGCCGCACTGGCATCTTACAAGGCCTTCTGGGAGCTGTTCACCCGTCCGTTCTATTGGGACAAGACCAGCCACGGTGTGCAATTTTCAGGCGGCCGCCAGTACAACCCGGGCCAGATTGCAACTAGGGTTACCCAGCGCATACGGAAAATTTTCGGGTCAGGACCGGGGCGTAGCGCATCACCCTCCACTGTCGCGGAAGCAAAAGGTAAATGTTGCGCTGATGCGAACACGGCCGGACCGCTGGGCACATATCTTCTGACAGAACGGATTGACTAGG
>JALSRG010000071.1 GCA_026984915.1 Marinosulfonomonas sp. | reverse complement strand
GCTAGACCTCTCCAGAATGATACCATGTGGCACAATGGTCGTATTGGGCGCGGATCAGCGAAGGGCTGCCTCGATATTGCCGCCGTCCACCGTCATCACATGGGCTGTGGTGCGTTCGCTTTGCGCCAGGGCCACAAAGGCAAGCCCGACATGTTTTGCCTCGACCTCGCGTCGGATCAGGTTACCGGCCATATAGGTTGCCTCGTCGATGCCGCGTGCCTTGGCGCGCTCGGCGACAAAGGCCTCGTCCAGCAGGCCAGAGCGGATGCGGTCGGCGTTGATGCCGTTGACCCGCACAGCTTTCGGGCCAAGTTCCAGCGCCAACTGCCGCAACAGAAAGAACGTCGCCGCCTTGGGCAACCCATAGGCGCCAAAGCCCTTGCCCGGATTGACCGCCTGTTTCGAGACATTGAACAGGATCTGGCCACCGCGCCCCTGGGTTTCAAAAAGCCGTGCGGCGGCGGTGGCGAAATTCCGGTGCGAAAAGAAGTTGAGTTCAAAGCTCTTGCGCAGGGTTTCATCCGGCAGTTCGGTCATCTCGCCGGTCCAGGCGGCCCCAGCGTTGGATACCAGTATGTCCAGCCCGCCAAAGGTCTGAATACAGGCATTCATGGCGCTTTCGGCCGCCTCTGGCCGGGTCACATCCAGCGCCATGCCGCTGTGGCCAGGGCCAAGCGTTTCAAGGCCGCGCTCCAGGGCAGATTGTTCAAGATCCACCAGAAAGATATTGGCGCCCAGCTTTGCAAATTCCTGTGCCGTCGCCAGCCCGATGGCGCCGCCGCCGCCGGTAACAATGACAACGCGCCCCTGAAATGCAGGTGGCGTGCTGTGGTCAATCTTGGCCTGCTCCAGCGCCCAGTATTCCATATCGAACAGGTCTGCTTCGCTGATCGGGTGAAAACCGCCGGCGGCCACGCCATAGATCATCGCCGTCAGGTTTTGCGCCGCAAGATCCGAGGCAATGCTGGCGGCATGCGCATTCTCGGCTATGCCGACCACGCCGACGCCTTCGATCCAGGCCACATTCGGGGTGGGCAAAAGCGGCTGCATCTCGCCGTTGTAGCGGGCGTTGTTGCGCTCAAAATAGGCCGTATATTCAGTGACATAATCCCCGACCGCCCGCGCGACGGCATCGGGACCCGCTGACAGAACGGATTGCGGCAGATAGAGGGGAAAGTTTTTCGTGCGGATGACATGGTCTGGTGTGGCGACGCCGGCGCGCGCAAGCTCTGGCAGATCATCCCGCGCCAGAAACTCCTGCACATTTTCGCCATTGCGCAAATCCATGACCGGCATCGGATGGTCGCGGTTACCGGTGAATTCGGCGTTTTCCTTGCCGATCATCCCGCGCAGCATGGGCAGGATGTCCCCTGCGCGGTCGGTCATTTCGCGGCTGTTGGCGGTGGCGGATTTCGGGGTGCCGCCGGTTTTGCGAATTAGCCATTCCTCGGCCATGTTGGTTTGTTCGATCAGCCGGTCATAGGATTGTCTGGCGCTGTCGCCAAAGGCAAAATGTCCGTGATTGAGCAAGAGAAGGCCCTCGATACCGGGGTTGGCATCATGAATGTCGGCGGCCAGTTTGGCCAGCCCGAACCCGGGTTTGACAAAGGGCACGACTGCCAGACGGTCGCCAAATATTTCTTTGACCACATCTTCGGCATTCGGAAGGTCGGCCAGTGTGATCATCGCGGTGGCATGGGTGTGGTCGATGAACTTGTGCGGCAGAAAGGCGTGTAACAGGGTCTCGATGGACGGGTTGGGCGCGGAGGCATCCAACAGGCTGGCCCGGCGGATGCTGATCATGTCCTGATCATCGAGCGTTTTCAGGGCGCGCAGTGCCTGCAACGGTTCCAGGCGCAATCCGGGCAGGCCTTTCGCGTCGGTAAACTCCAGATCACAACCGCTGCCTTTTACGTGCAGAACATCGATTTCGTTGCCAAAAATATCCTTGCGTTTCACCTTGCAGGAGGTGTTGCCGCCCCCGTGCAGAACAAGGTCATGATCCTGACCGATCAGGCGTGATGTATAGACCCTGAGCGCCAATTGCACATCAGCCGGATTATTGCCGGCAGCATCGGTATATTCCTTTGCCTCGGCATCCTTCCATCTGTTAAGAACCATGGCCTGTGCCCTTTCTGTCGTTTGCGTCTGTCGGCGTTAGACCACAGTTTTTGACAAATGTCAGCATATTGTGTCAAATATAAAAAACGGAGTTCGGATGACCAGTAAAACGCGCAGAAGACCGGCCGGGCAGGTGAGTGGCGAAAACATCGTTATCGAAGCCGCATGGATGTATTACAACGATGGCCTGAACCAGAATGAAATTGCCAACCGGTTGCAGGTTTCGCGGGCGACGGTGGTGAATTACCTGCAAGAGGCGCGGGAGCGGGGCTATATCCGGATCAGCCTGTCACCCGAGGCGTTTACCTCGCATAATCTGGCACAAAAGCTGCGCGACAGGTTTGGGTTGCAGGCGGCGTTTCTGTTGCCAGAAGGTATTGGAACGGCTGAAGAAACGCTGCTGCGCGTGGCGCGCGGCGCCGCTGACTGGCTGCCGCATCTGCTGGGGTCGGGGGACCGGCTTGGTGTGGCTTGGGGGCGAACGGTTTATGAAGTGGCCGAAGCGGTGGAGCGCACCCAACTCAGCGATGTCACGGTGACTCAGCTTGTCGGGTCGATGGCCACGCCTTACGGGTTCACGGCTGAAATATGCTCGGCAAACATGGCCCAGAATCTGGGTGCAAAATGTATCAACCTGCATGCACCTGCCGTGCTGAGTGATCCGGAACTTGCAACCCGTCTGCGGGCCGAGCCGATCATCCATGCCCAGCTTGAGGCCCTGAGCCACTGTAACAAAGCAATTTTTGCCGCCGGGTCGATTGCCCCCGACAGCCATATCGTCGGCAGTGGCGTGGCCAGCAGCGAAGATCTGGAATGGTATATCCGCCACGGGGCCGCCGGGGTGCTGTGCGGCCGCTTTATAGATGCGCAGGGGCGGTTCATCCCCGGTGATCTGGACGCGCGGATGATTGGTGTGGAACTGGACAAGCTTCTGGGGCTTGATATGGGGCTGCTGGTCTCGGTTGGGGCTGACAAGGTGGGCCCGATGCTGGCGGCCATTGCCGGGGGGTATGTGACCCATGTGGTGACCAGTGTGGAAACCGCCAGAGGGATGCTGGACAAAGCCTAGGCTCTTCGCTGACGAATGTCGCGGTTCTCAGCGTATGGAAAACGTATGGAAAACGTATGGATTTCCTACAGATACACCGCCTGCTGCCGCGCCATGATACGCCGTCAAATGGCGGTGCTGAACGTGGTCAGGAGGCCCCCCCCGCCCGGTGCTGGTTACGAAAAACCATAAATCGGGCGGGCGGAACCGTGAGTGGTGTTCTATTTTGGTGCCCTGTCCGGGAACATCGCGGCCAGCCCTTCGGGTGAGGCTTCGCAAACGCCGCGCTCGGTGATCAGGCCGGTGACCAGCCGCCGTGGTGTGACGTCAAACGCCGGGTTGCCCCCCGGTGTGCCGTCGGGGCTGATCTGCACTTCGGTCACCGTGCCGTCGGCCAGCTTGCCCTGAACATGGGTGACTTCGGTATCCGTGCGTTCCTCGATCGGGATTTCGGCCACACCGTCCCTGACCGTCCAGTCAATCGTCGGTGACGGCAGCGCCACATAGAACGGCACGTTGTTGTCGCGCGCCGCCAGCGCCTTCAGATAGGTGCCGATCTTGTTGCACACATCCCCGTGTGCGGTGGTGCGGTCGGTGCCGACGATCACAAGGTCAACCTGCCCGTGCTGCATCAGATGCCCGCCGGCGTTATCGACAACCAGATGATGCGGAATGCCGTGGCTGTTCATTTCCCATGCGGTCAGCAGTGCGCCCTGATTGCGCGGGCGGGTTTCGTCCACCCAGACATGGATCGGGATGCCGTCCTGAACCGCGTGATACATCGGGCTGGTGGCGGTGCCCCAATCGACCGTGGCCAGCCAGCCGGCGTTACAGTGGGTCAGGATATTCACCACCTCGCCCGGCTTTTTCCTGGCGGCGATTTCGCGAATGATCTCGAGGCCATGCACGCCGATCATCCGGTTGCACTCCACGTCTTCATCGGCAATTTCATGCGCCCGTTTCATCGCCGCCGCCGCGCGTTCGCCCTCAGCCAGCGGTTTCAGCAGCGCGTTCATTTCGTCCAGCGCCCAACGCAGATTGATCGCGGTGGGGCGGGTTTCGTGCAGGATGTCCCATGTTTCGGCCAGCGATTTGTCGGACGGGTCCAGCGCCATCTGGACCGCCACGCCATAGGCGGCGGTGGCGCCGATCAGTGGCGCGCCCCGCACCCACATATCGCGGATTGCAGTGGCAAAATCATCACGGGTTTTCAGATCGACCACCCGGAATTCATGCGGCAGCCAGCGTTGGTCGATGATCTGAACCTGGCCGCTGGGTTCGTCAAACCAGATCGAACGGTAATGTTTGTCACCTACTTTCATACGGGTGTCCTTTCTGAAATTTGCCGTGCCAGATCCAGCACATTGGCCATGGACGGAATACGCGTCCGGTTGACGACCAACTGCCGTGCCATGCGCAGCCCGCGGGCCTCGCATTCGGCGCGCAGCGTCTCGTCCTCGATCAGGTCGTTTTCGGCGATATGGGCCAGGCTCAGGGTCCGGCGGATCATCTCGACACCGGCAAACCCCAGCATATCCTGCCAGATATGGGCGAGGTAGTGGCCCAGCGCCTGTTCACTGCCCAATGGCTGCCCCTGATCCTCGAACAGGCATTTTTCATAGAGGATGCCATTGCGCTCGGTCCGCCACAGGCGGCTGAACTCGGCCGAAAAGACCGACCATATTTCATCGGTGACCCCTAATATCCACTGCTGATAATCGGCGCGTTTTGCCGCGTCTTTCAGGTGGCCGGGCATGGCAAAAAAGGCCATCCAGAAATTGGCCAGCAGCATGCCGATGTCAAAGCCCATCGGGCCGTAAAGCGCGAATTCCGGGTCGATCACCTTGGTTTCGGTTTCCGTCACCATCACGGACCCCGTGTGCAGATCGCCGTGCAGCATGGTTTCGGCGTTGTTGGCAAATTTTGCCTTCATGTGCTGGGCTTCGACCTTCAGGTCGATATCGCGGCGCATCTCGGCCACCAGCGGGTCAAGTCCGGGGGTGTGATGGTTGCGCTCGGCCTGAAAGTATGGATCGGTAAAGACCAGGGTTTCCGTGATGTCGCACAGTTCCACGCTTTCGGCGAACAGGCGCACATCCGCCTTGCGCTTGGCTGTGTCCATGGACAGATCAGAGCCGCGAAACAGGGTGCGGGCGCAGAATTTTCCCAGCCGCTCGGCAAGTCCCGCATGTTTCTTGCCCGCCATCAGCCACTGGCGCAGAATGACATGCGGTGTGAGGAACTCCATGGCGATGATCGCCTGGCCTTCGTCGAAATGATAGATTTCCGGCACCGAGCCGGGGTCGCGTTCAGCCTGACGGATCAGGGCGTTGTATTCATACCAGGCACGTCTGAGCGGCAGGGGCCAACTGTCGCCCACCAGCCGGACATAGGGCAGGGCCTGTTTGACGATGATACTGCCCTTGTCGCCGCTGACGATGAAAACCAGATTGAGGTTGCCGTCCCCCACCTCTTTAATGGTCCAGGTGCTGCTGTTGTTCCCGAGCTTTTCCCGGATCGCGGCTATGTTGCCCAACCTCTGGCCAAGGGTTTCCGGAGTGAGCGGTGCATAGGTTCCAGATGTGTCCGTCATTTCAGATCTCCCTGTCGGCAGCCGGTCCGGGCCGTGTTACGCCTGATCATTCCGATAACCATGCAATTGTCAATAGCTGTTGACATTTGAAAAATGACGCCGCACTCTGCCTTGAAGTCGGGAGGAAAAGGTTGGACAGCCAAGCAATAGAACTGACCGGAATTTCCAAAGCGTTCGGCGCAAACAATGTTCTGCGCGGAATCGACCTGACCCTGAAGCCCGGACAGGTGACGGCGTTGATGGGGGCGAATGGCGCCGGAAAGTCGACGCTGGTCAAGGTCCTGTGCGGCGTGCACCCGCCCAGCGCGGGGGCAATCCGGCTTTTTGGCAAGCCGTTCAGCCCGGCGACCCCCTCGCAGGCGATTGCCGAAGGCGTGGTGACGGTGCATCAGAATATCAATGACGGGGTGATCCCTGACCTTGATGTTGCCTCCAATCTGATGCTTGACCAGCTTGCCAGGCCTGGCAAGGGGCTTTTCCTCAACCGCAAGGCAATGCGGGCGCAGGCAAGGGAACTGGCCGCGGCAATGGGGCTGGATGTGGACGTGCGCCAGATGGTCAGTGATCTGGGGGTGGCAGACCGCCAACTGGTGGCGATTGCCCGGGCGATGGCACACAAGCCGCGTCTTCTGATTCTGGATGAGCCGACGTCATCGCTGTCGGCGGCCGAGGCGCACCGGTTGTTCGGGCTGATCGACCGGCTGCGTAACGGCGGCGTTGCGGTTTTGTATATTTCGCATCGGATGTCGGACATCCGGCGCATTGCAGACCGTATCGTCAGTATGCGCGACGGAAAGATTTCAGGCATTTTTGAAGAACAGCCACTGGATTACAAGGGGGCCGTCAACGCCATGCTGGGGCACAGCATGGCTGATGCGAATATCGAGGTTTCGCAAGCCGAAGGCGTGGTGATGGAACTGGATGCCATTCAGTTGCGCGAGGATTCGCAGCCTTTCTCGCTGACGTTGCGGGCCAATGAGGTGGTTGCCATCACCGGCCTGGTCGGAAGCGGCAAGACCGATCTGGCGAATGTGCTGTTCGGCCTTGAAAAACCCCTGGCCGGAAAAATGACTTTGCTGGGGCAGCCCTACAGGCCTGACAGCCAGAGGGACGCCATTGCAAAAGGGGTTTTCCTTTGCCCGAAGGACCGGGCCAACAATGCCGTGGTGCAGGATTTCGACATCACCCGGAATCTGACCATTCCCTTTTTGCGCAGGCATTCGGGCGCAGTTTTTCTGAAGCGCGGCAGCGAACGGCAGACAGCGCGCCGCACGATTGATGATCTGGGTATCGTCTGTCAGAGCACGCGCGACGAGATCGGCAGCCTGTCGGGCGGCAATCAGCAGAAAGTCATGGTCGGGCGCTGGCTGGCCGAGCCATCGAACCTGCTGGTGCTCGACGAACCGTTCCAGGGCGTGGATATCAAGGCGCGGCGCGATATCGGCCAGAAAATACGGGAAACCTCGCCGGGACGGGCCACCGTCGTATTTGTGGCAGAAACGGATGAAGCCCTCGAGATTGCGGACCGTATCATTGTGATGAGCGATCATACCATTGTGGGGGACCACAGGAACGAGGGGTTGGACATGGGACTGTTGCAGGCACAGGTGGCCGGGCAGATCGATTCGGTCCATGCCGTTACGAAAAAAACAGCAGAACCTGCGAAATAGGCAAAGAAAAAATGCAAAACAGCACAAGAGAAAACCTGACGGGCACCGCAATGCCTGAAAACGCGAAACAGAGCGGTGCGATCGGCAAAGCCAGACGCACGCGGACCGAGGTTGCCATCCGCTACGGGTTTCTGGTTCTGTTATTCGGTCTGGTTCTGTTTTTCAGCCTCTTTGCCGAAGGGTTTGCCGGCCCCTACAGCGCCGTTTTCATCTTTCAGTCTGTCGCCATCACCGGCATTCTGGCCCTGGGCGTGACGGCCACGCTGGTTGTTGGCGGCTTTGATCTCTCAATCGGCGCCACGGCGACCTCGGCCCTGATGCTGTCGGCCTATGTGATGGTGGTTTTGGGGCTGAGCGCCTTTTGGGCCGTGGTGGCCTGTTTGATCATGGGGGCGCTGATCGGGCTGATCAACGGCTTGCTGATCGTGAAAATGCGGGTGCCAGATCTGCTGGCCACGCTGGGCATGATGTTTCTGCTGGTTGGCCTGCAGCGGATTCCGACCGAGGGGCGCTCGATTGCAACCGGCATGACCCTGCCGGACGGCACGGTGGCCAATGGCACGTTTTCACCGGCATTTCTGTGGCTGGGGCGGCATCGGTTCGATTTCTTCATTCCGAATCTCATCCCGGTTTCGGTGGTCATTCTGATCGTTGTCGGCTTTCTGGTCTGGCTGTTCATGGAAATGACCCGGCACGGCCGGCTGATGTATGCCATCGGCTCGAACGAGCGGGCGGCCAGTCTGGCGGGAACCAATGTCAACAGATACAAGATCATCGCCTATATGATTTCCGGGGTTCTGGCCTCGATCGGGGGGATACTGCTTTCGGCGCGGCTGGGGCGCGGTGATCTGGCCTCGGGCAACAACCTTTTGCTGGATTCCGTGGCAGCCGCCCTGATCGGCTTTGCGGTGCTGGGGGCCGGCAAACCCAATGCATTCGGCACCATCATCGGGGCGTTGTTCGTCGGGATTCTGCTGCAGGGGCTGACGATGATGAATGCACCTTACTATACACAGGATTTCGTCAAGGGGGCTGTGCTGGTGGTCGCCCTTGTCTTTACATTCGCGCTGAAGAAACGCGAAGCGACCCACTGAACACCAATAGCAACCAAGGGAGAGACAATATGAAACTATCAAGACGCATTTTCATGACGCTGGCAGGCGGTGTGACGGCCCTGGCCGCCGGGCTTGCCCCCGGCTTTGCCGGCGAAATGCCGGCGCCCTTTGATCATCCGGAAAAGGTAAAGATCGCGCTTGTGCGCTATCTTTCGACCGGTGATTTCTTTCAGGCCTATCTTTCGGGTGTCGAGGCGCAGTCCAAAGCGCTCGGGGTCGATCTGCGGGTGTTTGACAGCCGTCAGGACGCCGCGCTCCAGGCCGATATGGTGGATCAGGCGATCGCGCTGGGGGTTGACGGCATTGTCGTGCAGCACGGGCTGACTGAATCCATGCAGGAGGCGGTACAGCGGGCATTGGATGCCGGGATCAAGGTTGTTGCCTTTGATGTGAATGTAAAGAACCCGGCGGTGCCGCAGGTGGAACAGTCTGACCGGGATCTGGCGCGTCTGGCGCTGGAGCAGGCGATCAAGGACAATGGCGAGAGCTTCAAGGCCGGCTATGTTTATGTGGCCGGTATTGCGCCGCTGGATCGCCGGGACGAGACCTGGCGGGAGTTCAAGAAGAAATACCCCGGCATCGACGAGGTGGCCATGTTCGGCACGCTGGACAACCCGATTGCAAACTCGGTCGCCAATCAGGCGCGGTCGGTGTTGCAGGCGCATCCGGATATTCAGGTGATGTTCGCCCCCTATGACGAATTCGCCAAAGGGGTAAAGATAGCCGTGGACGAAGCCGGGCTGAACAAACAGATCAGCATCTATTCGGCGGATGTTTCGACCGCCGATATTTCTGCCATGCGCGAGCCGGACAGCGCCTGGAAAGCCACTGCGGCCACCAACCCGGCTGTGGTTGGTGAGGTCAGCGTGCGTGCCCTGGCGATGTTGCTGGCAGGCGAGGATCCCGGCCATAACGTGATCATTCCGCCGACCCTGATCACCCAGAAGACCCTGAATGATCAGGACATCAAGAGCATGCAGGATCTGGCCAAGAAACTGCCGCAGTTTGCGCATGCGGATGTTGCTGTTCCCGACTGGATGCCGCTGCCGCCGCGCTGATCGGCACCAAGCACTGAAAACCGGGGGCGCGGCGAAAGCTTTGCGCCCCCTTTTGTCTGCAAGAGGAGTTTGAAAATGCTGATCGGGATTGATGCAAGAATGACGCCAGACCTGCTGAATTGCCTGATGCAGATGGGCCATGGTGACGAAATCGTGGTGGCGGATGCCAATTTTCCGGCCGTCTCAACCGCCACCAGAACCTGTTGGCAGGAGCCGATCGCGTTGCCGGGCCTGTCGGCGCCCGATGCCATTGACCTGATTGCGACCGTCATGCCACTGGATGCGTTTGTGCCGGCCTGCGCCCTGCGCATGGAAATTGACGGCGCGCCCGAAGAAATGGGGGAGGTCCACAGACAGGCGTTTGCCATTGTTGAAGCCGCCATGCCCGAAGGCGCCGGAACCGGCAGTCTCGAACGCCAGGATTTCTACCAACGCGCCAATGCGGCCTTTGCCGTTGTCAGCACAACCGATTTGCGCCCTTTCGGATGCTTTATCCTGCGCAAGGGTGTTGTGTTTTAGCGCCTGATTCTACCGGTCGGGCCGGGCCTGACCCCAGGGCGTAGACCTATAAACCCTGCACC
>JALSRG010000070.1 GCA_026984915.1 Marinosulfonomonas sp. | reverse complement strand
CAGCCAGGAAATCTCGGTGATCGGCGCGCGGGGGCTTTCTGGTGAAATCGCCTGCTATGATCCGGGTACAAACGTCCACCGCGACGGTATCTTGCACACAACGACGGTTCCCGCGCAGCTATCCAACGCCCAGCGTACCGATGCGATCCTGATCGCCGGGCAGATTCTGAATGCTCTGGATTACGTTGGCGTCATGGGGGTTGAACTGTTTGTCACCGCCACGGGGTTACTTGTCAACGAAATCGCTCCGCGGGTTCACAACTCGGGCCACTGGACCCAGGACGGTTGCGTCATTGACCAGTTTGAGCAACACATCCGCGCCATTGCCGGCTGGCCGCTGGGCAACGGAGCGCGCCACAGTGACGTGGAAATGCTGAACCTGATCGGCGATGATCTGGACCGCATCGGCGATTTCGCCAAAGACAGCAACTGCGCAATCCACCTCTATGGCAAATCCGAAACCCGGCCCGGCCGGAAAATGGGCCATGTCAACCGGCTGGTTTCGTCATCTGCGGCTTCCGGTTAGAGACAACCCGACACCCCCCAAAACCAGCAGGCCGGACACGACAAACCGCAGGGTCAGGCTTTCCCCCAGAAACACGGCACCACCAGCCATCGCAATCAGCGGAACGGTCAGTTGCGCCACCGCCGCCAGTGAGGCCGGTATGCGCGGCAGAACCGAATACCACAACGCATAGCCAAACCCCGAGGTGACAATCCCCGACACCAGCGCCAGGAAAGCCCCACGCATCGGTTGCCCCCAGTGGCCGGAGATCAGGAAAACCGCGATGGCCACGGGGCTGGCCCAGAGGAAATTTGCCGCCGTCGCCCCCAGCGCGTCGGCCTGATGCTTTCCCCGGATCGAATAAACACCCCAGCCCAGCGCCGCACCCCCCATCAGCAGGGCGCCGGTCAGGTCCGGGCGCGTTGCCCCACCTGGCCAAAACAGCCAGACCAGCCCGCCAAAGGCGATCAGCGCGCCAATCCACCGGCGCCGCGGAATGGTCTCACGCGCCAGCATGGCCCCGGCAAACATGGTGATCTGCACACCGCCAAACAATATCAGTGCCCCGACACCGGCATCCAGCGTGACATAGGCAAACGAGAACCCCAAAACATAGGTGGCCAGCATCAGCGCCGGCACAGGGCGGATCCTCAGCGCAGACAACCCTCCCCCTTGCCGGAGGGCAACAAGCCCGGCCAAAACAACCGCGCCGGACATCAGCCGGATCAGGGCAAAGGCGGCCGGATCCATGCCGCCATCGATCAGCGCCAGACGATTCAGCACCGAATTCGCCGCAAAGGCAACCATGGTCAGAAATGTCAGGGCAAACAGGTTCATGCGCCGATCATGGGCCGCAATCCGGGTGCATCTCAATGGCAAAGTCCTGATATCACCAAACTGTCAGGCCCCTGTGTGAAACGGCCCCACACCGGTCACTTTGCCGTCAGGCGGCGCAGGGCTTCGGCGTATCTCAGATTGTGGTCAAACCGCCCCTTGTCCAGAAACGCCAGAACCTGCGCAATCACCAGCGGGTTGTTCATGATAAAGGTATGCGTTGCCCGAACCACCAGAAAATCGCGCATCCCCTTCAGCTTGGCCGATTCCACGGAAACCTTGCCATCATCCATCCCGTCAATCAGCAGGGAATAAAGCGGGTTGAGTGTCCGGTTGCCGGCGATGATGCCCACGTCATACCAAGGCGGCGGCAAGGCTTTCGGGACACTGTCAGGCCCGGTTCCCAACTGCGCCCCGGCCGGGCCGTTGATCAGGCGAAAAACGCTCAGCCCTTTCAGTTTGTCCACCAGTTCCGACCCCTGGTTGGGTGGCGCCAGCATCACCACGCGCCCCATGTTTTCCGGCGTGTTTTGCGCCAGATACATGCGCACCAGAATCCCGCCCATCGAATGGGTCACAAAATGCACCTTCCTGCCCGCGCAGATCTCCACCGCCCGCGGCAGGCCGATTTTTACCAGATCCTGCAGGCGCTGTCTGGTTGACGGGTAGGAAATACTGGCAACTTCATATCCCGCCTTCGCCAAGGCTTTTTCCATCACCGGAAATGATTTGTGGCTGCGCGCCAACCCATGCACCAGAATGACACAATCAGCCGAGGAAGGTGTTGGAAGCAACATGATCATGACCAGTATCAGACGTTTCATTTGTGGGATGTAAGCGCTTCGGGCCGGGTTTTCGAGGCCCAATGCCTGCTAGCCGCGCAATTTTCCATCATAAACCGCACGCGCGGCTTTTACCGCCGGATAGCTCTCGCCAGCCCAGTGCACCAGCGGTTTCAATACAGACAGCAGGGAAACCCCCAGCGGCGTCAGTTCGTAAAACACAGCCAGCGGCGGCCCGGCGGAAACCGTACGGGTGATATATCCATCCCTCTCCAGCGCTCTCAGGTTCTGGGTCTGCACCCGCTGCGTTATATCGCCAATGGCCCGCCTGACCGCCGAGAACCTTAGCGGCCCGTCCTCAAGGCTGAGCAAAATCAGCGGCTGCCATTTTCCATTGATATTGGCCAGCACATTGCGAATGGGGCACAGGGCCTGCGCCTCGGGGGTCGTTGCGGTGATCTCAAGCATACCTGGTTCCTTATTAGTGCGTAATTGACACCTGGTATTCATTTGTTACCACGGTGACACCAAATGTCAAAACCCAGCAACAGGAGAAACAAACCATGTCCCTAAAACCCGCAGCCGCAATCATTCTGGCGTCCTCACTGGCGTTTTCCGCACAGGCCCGCACACCGGCCGAAACCGCACAAAGCATGATGCAGGCCGTGTTCGTCAATTTTGATGCAAACGCCGCCAAGGCCCTGATTGCCAAGGATTACATCCAGCACAACCCCAGTATTCCGACAGGGCGTGCCCCGATCATCGGGTTCATTCCCGCGTTGAAGGAATCCGGCATTTCCCTGACCAATCACCGCATCTTTGCAGAAGGAAACCATGTTGTCATGCACAACAGCTACACACATGCACAGGCGCTTGGGGCGGAGAAACTGGTCAGCTTTGATGTCTTCCGGATTGAAAACGGTGTTGTCGCCGAACATTGGGATAACATTGCCGAAATGACACCGCCCAACCCCTCGGGCCACAGCCAGACCGACGGGCCGGTTGTGGTAACGGATCTGGACCGAACCGCCGATAACAGAAAACTGGTCACGGATTTTGTTGAAACCATTCTGGTAAAAGGCGACATGTCCCGCCTTGCAGGGTTCTTTGACGGAGATCGCTATATTCAGCACAACAGCCAGATCGGCGATGGCCTAAGCGGGCTTGGCACGGCCCTTGCCGCACTGGCCGAACAGGGCATCACCATGAAATATGACACGGTGCATCGGGTGATTGCTCAGGGAAATTTCGTTTTCACCATGTCCGAGGGCAGCTTTGGGGGCAGGCCAACCGCTTTCTTTGATCTGTTTCGCGTTGAAAACGGCAAGATCGCCGAGCATTGGGACGTGATCTCGGCCATCCCGTCCGAAATGGCGCATGAGAACGGCAAATTTTGACTGCCAACACCGGGTTTGGACGGTCCGGCGGCTCTGCCGGGCCGGACGGGCGAGAGGGCGCGAACAAACGACGATTGAAGTGTTTGTCGATGAGACCTATTACGGTTTCGGATAAATGCCAGAATGCAGGTGAGCAGAGATGCCCCAGCCTTATCACGGTGGTTGTGAATGCGGTTGCGTCAGATATGTCGTCACCGGTGCGCCGATTGTCGTCTATGCCTGCCATTGCACCATTTGCCAGACCCAATCGGGCAGCGCCTTCGGGCTTGCCATGCGTATCCATGCCGGGGATTTCAAGCTCACCGCCGGAAAGCTGCAAAGCTTTGCAAGACAGGCCGACAGCGGTCAGATTTTTACCAATTCGTTTTGCCCCGACTGCGGCACGCGCATTCACCACCACGCCAGCAAGGCACCTGACCACCTCAGCCTCAAACCCGGGACACTTGACGATACAAGCTGGCTGAAACCGACCCACCATGTTTTCACCCAAAGCGCACAGCCATGGGTTATTTTCCCGAAAGATGCCCAGATCTTTGACACAGTGCCGCCGGATCGTTCATGGCTCTCGGGCAAGCCGCGATGACATGGCCTTTGCTGCATGGCCTGCGCAAAAAAAGGGGCTGCCGTGGGGCAGCCCCTTTCTGTTTTTCGGCCTTCAGGCAGCTTACATCATGCCACCCATGCCACCCATGCCGCCCATGTCGGGCATGCCGCCGCCTGCGCCTTTCGGCTCGGGCTTGTCGGCGACCATGGCTTCTGTGGTGATCAGAAGACCGCCAACCGAGGCCGCATCTTCCAGCGCCGTGCGGACAACCTTGGCCGGGTCGATCACGCCAAACTTGAACATGTCGCCATATTCTTCGGTCTGGGCGTTAAAGCCAAAGTTGGGCTCGCCACTTTCGCGAACCTTGCCGGCCACAACCGCACCGTCAACACCGGCGTTTTCGGCGATCTGGCGCAGCGGTGCTTCGATCGCGCGGCGGATAATGGCAATACCGGCGTTCTGATCGGCGTTCGCACCTTTCAGTTTTGCCAGTTTCTTGGCAGCCTGGATCAGAGCCACACCGCCCCCGACAACGATCCCTTCCTGAACAGCCGCACGGGTTGCATTCAGGGCGTCGTCAACGCGATCTTTGCGCTCTTTCACTTCGGTTTCGGTCATGCCGCCAACCCGGATCACCGCAACACCGCCGGCCAGCTTGGCCAGACGTTCCTGCAGCTTTTCACGGTCGTAATCGCTGGTGGTTTCCTCGATCTGCTGCTTGATCTGGGCAATACGTGCCTCGATCTCGGCTTTTTCACCATTGCCGTCGATGATGGTTGTCTCATCCTTGGTAATGTTGACCTTCTTGGCCGAGCCCAGCATGTCCATGGTGACGTTTTCCAGCTTCATGCCCAGCTCTTCGCTGACAACCTGACCACCGGTCAGAATGGCGATGTCCTGCAGCATGGCCTTGCGACGATCACCAAAGCCCGGGGCCTTGACGGCCGCGATTTTCAGACCACCGCGCAGCTTGTTCACAACCAGAGTGGCCAGCGCTTCGCCTTCCACGTCTTCGGCGATGATCAGCAGCGGCTTGCCAGACTGGATAACGGTCTCCAGCAGCGGAACCATCGGCTGCAGTGAGCTGAGTTTCTTTTCGTGCAGCAGAATCAGCGCATCTTCCAGATCGGCAACCATCTTGTCGGGGTTGGTCACGAAATACGGGCTGAGGTAGCCACGATCGAACTGCATGCCCTCAACCACTTCGGTTTCGGTTTCCAGCCCTTTGTTTTCCTCAACCGTAATCACACCTTCATTGCCGACTTTCTGCATCGCGTCAGCAATCTGGCGGCCAATCTCGGCTTCGCCGTTGGCGGAAATGGTGCCAACCTGCGCCACTTCGTCAGAATCCTTGACTTCGCGTGCGGCGGCTTTGATGGCCTCGACAACCGTGGTTGTGGCCAGATCAATACCGCGCTTCAGATCCATCGGGTTCATGCCGGCGGCGACCGATTTCATGCCTTCGCGCACGATCGACTGGGCCAGAATGGTTGCGGTCGTGGTGCCGTCGCCGGCTTCGTCATTGGTGCGGCTGGCGACTTCTTTCACCATCTGCGCACCCATGTTTTCAAACTTGTCTTCCAGTTCGATTTCCTTGGCAACCGTTACACCGTCCTTGGTGATACGCGGGGCGCCAAAGGATTTGTCGAGGACCACATTGCGGCCTTTCGGGCCGAGGGTCACCTTGACAGCGTCTGCCAGAATGTTGACGCCGACCAGCATGCGGTTGCGTGCATCGGTGTCAAACTTGACTTCCTTCGCCATGTTGTTTGCTCCTGAATTGTTGAATTACGTTGTGATGTTGAGACAAGCTCAGGACAAAAGCCCCAGAATGTCGCTTTCCTTCATGATCAGCAGATCCTCGCCATCCACGATGACTTCGGTGCCGGACCATTTGCCGAAAAGGATCTTGTCGCCTTCTTTCACAGCCATGGGGATCAGCTCGCCCGAATCCTTGCGTGCGCCCTCTCCGGCAGCAACAACGATACCCTCGGCAGGTTTTTCCTTTGCAGTATCGGGGATAATCAGCCCGCCTGCGGTTTTTTCTTCGCTTTCCACGCGCCGTACAAGTACGCGGTCATGTAGCGGTTTCAATGCCATCTTCGAAGCTCCTCGGCTCAAAGTTTCAATTACGATATTAGCACTCATTGCGCGCGAGTGCTAACGACATGGATTTAGGGACCAAGCCAGCGCGAGTCAAGAAGCCGGATGCATAAAATGACGCAGAAATCTCGGCCGGCTTTCCCCAAGGCGGTTTCAACCCGGCCATAATATATCAGCGCTTCTGTCCCATTTTGGGCCAGAGCATAAATTCCACGCCCGATGCGCTCAAACCAGCCACGGGGCGTAGGTCACATAGCCATAAACCACCCCCCTGCCCCTCTCGCCCTTCACGCATAGCCCTACGCATACAGGTCAGTTTTGCGCTGTTCGGATTTATCCGGAAATTACTCCATTCATGCGACGTTATCGACCTGTCAGACGGGTGACAACCCCGGCGCGCGCGCCTATAAGGGCGCCAAAACCTCCCCTGATCCCCGATCACCCCAAGGAACGACAAATGACGATAAAAGTATTCGGCCATAAATCCCCAGATACGGATTCCACCGGCAGCCCCATCATATGGGCCTGGTATCTGAACGAGATACGCAAAACTCCGGCAGAAGCAAAGCTGCTGGGTACCCCAAACACCGAGGCCCTGTTCGTTCTGAAACACTGGGGGTTCGCGCAGCCGGATATCATCAGCGATGTCAGCGCCGATGATAGCTGCGTCGTGGTCGATACCAATAACGTGGCCGAACTGCCGGCCTCCATCAACGATGCAAACGTGGTCGAGATCATCGACCATCACATGTTGCAGGGCGGGTTGACAACACGCCGCCCCATATCCGTAACCATCCGCCCCCTGGCCTGCACCGCAACCGTCATGTTTGATCTGATGGCCGGGGACGCTGAAAAAATGCCGGATCCGATCAAGGGCATCATGCTGTCCTGCATTCTCAGCGACACGCTCGAATTCCGCAGCCCGACAACGACCGATCACGATCGCGCGGTCGCGGAAAAGCTCGCGGCGGATCTCGGGGTCAGCATTGCCGACCATGCCGCCGAAATGTTCGCCGCTAAATCCGATATCTCCGCGTTTTCCGACACCGAGCTTTTGCGCATGGATAGCAAGGAATATACCGTGGGGGGCACAAAATTCCGGGTTTCGGTGCTGGAAACCACCTCGCCCGCAACGGTGTTGGCCCGCAAGGACGCGCTGATGGCCGCCATGGGACCCGTTGCCAAGCAAGACAATGTCGACCAGGTGCTGCTGTTCATCGTCGATATTCTGAACGAGCAGTCCACGCTGCTGGTGCCCAATGATCTGGTGAAATCCGTCGCCGAGAAAAGCTTTGGCGTGCAGGTATCGGGCGACAGCGTGGTTCTGCCGGGTGTGGTCAGCCGCAAAAAACAGATCATCCCCAGGCTTGCGGTCTGATCCCGTGTCCCGGCCCGTCCTCTGTAATCTGCGCTTGCCAAGCCCCGGTTTTTGCCGGCGCGCCACCGGCTATCGGGCAGCCATACGCTTTCCATACGCTTTCCATACGCTTTCCATACGCCGTTTTTCAGAGGGTTCATGATGCAGATCATCCAGTCACTGTCCGAGGTATCCGATCGCTATGACGCCCTGTTGTGTGATCTATGGGGGTGCCTGCATGACGGGGTTCATGCCTTTCCCGAGGCCGTCGCGGCCTTGCGTGATTTTCGCGCCAAAGGCGGCTGCGTCATCCTGCTGACCAACGCGCCGCGCCCCTGGGAAGATGTTGAAAAACAGCTCGCTTCGCTGGGTGTGCCGGCCGACTGCTGGGACGGCATCGCAACCTCTGGCGAGGCCGCGCGAGAGGCGCTTTTTCGCGGCATCGTTGGTGAGAAGGTCTATCATATCGGCCCGGACAAAGACCTGGGCCTTTTCACGCCACCACCATCCATGACTGCCCCCGTACCCATCGAAAGAGTGCCGCTGAAAGATGCGGAAGGTATTGTTTGCACAGGGTTATTTGACGACCGCAGCGAAACCCCGGAAGACTATCGCGCAACGCTGCTCTATGCCAGGGAAATGGGCCTGAAGCTGCTTTGCGCCAATCCTGACATCGCGGTTGATCTGGGCGGGCAGCGGATATTCTGCGCCGGTGCGATCGCCCGGCTTTATACCGAAATGGGCGGCGAGAGCCTCTACTTCGGCAAACCCTATCCGCCGATCTACAATCTGGTGCGAAACATGCTGGTTTCCCTTGGCAAAAACATTGCCGACGATCGCATTCTTGCCATCGGCGACGGGATAGATACCGACATAAAAGGCGCCATGGGCGAAGGTCTTGATACCCTGTTTGTAACCGGCGGGCTTGCCGCTGAAGAAACTGGGACAGCAAAGCAACCGACAGCGCAACCGCAGAAAGACAGGCTAACCCATTATCTGGAAACGAAAATGATGACCCCAACCTACGCCATCGGCTTTCTCAGATAGGCCAGTTTCCCCTTGATTTTCTGCGCTTGCAAAGTAATAATGTTATGAAATAGTGCATCTGAAAGTATGAAATGAACTTCATGGACATCGGAACAGTCTTCCTGGAAGACCTGAAACCGGGAATGGCCCGTACAATTTCCAAAACGATTTCCGAGCGCGAAATCGATCTTTTCGCCGAACTCAGCGAGGATCGCAACCCGTTGCATTTATGCGAAGAAACCGCGTCCAAGTCGATCTTCAAGGAGCGGATCGCCCACGGAATGTTGTCAGCGAGCCTGTTTTCCGCAATCATTGGCGAGCGGCTGCCGGGACATGGAACCATTTACCTCAGCCAGAATCTGCGCTTCACCGCCCCGGTAAAAATCGGTGATCATGTCACCGCCACCGTCACCGTTGACAGCATCGAAACCGGCAAACGCCGGGTCCGGCTGATTTGCGAGGCCCGGGTCGGGGAAACCGTTGTAATCACAGGTGATGCAACTGTGCTTGCACCCAGCCGTGGCTAAGGCTAGTTGGACGATATGCAAATCGTCCGGGACTATCAGTTTGTAGAAGAAAATGCGCGTGGTGCCAGTGCGGCCATCGGCAATTTTGACGGCGTGCATCTGGGCCATCAGGCGGTCATCGACATTGCCCGCGCAAAAGGTGATGCCATCGGCGCACCTCTGGGGGTCGTTACCTTTGAGCCGCACCCGCGTGAGTATTTTGCCCCAAAGGCCCCGCCCTTTCGCCTCATGAACGCCCGTGCCCGGGCACATCGCCTTGAAACACTGGGCATTCAGGTTCTCTATGAGCTTAATTTCAACGCCGCCCTGTCCCGCCTTTCTCCGCAGGAATTCGCAAAAAATGTCCTGACCGACGGGCTGGGCCTTCGACATGTGGTTGTTGGCCGGGATTTTTGTTTCGGCAAGGGGCGCAGTGGAACCGCGCAGGATCTGGTGGATTTCGGCAGGGAAATGGGGTTTGGCGTCACCATTGCAGACCTGTTGATTGATGCCGGTGGCGAGGAAGTCTCCTCGACAGCCATCCGCAGGGCGCTCAGCGACGGGCGGCCGGAAGACGCGGCCAGAATGCTGGGGCACTGGCACCGGATAGAGGGCCGCGTCATTCGCGGTGATCAACGCGGCCGCGAACTGGGTTTCCCAACCGCCAACATGTCGATAGACGGTCTCCATCCGCCCAAATTCGGTGTTTATGCTGTCAAAGTGGACGTACTGGAAGGCCCACACAAGGGCAGCTACAACGGCGCCGCATCCGTTGGCGTGCGCCCGATGTTTGGCGATAACCATCCAAATCTGGAGAGTTATCTCTTTGATTTTCAGGGGGATCTTTATGGCACCCCGCTGTCTGTCGCGCTGGTTGAATACCTGCGACCGGAAGAAACATTCAAAGATCTGTCAACGCTTGTTGCACAGGTAGAGGATGACTGCAGCCGCGCCCGCAAGATTCTGGAACAAACCGGTGTCTAAGGCGCGCGACCCCATAAACCGCGAGGGTCTGCGCCCCAAATTCTGGGAGCGCGTCCCTCTGAAAAACATGGAGCCGCGGGAATGGGAAGCCCTGTGTGACGGCTGTGGGAAATGCTGCCTGAACAAGCTCGAAGACGAGGACACGAACGAGGTGGCCTTTACCCGTGTTGCCTGCCGCCTGCTGGATGATGAAAGCTGCCGTTGCGCACAATACGACATTCGCAAACAGTTCGTGCCCGAATGCGTGGTACTGACACCGCAGAATATCTCAAAAATTGCCTATTGGATGCCAGAAACCTGTGCCTATCGCCTGCTTTACGAAGGCAAGGCACTCCATGACTGGCATCCGCTGATTTCCGGCAATTCCGAAACGGTGCACGAAGCAGGGCAATCGGTCCGCGGCTGGACGGTGCCCGAATTCGAAATCCCCGAGGAAGAATGGGAAAACTATATTCTTGAGGAGGGTATCTGATGTTTTTTGCCTCTGACAACACCGGCCCGGTACATCCGCGCATCATGGACGCGCTGCTGCAAGCCAATGAGGGCTATGCCATGCCCTATGGTGACGACGGCCTGATGGTCCAGGCAACCAAAGAGGTTCGCCGTGTTTTTGAGGCCCCGGATGCTGCTGTCTATCTGGTCGCAACCGGAACGGCGGCCAATTCCCTGATCCTTGCAACCCTCTCCCAGCCCTGGCAGACCGTTTTCTGCTCGCCCCAGGCGCATATCCACGAGGACGAATGCAATGCGCCAGAGTTTTTCTCGGGTGGCGCCAAGCTGACACTTGTTGGCGGGAGTGACGCCAAAATTGATCCGGATTTGTTGTGCAAGGCTATTAAAACCGAAGAAAGCCGTGGCGTACATGGTCCCCAACGCGGACCGGTATCCATCACACAGGCGACAGAGCGTGGAACCGTGTATTCACTAAAGGAAATCAAGGCTGTAACTGATGTCGCGCATCAATTTGGCCTGCCAACCCATCTGGACGGGGCCCGCTTTGCCAATGCACTGTCTGCCTTGGGCTGTACACCGGCCGAAATGAGCTGGAAAGCCGGGATTGATGCCATCAGTTTCGGGGCGACAAAAAACGGCTGTATGGGGGTCGAAGCTGTTGTTTTCTTTGACCCTAAACACGCCTGGGAATTTGAACTGCGACGCAAACGCGGTGCCCATCTTTTCTCTAAAAACCGCTACCTGGCCGCTCAAATAGTGGCGTATCTGCGGGATGATCTCTGGCTGGAAAATGCCCGGGCCGCAAACGCTGCTGCGGCGCGCCTGACCCAGGGGCTAAAGCAAACCCCGGGCGTTTCTTTTCCGTTTGAACCACAGGCAAACATCCTGTTTGCCGATTTCCCGCGTGCCGCACACCAGCGCCTCCATGAGGCCGGCGCCCAGTACTATATCTGGAAAGGGGCGTTGGAAGGGCGTGATCCGGATGAGATGCTGAGTGCGCGGCTGGTGTGTGACTGGTCAGCAAGTATGGGTAGCATTGATCAATTCCTTGAACTGGTCAAACCGCGATAAAACTGCGGATACAGCGCGCCACTTCGCCGGGATGGGTAACAGGCGCCATATGGGCGGCATCAGATATGACGGCGTGTGTCACATGAGGAATCCGCCGGGCAAGCTTTTCATGGATTGTATGGATGATCGCGGGCGACCGGCCGCCGGCGATCAACATGGTCGGACAGGTGATTGATTCAATGCACCCCGGCCCGAGCATGCCGGCATTGTCTTCGTAAATTGCCGGAATGGCTGCCGGGATCAACTCAATTCGGTCGACAAGATAAGACTGCATCTCTGGCGAAAGCCTTTCCCATTTTACCCCTGTACCCCAAACCTCTGCAAACACGCGGGCTGCACTTTCTTTATCATCTCTTTCCAATGCGTTACCAAAAGATTCAAATTCGGTCTCATGGGCCTCAAAGGCATCCGAGCCTTTCGCCGCGGCAAAGAACACCGGTTCGATCAAGGTCAGGCTTTCGACCTGTTGCGGCTGCTCAATGGCCAGCCGCAGGGCAACCGTTGCCCCGAAGGAATGACCGATCAGATGCTTTGGCTGATCCAGAAAACTGGCGCCAATTGCCGTACACAGCGCATGGTAGTCCTGTTCGCCGTTCCAGTCCCCGCTTCTGCCATGGCCGGGCAGGTCAAACCCGGTCATGGTCAGGCAAGTAGCCAGATGCCCGGCTATGCCTTGCCACACACCGGTTCGGGCCAGCGAGCAATGCAGCATGAGCGCCTGTTTCCTTCCCTGACCCCAGGTTTGCCACCAGGTCGGAAAGCCGGCCCGAAGCGCCTGCGGCACCTAAAGCTCTCCCTTCAGATGCGCTTCCAGGTCTTCGAGCCTGTCCTGCCCCCAGAAACGCGCGTCATCCTCGGTGATATAGAAAGGCGCGCCGAACACACCGGCGTTGACGGCTTCTTCCAGATTTCGGGCATAGGTTTCCGCACCTTCAAGCAGCCCGCTATCCGCCAGTGAGGGATCAAACCCGGCGTTGCTCAGGCATTCGCGAACGACGTCATCTTCGGCGATGTTTTTCTCTTCTGCCCAGCAGGCCCGGCAAAACCCGTGAACCAGTGCCCCCAAATCACCACCCCCGGCATTCTGGGCGGCAATGATCGCATAGGCACTGGGCGCGGCATTCGCCGGCCAGAATGCGGGCTGCAGATTGATCGGCAGGCCGGCGCGTTTTGCCCTGCGCGCCAGATCCTGGCTGCGGTATGCGATCCGGTTGGGATGGCGTTCACGCGGTGGAATGCCTCCGGTTCGGGCGAAAAGCGCCAACACATCAACCGGCTTGTAATGAATTGTGGTTCCCTGGCGCGCCGCGATTTTTTCCAACAAATTCCCGGCCAGATAGGTATACGGCGAGAGTGTTGTAAAATAATAGTCGATATGGGCCATTTTTTGGTGTCCTTTGCGCCAGATTTCTTTGCAAAACCCTAGCTCGGTGTTAAGCGGTGTCAACGTCACGATTCCGTCATAACAGCTGCCAGCCGGGGACATGCCGCCATGCATTTTACATCAGTACCGAAACTCATTTCGGGGAATGCCAACCTACCGCTCGCCAAATCCGTTGCCCGCCGCATGTCGATGCACCGGGGCATGAATATCGGGCTTGTTGACGCCCGCATCGAACGCTTCAACGATCAGGAAATTTTCGTCGAGGTTTACGAAAATGTGCGTGGCGAGGATATGTTTATTATCCAGCCAACATCCAATCCGGCAAATGACAACCTGATGGAATTGCTGATCATGTCAGACGCGCTGCGCCGTTCTTCTGCCGCACGCATTACCGCCGTCATCCCGTATTTCGGCTATGCCCGCCAGGACAGGCGCACAAAGGCGCGCACGCCAATCTCTGCCAAACTCGTTGCAAATCTGATTGTCAAATCGGGCATTGAACGGGTTCTGACAATGGATCTGCATGCAGCACAGATTCAGGGTTTTTTCGATATTCCCGTCGACAACCTTTACGCCTCACCCATCTTTGCCCTGGATATTGCGCATCATTTCAAAGGCGATCTTGAACATGTGACGATGGTCTCACCGGATGTTGGTGGCGTTGCGCGCGCCCGTGAACTGGCCCAGCGCATTGGCTGCGGTCTGGCAATTGTCGACAAGCGGCGATCAAAACCCGGGGAAATTGCGGAAATGACCGTGATTGGGGATGTGACCGGCCAGACATGTATTATCGTCGATGATATTTGTGATACGGCAGGGACACTCTGCAAGGCGGCCGAAGTGCTGATCGAGGCCGGAGCGACCGAGGTCCATTCCTATATCACCCACGGGGTGCTGTCCGGCCCGGCTGTAGAGCGGATCAAGAACTCTGTAATGAAAAGCCTGGTCATTACGGATTCAATCGCGCCAAGTTCCGTCGTCAAGGCAACAGAAAACATCCGCATCGTTCCAACCGCCCCGATGTTTGCCCAGGCCATCCTGAATATCTGGAACGGAACCTCGGTCTCATCCCTGTTTGACACAGCGACGCTGGAGCCTATTTACGAAGGCCTCTACATTCGCGAATAAAGTACATTGTGCCGTTTTGTAACGGGCGGTCCAGCTTCAGAATGAATTCGTGATCACAATATGGCCAGCCAATCTTTGGCCGTCATATTTCGGAGCCACAATGCCAACTTTTCAGGCGCAGCCCCGCCCGATGGTTTGTCCGTGGTTTTCCCAAGGAATTATTGGATTAATACCGGCTCCAAGCTTTTCCGGTGTTCCAAAAAACAGAAGGCCCTGCAATTTCTGCAAGGCCTCCTGATAACGCTACGAGCAAGAGGTTATTCCATCATTTCAATGAAATGCACCATTTCCACCACGAATTTTTCCGCGTTCAGCTTTTCTTCGCCGGCAACAGATTCAGCGTGTGCACGTGCCTCTTCCAGAACTTTTTCCATATCGGCTTTGGTGACTTCAGAACGGTCAAATGCCTGCTCAGCAATGATCGAAACGGACTCGGCAGTTATCTCGGCAATACCCTGAGTCACAATGAATTCCTGCGATCCGTCCGGTGATTTCGCAACAACCAGCCCTGGCCGCAGGGTTGTGATCACAGGCGCATGCAGTGGTAAAACCGTCATATCCCCTTCGGATCCGGGCACCTGGACCTCGCTGGCCTGAAAAGACCCCAAGCTCTTTTCAGGGCTGACAAGGTCAAATTGCATAGTTTCAGCCATATTCAGGCCTCCTTAGGCGGCGTCAGCGGCCATTTTCTCGGCTTTGGCAATGACTTCGTCGATGCCGCCAACCATATAGAAAGCACCTTCAGGCAAGTGATCATACTCACCGGCAACAACCGCTTTGAATGATGAGATCGTTTCTTCAAGCGGCACCTGCTTTCCGTCAGCGCCGGTAAACACCTTGGCCACATCGAAGGGCTGGCTCAGGAAACGCTGGATCTTCCGGGCGCGGGCCACGGTCAGCTTGTCTTCTTCCGACAGTTCGTCCATCCCCAGAATGGCAATGATATCCTGCAGGGATTTATAGCGTTGCAAAATCCCCTGAACATCGCGGGCCACCTGATAGTGTTCTTCGCCCACGACCAGGGGGTCGAGGATACGTGACGTGGAATCCAGCGGGTCCACAGCCGGATAGATGCCCAGCTCGGAAATGGCCCGTGAAAGCACGGTCGTCGCATCCAGGTGGGCAAACGACGTCGCCGGCGCCGGGTCGGTCAGGTCATCCGCCGGCACATAAATCGCCTGCACCGAGGTAATCGCGCCCGCCTTGGTCGAGGTAATACGTTCCTGCAAGGCCCCCATATCCGTTGCCAGCGTTGGCTGGTAGCCAACCGCCGAAGGGATGCGGCCAAGCAGGGCAGACACCTCGGAGCCGGCCTGGGTAAAGCGGAAGATGTTGTCAACAAAGAACAAAACATCGGTTCCGGACTGATCCCGGAATTGCTCGGCAAGTGTCAAGCCGGTCAGGGCAACACGCGAGCGCGCCCCGGGAGGTTCGTTCATCTGCCCGTAAACAAGCGCAACCTTACTTTTTTCCAGGTCATCCGGAATAATGACTTCGCCTTCAATCATTTCATAGTAAAGGTCGTTGCCTTCACGGGTCCGCTCGCCAACACCCGCGAACACGGAGAAGCCTGAATGCACCTTGGCAATGTTGTTGATCAGTTCCATGATCAGAACCGTCTTGCCCACGCCGGCACCGCCGAACAGGCCCACTTTACCACCCTTGGAGTAAGGGGCGAGCAGGTCAATCACCTTGATCCCGGTCACGAGTATTTCCGACTCGGTGGCCTGTTCGTCAAATTCCGGGGCCGGCTGGTGGATCGAACGGTACTCATCAGCCTTGATCGGTCCTTTTTCATCAACCGGTTCACCAATGACGTTCAGAATACGGCCCAGGGTCGCATTTCCCACCGGAACCATGATCGGATTACCGGTGTCACTCACATCAGCGCCGCGAACCAAACCTTCGGTTGAGTCCATGGCGATGGTGCGCACAGTGCCCTCGCCCAGGTGCTGGGCAACTTCCAGAACCAGACGCTTGCCATTGTTTTCGGTTTCAAGTGCATTCAGAATGTGAGGCAGCTTGCCCTCAAACTGAACGTCAACAACAGCACCAATCACCTGAGTGATCTTGCCGGTTGCTTTCGCTTTTGCCATTTCGTTTCTCCGCGTTCCTAGAGTGCTTCGGCACCCGCAATAATTTCGATAAGCTCTGTCGTGATCGCCGCCTGGCGGGACCGGTTGTACTGAATGGTCAGTTTGTCGATCATTTCACCCGCATTGCGCGTTGCATTGTCCATGGCTGACATCCGGGCGCCTTGCTCGGATGCGCCGTTCTCCAGCAATGCGGTGAATACCTGTGTTGCAACCGCCCGCGGCAAAAGCTGCTCCAGAATTTCGTCCTCTCCCGGCTCGAAATCATAAACCACGCTTTCGCTGTCGTCTTCCTGATAGGCAACCGGTATGATCTGCAACTCGGTCGGCACCTGGCTGATGACCGATTCAAACCTGTTGTAGAACAGCGTTGCGACGTCAAATTCGCCGCCATCAAACCGCGACAGAACATCCCTGGCAATCGCGTTCGCGTTGACATAACCGACACGTTTTACTTCGGAAAGATCAACGTGGCCGATCATCAGGTCACCGTATTCACGCTTTAACTGTTCCCGGCCTTTCTTGCCGACAGTCAGGATTTTGATGGTCTTGCCGGCGGCCTGCAAATCCTCGATCTTTTGGCGTGCCATTTTGACAATGTAGGTATTGAAACCGCCGCACAAACCGCGTTCGGCAGTCATGACCACCAGCAGATGCGTTGTATCCGCCCCGGTACCGGCCAGCAGTTTCGGGCCAACACCCGACGCCCCGGCCGCCGCCGCAAGGCTGCTTACGACCTTGTTCATTTGGTCCGCATAGGGGCGCCCGGCCTCGGCCGCCTCCTGTGCACGGCGCAGCTTGGCCGCAGCAACCATCTGCATGGCCTTCGTGATCTTCCGAGTGTTCTTGACACTCTCGATCCTGTTTTTCAGGTCCTTCAGGCTTGGCATATGTCCAATCCTATTCCTTGGGCCGCTGTTCTAAGCGAAATGCGCGGCATATTCGTCGATGGCTGCTTTGACTTTTTCTTCCAGTTCACCTTTGACCGCGCGGTCATTGTTGGTGATATCTTCCAGAAGATCCGCGTGTTTTTGGCGCATATGCACCAACAGGCCATCCTCGAAACGGCCAACATCCTTCACTTCGATCTTGTCCAGATACCCATGCGTTCCGGCATAGATAACAATGACGATCTCGGCGTTGGTCAGGGGCGAATACTGGGGCTGCTTCATCAATTCCGTCAAGCGCGCGCCCCGGTTCAGCAACTGCTGGGTCGCCGCGTCCAGATCAGAACCGAACTGGGCAAAAGCCGCCATTTCGCGATACTGGGCCAGTTCCAGTTTCACTGGCCCGGCAACGGATTTCATCGCCTTGGTCTGCGCGGAGGATCCAACGCGCGACACAGACAAACCGGTATTCACAGCCGGGCGGATACCCTGATAGAACAGTTCGGTTTCAAGGAAGATCTGGCCATCGGTGATCGAAATCACGTTGGTTGGGATAAACGCGGACACGTCACCACCCTGCGTTTCGATGATCGGCAGCGCCGTGAGCGAACCGGAACCATAGTCCTCGTTCAGCTTGCAGGACCGCTCAAGCAGGCGGGAGTGCAGGTAGAACACGTCACCCGGATAGGCTTCGCGCCCCGGCGGGCGGCGCAGCAACAGTGACATCTGGCGATAGCTTACCGCCTGTTTGGAAAGGTCATCATACACGATCAGCGCATGGCGGCCGTTATCGCGGAAGAATTCCGCCATTGCGGTTGCCGAATACGGCGCCAGATACTGCATCGGGGCCGGTTCGGAAGCGGTTGCCGCCACGACAATGGAATAATCCATTGCACCGGTTTCTTCCAGTTTCTTCACCAGTTGGGCAACGGTTGAACGCTTTTGTCCAATCGCCACGTAGATACAATACAGCTTTTTGTTTTCGTCTTTGCCTGCGGCGTCGTTATAGGTTTTCTGGTTGAGCACCGCATCGAGCGCCACGGCTGTTTTACCGGTTTGGCGGTCCCCAATGATCAGTTCGCGCTGACCACGACCAATCGGGATCATGGCATCAACGGATTTCAGACCCGTCGCCATCGGCTCATGAACTGATTTACGCGGGATAATACCCGGCGCCTTTACATCAGCCACCCGCTTTTCCTTGGCCTTGATCGGCCCCTTGCCATCAATGGGGTTGCCCAGACCATCGACCACACGCCCCAAAAGGGCGTTTCCGACAGGAACCTCAACGATAGACTTGGTGCGTTTCACCACATCGCCTTCGCTGATGTCCTGGTCTGTGCCGAAAATCACGACACCGACGTTGTCGGCCTCAAGGTTCAGGGCCATGCCCCTGATGCCGCCCGGGAACTCGACCATTTCGCCGGCCTGAATATTGTCGAGGCCATAGACCCGCGCAATACCGTCGCCAACGCTGAGCACACGGCCCACTTCGGCGACTTCAGCTTCTTTACCGAAGTTTTTGATCTGCTCCTTCAGGACCGCAGAAATCTCGGCTGCTTGGATACCCATTATCCGACCTCTTTCATTGCATTCTGGAGGGTGTCGAGCTTGGAGGCGATCGATGTGTCGATCATCTTCGAACCCAGTTTAACGATAAGTCCGCCAATGAGGTTTTCATCAACGGACAGGTTCAGTTTCACGTCCTTGCCAGTGCTCGCTTTCAGCGATTTGGCAAGTTTGTCTGCTTGTGTCTTTGTCAGGGCCTTGGCGACAGTGACTTCGGCTGTGATCTCGCCTTTTTCTTCGGCGATACGCTGGCGCAGGCCTTCGAGAAACTGCGGCAACAGATACAAGCGCCCTTTCTCGGCCATCAGGGCCAATGCATTTGTCATGATTGGCGAAAGCTTCATCTTCCTGGCCAGTGCAAGAATGGCTTTGCCCTGAATGTCGCGCGTATAAACCGGCGAACTGATCAGATCGCGCAGCTCCGCGCTCTCCGCCACTGCCGCCTCAAGACTGGCAATATCAGAATCCAGCCCTTTGAGTTTCTTGCCTTCGCGGGCCAGTTCGAAAACGGCCTTGGCGTAACGAGCGGCAATGCCGCTAGATATCGAAGCTGGTTCAGACACGTCCACCCTTTCGATGTCATTCGCCCATCATTGTCCGCTCTCGCAGTACCGGGCAACCCAAAGCACACACGCTGTTCGTATGCACCAAAATCGGAGGCGGTGTAGCAGACGAAATCTTGTGTCGCAACAGCCTAGCTGCAGTTTCTCTTAGTTGCGTTCCCCTTAAAATCAAGGCTTTGGTGAAACTGCGACCCTATGCGCCTTAAAAAACGCTTCCCTGTCGCCCTGAAAACACATTTTCTTCGAATCTGTGCGCCGTGGAAAAACCGCTTTGATTCTTGTGTCACTGCCGGCGAAGACTTTCTTCGACATGGCCAAAGTGGCGCCAGACAGAAGAGAGCCGGGGCCGGGGCAGGCACCACCCACCGGCACCACCCACCGGAATCAGGCGCACCGTTTCAAACCGGCTTTGCTTCCGGTTTTGTGACCCCTTCGAGAATGCGCAAGGGATGGCGGACGGCCTCGGGCAATCCGGTTCGGGTCGGGGCGTGTACCTGTTTGCTGGCTTCCACCATCAGAACCCCACCTGCTAGAAACGACGGAAGCCTGCGCCCGGTCCTTTCCCAGAATTTACTGCTGCGCAACCAGAACCGGCGCTCCGAAGGTGGAAAGAACAATGCCGCCCTGTGTCTCTCTGGTACGAACCCGCAGGTCCGCAACTGATTTTCCAACTGAGACAAGCTGTAAGGATGGCCAAATCCGTAAGGTGTCTTGTCGCGCCGCGACCACAACCCGGCCCGGTTGGGCACAATAAACAGGGCCCGCCCCCCCGGTCCGAGAACACGGAAGCTTTCTTTCAGCAGTTCACCGGGGCGGTCACTTGCTTCCAGGGCATGTAACAGCACAAGCTTGTCAACCACGCCCGTTTCAAGCGGCCAGAGAGTTTCCTCACACAGAACCGAGACATTTGGCATGCCCGCCGGCCACGGCATGACCCCCTGCGGTCCGGGCATCAGGCCGATAACCCGCCGGGCTTGCTCCAGATAGGGGCGCAGCAAGGGTACGGCAAACCCGAAACCTGCAACCGTATGACCTTTGGCCTCGGGCCAGAACTCCAAGACCTGCGGCAGCATTGCGCGCTGCACCGCGCGCCCCAGAGAAGAGCGATAATAAAAGTTTTTCAGGTCAAGCACGTCAAGGTGCATTGCGTATGTCTCCATGATCGGCAAGACTTTCAAACACCATACTCAACCCACCCCCAGCCACTATGGTGAAATGTCATGTCGCTCGAAATAGTCACTATACCATGTCTTGCTGACAACTATGCATTTTTACTACACGATCAAGCCAGCAAGGAAACAGCCGTCATAGATGCCCCGGACGCAGCCCCCATCCGCGCCACGCTGGATTCGCGCGGCTGGACGCTGTCGCATATTCTGCTGACACATCATCACTGGGATCATATCGACGGGGCCGACGAGTTGCGCAGCGCCTATGGTGCAAAGATTTGCGGCGCGGCGGCGGATGCCCACCGCCTGCCGCAACTGGATTGCGCCCTGACGGAAGGGGATTTTGTGACTGTCGGTGGCGAAAAGGGTACCATCATGGATGTGCCCGGCCACACGATTGGCCACATCGCCTTCTATTTTCCGGGCAGCCGGGCGGTTTTTACTGCTGACAGCCTGATGGTATTGGGTTGCGGGCGGCTTTTCGAAGGAACGCCCCGGCAAATGTGGGCAAGCCTTTGCAAGCTGGCCGCCCTGCCACCGGAAACACGGGTTTATTCCGGACATGAATACACCGAGGCCAATGCACGCTTTGCATTGACCATTGAGCCGGACAACGCCGCGCTTCTGAAGAGGTATGAAACCATTCAAGACATGCGTCGTTCCGGTCAGCCGACGATCCCTTCCACGCTTGCCGAAGAACTGGCGACCAACCCGTTCCTACGCTCTTCGGAGCCGCAGGTGAAAGCCGCAGTGGGAATGGACGGTGCACCTGACGTAGAGGTTTTTGCTGAAATACGACGGCGAAAAGATAACTTTTAGGAGAGCAGAAGCAGGAAAAATACCCAAAATCGGGGCGGTTTTTGCTGAAAGACACAAAATGTGAGGCATTTTGACCAGAAAACACTTGAAGACGCCGCAAGAACACCGAACTTTAAGACTATGAGGCCACGGTAAGGACAGGGACAGATTCCTTCCTGCCATGTTGAAAGGAGCACGCAAGGTGCCGTCTTTTTCGAATACACTCGAGCAAGCCATTCACTCCGCACTGGCATTGGCCAACACGCGGCATCATGAATTGGCAACCCTTGAACATCTTTTGCTTGCGCTGCTGGAGGAACCAGACGCGGTAAAAGTCATGCGCGCCTGCGGCGTAAACCTGGATGAATTGCGCGCAACCCTGATGAATTTTATCGACGATGATCTGTCGACGCTGGAAACGAATATAGAAGGTAATGAGGCCGTCCCAACGGCTGCCTTCCAACGGGTCATTCAACGGGCCGCGATCCATGTACAATCGTCCGGCCGCACCGAAGTGACGGGCGCCAATGTCCTTGTTGCCATCTTTGCCGAACGGGAATCCAACGCGGCTTTCTTCCTGCAGGAACAGGAAATGACCCGCTATGATGCCGTCAACTTTATTGCCCATGGCGTTGCGAAGGACAGCAGTTTTGGTGAATCACGCCCCGTAACCGGTGCGCCGGATTTCACCGAAGATGCCCAGGCCGTCGAGGAGGAAGGGAAGGAATCCGCGCTTTCCAAATATTGTGTCGATTTGAACGCGAAATCCGTCAAAGGCGACGTCGATCCGCTGATCGGTCGCGAACACGAGGTCGAGCGCTGCATTCAGGTGTTGTGCAGGCGCCGCAAGAACAACCCGCTTCTTGTTGGTGATCCCGGCGTCGGCAAGACGGCCATCGCCGAGGGGCTGGCCCGCAAGATTACCAGGGGTGAAACGCCCGAAGTATTGTCACGCGCCACGATTTTTTCGCTGGATCTGGGTGCCCTTCTGGCCGGAACCCGTTATCGGGGCGATTTTGAGGAACGCCTGAAAGCCGTGATGAAAGAGTTGGAAAACCATCCGGACGCTGTCCTGTTCATTGACGAGATCCACACCGTCATCGGTGCCGGCGCCACCTCAGGTGGTGCGATGGATGCCAGCAATCTGCTGAAACCGGCTCTGCAGGGCGGCAAACTGCGCTGCATGGGGTCAACAACCTACAAGGAATTCCGCCAGCATTTCGAAAAGGATCGGGCCCTGTCGCGGCGTTTCCAGAAAATCGACGTGAATGAGCCTTCGGTAGAAGATTCCGTCAAGATCCTTCGCGGGCTGAAACCGTATTTTGAGGAGCATCACGGCATCCGTTATACAGCCGACGCGATCAAGGCCTCGGTTGAACTGGCCGCCCGCTATATCACTGACCGCAAACTGCCCGACAAGGCCATCGACGTGATCGACGAAGCCGGGGCTGCACAACATCTGGTGGCTGACAGCAAACGCCGCAAGACGATAGGCATCAAGGAAATTGAGGCGGTCGTTGCCAAGATCGCGCGTATTCCGCCAAAGAACGTCTCCAAGGACGATGTCGCAGTCCTCAAGGATCTCGAGCGGTCTCTGAAACGGGTGGTCTTTGGCCAGAACCAGGCCATAGATGCACTGTCTTCAGCCATCAAACTGGCGCGCGCCGGGCTGCGTGAGCCGGAAAAACCCATCGGAAACTATCTTTTTGCAGGCCCCACCGGGGTCGGCAAAACAGAAGTTGCAAAGCAACTGGCCGATACATTGGGTGTTGAATTGCTGCGCTTTGACATGTCCGAATACATGGAAAAGCATGCAGTTTCCCGCCTGATCGGCGCCCCGCCCGGATATGTTGGTTTTGACCAGGGTGGCTTGCTGACAGATGGTGTCGATCAGCACCCGCATAGTGTGTTGCTTCTGGACGAAATCGAAAAGGCGCATCCCGACGTTTACAATATATTGCTTCAGGTCATGGATCATGGGCAGCTGACCGATCACAACGGGCGCACTGTCGATTTCCGTAATGTCATTCTGATCATGACGACCAACGCCGGGGCCGCAGAACAGGCCAAATCCGCCATTGGCTTTGGCCGTGAGCGGCGCGAGGGTGAAGACACAGCCGCCATTGAGCGTACCTTCACACCGGAGTTCCGCAACCGACTGGATGCGGTCATCAGCTTTGCGCCTCTTGGCAAGGAAGTGATCCTGCAGGTGGTTGAGAAATTTGTCCTGCAGCTTGAAGCGCAGTTGATGGACCGCAATGTCACAATCGAATTGAACCGCAAGGCTGCTGAATGGATTGCGGACAAAGGCTATGATGACAAGATGGGCGCGCGTCCTCTCGGCCGGGTCATTCAGGAACATATCAAAAAACCACTGGCAGAAGAATTGCTGTTTGGAAAACTCGCCAAGGGGGGAATCGTCAAGGTCGGCGTCAAGGATGGGAAACTGGACTTGAAACTCATACGCCCTGATCGTCCGCGCCTGACCGGGAACAAACCACCCCTGCTGACGGCTGATTGAACCATGCACTATCGCGCGGCAGTATTGGTTCTGGGCTGCCTTGCGGGTCTCTCGGCCAATGCCGTGAATGCCGGGGATATCATTCTCACCCTGCCGCTTGATTGCACACTCGGCCAGAATTGCTTTGTCCAGAATTACATGGACCGGGACGAAGGCCCGGGAGCGGCCGATTTCACCTGCGGTCCGCTCAGCTATGACAACCACCGCGGAACGGATTTTGCCATTCCCAGCCTGTCCGCCATGAAACGGGGTGTGAATGTGCAGGCATCAGCCCCCGGTATTGTCAGATCCGTCCGCGACAATGTGCCGGATATCGCCTCCAATGCACCGAATGCCCCGGATATCCGGGGGCGCGAATGCGGCAACGGTGTATTGATCGAGCATGGCGGCGGTTGGGAAACGCAATACTGCCATATGAAAAAGGGTTCGGTCGCGGTGAAACCCGGCCAGCGCGTTACCAGCCGGACAGCGCTTGGCCAAGTTGGGTTAAGCGGAGATACACAATTTCCCCACGTACATCTATCCGTTCGAAAAGACGGAGAGGAAATTGACCCTTTCAACCCCGAAAGTTTTGTATCCTGCGGCAAGCTTCCAATGCATTCGCTATGGGAAAAGGATCTGCCCTACATTCCCGGCGCGATCATCAACATGGGGTTTATGACACATGTGCCAAGCTACGCGGATGTTCTGGCCGGTCCGGCTCCGGTAACAACTCTCGCAAAAGATTCTCCGGCAATCGTACTCTGGATGCATGCATTTGGAGGAGAGGCCGGCGACATGATAGAATTCAGGATCTCTGGCCCGGATGGTGTTCTGACATCGTACAGGAGCACGCTATCCAAAGGCCAGGCCCGGTATTTTCGCGCAACGGGCAAACGGCTTACCGGCTCACGCTGGGGTAAGGGCACCTATACCGGTATCGTCAGAATTCTGCGTGACGGGCGCGAGATCAGCCGCCGGTCGGCGACCATCATTATCAGCGAATAAACCTATTTCTCGGTAAATTTGAGTTCTATGCGCCGGTTCTGCGCCCTGGCCTCTGGCGTATCCTCGGTATTGACCGGCTGAAACTCCCCAAACCCGGTTGCCGCCAGACGGTTTGGCGGGATGCCAAGATCGTTGATCATGTAACGCACAACCGACAGCGCGCGCCCAAGGCTGAGTTCCCAGTTGTCATGATATCGCCCGGTTCCTGAAAGCGGAGTGTTGTCCGTATGGCCGTCAACCCGGATGATCCAATCGATTTCGGGTGGAATCTTGTCGGTCACCTTGCGCAGGATGCTGGCAACCTTGGCAATCTCCCGCTTTCCATCTTCGGACAATTCCACGGAGGCCGGCTGAAACAGCACCTCCGAAGAAAACACGAACCGGTCGCCAACGATGCGCACGCCTTCCTGCCCGCCCAGCACGTCCCGCAGCCGGCCGAAAAACTCTGATCTGTAGCGCGCGAGATCCTGCTTCTCCGCAGCCAGTTTCCGGGTTTCTTCCTCAAGCCTCTTGCGCTCGGCCTCTTCAAGCAAACGGCGGCGCTTTTCTTCCGAAGCGACCCGGGCAAGTGCCGTATTCAGTTGCGACCCAAGCGCCTTGATCTGAACTTGTGCCTCTTCATCCCGGCTTTTGGCCTCATCCAGAACCGCCTGAAGTGAGCCAAGTTGTGCCCGCAATGCAGCAATCTGCTGGTTCAGAACCTCCACTTTCCGCTTGTCTTCGTCTGATTTGGCCGTTTGTTGCGAGAGTTTTTCTCTTGCCACAGCCAACAGTGCCGCCCGCTCCTGCGCCTTGCTCAGGTTCTGCTCGGCCTGCTGTTCGGCGGCCAGTTTCGCCGCAAGCGCCGCAGACAACCGCGCCTGCATTTCGGCATTATCCGCTTCGGTTGCGCCTAGGGCCTTGATTTTTGCCTGTGCCAGCAACAGATCCTTTTGCGCCTGTTGCAGGGCCTCCTCTGCCTTCTGCCGCGCCTGTTGCGCAACCTCCAGTTGGGCCTGCAAACTCTGCTGTTCTGTCTGGGCCTGCTGCAAATCGGCTTGTGCGGTTTGCTGCGCAAGGCGTGTCGAGGCAAGATCCGCATTCAGGCGATCACGCGCCGTTTCCGCCTCCGCCAATTGAGATTTCATTTCCTCTTGTGCCAGAATTGCAGCGGCCAGCCTTTCGTTCAGCCCGTCCTGTGCATCTCTGGCGGCAGCCAGCAGGGTCAGCGTTTCCTCGGCCCTTTTGCGCTGTTCTTCCAGTGCAAGGGTCATCGCCGTCAGTTCGGCATCTGCACTCTTCAGCTTTTCGCGCAAGGCCTCTGCAGCGGCCGCCTCGGCAAGACGCGCCGCCTCTTTTTCGGTCAGGGTGCTCTCTGTCTCTTTCAGCCGTGCGCGCAACGCTTCTGCCGCCGCGGCCTCGGCCAGACGGGCCTTCTCGGCCTCGGAAATATCCGCCTCCAGCTTGTTTACCCGTGTTTCCAGTGTTGACCGCTGTGTTTCGGAATCGTCCAGTCTTGCCAGCGCATCTGTCAGAGTCGCCTGCTGTGATGTTGCACGGGTTCGCAGATCGGCGATGAGTGCCTCAAGCGCATCACGTCTGGCCGCGGCCAGACGCGCGGCCTCGGTTCCGGCATCTATTTCTTCGCGCGCTTTGGCCAAGGCCAGTTGCAGCGCGTCCTTCTCGGAAACCAGTTCGGCCTGTGCCGATCTCAGTTCTTCCAGTTGCCTTGTAAGGGCCTCTCCCTTGCCAAGCGCAGCATCTCTTTCGGACAGGAGCGCGGCAACCTGGGCCTCAAAACTGCTGATCCTGGCTTCGTTTTCGGCAATCGTGTCGGCCTGGGCATTCACCTGGGACGTAAGGGTGGCGATCAGAGCTGCCTGGGTTGCATTGTCATTGCGGCTTGTATCCAGAGTTGCGGTTAGTTCCGTGACCTGATTTTCCAGCTTGTAGGCGCGCTGCTGTTCCAGCCCCAGCGCGTCCGCCAGATCAGCAATTTCAGAGTTCAACTGGTCCAGTTGCTTGTCTTGCCCGGTTATGGTGTCGCGCAGCATCGTTTGAACCACCATGAATATGGTCAGAACAAACATCAGTACCAACAGCAAGGCTGTCATTGCATCTACGAAACCAGGCCAGATCGAGGCCTGAAACCGTTGTCCCGTGCGGCGACTCAGGGCCATCGTCAGCCTCCCCGTCCGCCGACATGGTCATCGCCTTCAGGTGCCAAGTGGCGTATCGCGCGTGTGAGGGCTGCCAGATCACCACGCAGATCAATCATCGATTCCTGCCGTCCGGCTGAAATTTCCTCCAGGATCCGCAGCAACTGGACATCAATCGAACGCAACCGCATGCGGCTTTCGGCATCCATTTGCGCGCTGTCATCCGCGCCTCGTTCCTCCAGATGCGCCAGCAATGCGGCCTGTCCCTCGGCCATCCGGGCCAAGGTTGCAGACATTTTTGCTTCTTCCTGCACCTCTTGTTCCAGCTTCTGGCTAAGGCCTGAAAGCGACTGAACCATGGACCCCAGTTTCTCTTCCAGAGACTGCCGGTTGGCTTCGGATTGTACGAACATGTTTTGTAATGCGCGAATATGCTGGGCCATCTGAACAAGGGCCGCCTCCGAAATACCCTGATTCGCTTCTTCGTCCCCAACAGTGACGGCCATGGCATCCCCGGAGGAAAATCCGAAACGGGTAATCGTTGACAGCCATTCTTCCAGTTCTCGATAGAATCTGTTCTGGCCGTGTCCGGCAAATATTTCCAGCAAACCGACAACCAGCGATCCGGCCAGACCAAGGAGGGATGAGGAAAAGGCCGTGCCCATACCGCCCAACTGCGTGGTCAGCCCCGACATCAGGCGTGAAAACACCTCAACCCCGCCTTCGCCTTCTTGCGGTGCAAGTGACTGCATCGTATCGATCAGCCCCGGGATCGTTGTGGCCAAACCATAGAACGTTCCCAAAAGTCCAAGGAATATCAACAGGTTGGTTATATATCGGGTAATCTCGCGCAACTCATCAATACGCATGGCCACAGAATCAAGAATGCTGCGGGCCGAAGAGGCCCCGATCTGCATCCGTTCGCCACGGGCGCGTAGTAACGCAGCCAGCGGCGCCATCAGGCGCGAGGGTTTGCTATGGTCAATGTCCAGACGGTGGCTGGTAACGCGCTTGATCCAGGTGATCGATGCAACAAGTTGATATAATTGCCAGAAACAGGCGAGAACCCCAATGACAAAAACAAACAGGATCACACCGTTCAGCCAGATATTGGCCATGAATATCGGCCCGACAACGGGATAGGCCAGATAGGCGCCAAAACCTACCAACCCGACAATACCCAGCATCAGGATTATCTGACGCAGCGGTTGTGAAAAATGCGGCTCGACCTCGCGATCCGGCTGGTCCATCTGGACGTTTCCTGACCTAAATTTTCGTTGAAGATACGATAGTCTGTTGCTGGTGCCAAGCCAACAGGCTTTCTGCCTCACCTTCTGCTGCGGTTTTCATCGCTCCTCCCTGCAATTTCATTCACCCGATTGGCAAGCCAATCCAGATCCCGATCCTGAAGGCCCAGGTCTTGCAAATGGCGCACTGTATTGGCCAGATAGGTCGCATTCGGCCCGCGCCCGCCACGGGCCCCGGCAATAATCGCAGCCTGTTTTTCCAAACGGGTTTCACGGCAGTATTGTTCATGGGATTTGTTGATGACATATGTCACCGCCTCTATCTCTTTTCCGTCCGGCAAAGTGAGCGGCACAATCGCCTCGACATATGCATGGGAAATCAGCTCCCGTTCCCTCAGATAGGCAAGAGTGTCCCCGGCCTTTTCGGGCGCTATGCAATAGGCCACGCCATCGCAAAATGCGTCCTCGTGTTCATCCAGCGCCAGAACCAGCCCCGGCGCCTCCCGGGTTCCCCGATAATGATAGGACCACATGCAAAAACTGCGGTGATACCCCCATAGTCTGACAACATGTTTTTCCACATAGTCAAACCCCGGTTCCCACATCAGTGATCCATATCCAAATACCCAAAGGGGCGTGTTTGCCATCCGACTGGTCCTTTTTCTGCCAGCCCTGTAAACACCAGATAAACAGCAGATTAAAGAGGTCAGCCATATGCGCCGTCTTTTGTATTTGATCATTGTTCTGGCGACATTGTTCAGCGGCTACTGGTTTGTCGTTGCTGCAGGCCTGGATATCGGTCTGGGGAACTGGATACTTGCCCGTCAGGAAGATGGTTGGGTCGCTGAATATTCTGATCTTTCCACAAGCGGGTTCCCGACACGCTTTGAGACAACCCTGAAAGACCTGGAACTGGCCGACCCCCGAACCGGCGTCGCCTGGAGCGCCCCGGAATTTCGCATCATAGCCCCGAGTTATCGCCCGACTCACATAACGGCCATTTGGCCCCACCAGCAAACCCTTGCATCACCCTACAAGGATCTGACCATAACCAGCAGCACCATGCAGGGGCTTGTGGGTTTTGGGGCTGATACGTCCTTGCCCCTGACCAAGGCGGATATCACCCTTGATAAGATTGACATTGTTTCGGACAACAACTGGAAGGTTCATCTTGGACAGGGATCGTTTACCATCGACCGCGATGACAGCAATCCGCTCTCATATGCGATCAATCTGGATGCGATGGATGTTTCGCCGGCACTGACGCTCTTCAATATCACCGATCCGGCCAACATCCTGCCCGACGCGTTTGAAACCCTGTCCATCAAAACCATCATCGGGTTTGACGCCCCCTGGGACAGAAAGGCAATAGAACGCCGGCGGCCGCAGATTACCAATCTGAAACTCACGATTCTAAAGGCCAAATGGGGCGATCTGGATATCTGGGCGGCCGGAAAACTAACGGTCGACAAAGAGGGCTGGCCAACCGGCAAGATCACCCTGAAAGCAAAGAACTGGCGCGAGATGCTGCAAATCGGAGTGGCGTCGGGATGGGTGCCACCTGATGCAGCCCCCAAAATCGAGCAGGGGCTTGCCATTGTGGCCGCATTTTCCGGCAATCCAAACACCATTGATGCACCATTGGGGTTTGGTGACCATCAGGTCTGGTTAGGTCCGGTACCGCTCGGCCCGGCCCCGCAAATCAGACTTCGCTAGGGCGTAGACCTAGCGGCAGTAAGACCCCTTGCGATAGCGGGCCACGTCAAAATGGAAATGGTCCCGGTGGAACCGGTTTGCGTTCGGGCCAAGCACCGTTCCGAATGTCCCGCAGGCCGATTTGTGCATGCGCCGCAGAATTTTACCCTGGACCGGATCTCGCCACCCTTTCAATACACTCAGGGTCATGCCGTTCTTCAGGGTGATGGCGCCGATATCCACGGCTTTTCCCTTTGCGTGCTCCGACAGTTTGGCCCCCGGTTGGCTATTGCGGGTCCGGCAGGAATAGCTGGCGATGACGCGCAGGGATCGTATGCCACCCCCCAGCCGCCCAACCGCAGGACGCGCACCGGTCCTGATCCACTTCTTCAGGGCTCTGGCGGTTGCGCATTCGATGATAGCCGGTTGCGACAGGGTGATGCCATCAATCGACGTCACCTTGACCGGGTTGGAAATCCGGCATCCGGCCAGGCGCCCCCGGATCGGAGACAACCTTTGCCCACGGATTTTCGGATCTCCGCAGACAGATCCCGCGCGGCCGGTCGTAACGATTGCAGAAGGCTGGGTGCGTGTGGCCACCACCCGCACGATCTCGGGTGTTCTGCGCAAAACCGAGGGGCGCTTTCTGGGGCGGATTGACCGGCGAACCCCCGGTGCATCTGTAATGATCATGGCCCGCAAAGGCCGCTCAATGGCTGGCGCAACCGGACGTGGGTGCGGGCGAATGCGCGCCTTATAGTAAACCCGGACAGCAGAATTTTGCACCTGGTTCGCAACCGAAACAGATGCCACCGGTCTTGGTCGCGGATGAAGCGACATGTCTGGCGCACCCGCCATCGCCATTGAGGCAAAAACCACCGCTATTGCGGAAGTCCCTGCAAGGTATTGTAAAAAACGGGTCACTTCGCGCCTCCATTTCGGCCAAAGTTTGCTGCATCTGTATCCTGTCCGGCCTCGATAATACCACGGCGAATTTCGCGGGTTCGGGTGAAATAATCGTAAAGCTGATTACCATCACCGGTGCGGATTGCGCGTTGCAGGGTAAACAACTCTTCCGTGAACCGGCCCAGAATTTCCAGTGTTGCATCCTTGTTGCTCAAGAAAACATCGCGCCACATTGTCGGATCCGACGCGGCAATCCGGGTAAAGTCCCGAAAGCCCGTAGCCGAAAAATTGACAACTTCCGTATTGGTAACGCGGGCCAGATCATCGGCAACACCAACCATGGTATAGGCAATCAGATGCGGTACATGGCTGGTCACGGCCAACACGAGATCATGATGATCCGGGTCCATTTCATCGACATTCGCGCCCATCCCGAGCCAGAGCTGGCGCAGCTTTTCCTTGGCTTCCGGCGATGTTTCCCCATCGGGTACGATCAGACACCATCGGTTGTCAAAAAGCTCTGCAAACCCGGATGTAGGTCCGGATTTTTCCGTCCCGGCCAAAGGATGCGCCGGAATGAAATGCACGCCGTCCGGCACATGAGGCGCAACCGCCTTGATCACCACACGCTTTACCGAACCGACATCCGAAAGCGTCGCACCTTTCTTCAGGTGCGGGGCAATTCCGGCCGCCACAGCCCCCATTGCCCCCACGGGAACACAAAGCACAACCAGATCGGCATTCTGAACCGCTTCCGAGGCAGTCTCGCACACCCGATCAACCAGCCCCAGTTCCGCAGCCGTCTTGCGGGTGGCCTCGGACCGGGCATAGCCGGTAATTTCCCCTGCCAACCCACGCCGGCGCATGGCAAGGGCCATCGACCCCGCGATCAGGCCCAGCCCGATCAGGGCAACACGTTCGTAGATCCGGCTCATTCCCGCCCCTCCATGAATGACGCAACCGCATGCGCAACCTGACGGCACGAGGCCTCATCCCCGACGGTTATGCGCAGGCAGTTCGGCAGTTTATAGCCGCCAACGCGCCGGACGATCAGCCCTTTTGATTTCAAATGCGCATCACAAGCCTCGGCCTCGGAAATGGAAGCAAACCGGGCCAGAATGAAATTGGCGCAAGACGTATCCGAAGGAACGCCATGTTCGGCCAGTGCCTCTGCCAACCAGGCGCGCATTCGGGTATTTTCCGCCCGGCATTTATTCGCATAGTCCTGATCACGGATTGCGGCTTCGGCCGTGTCCTGCTGGGCTTGTGACAGGTTGAAAGGCCCGCGAATGCGGTTCAGCACATCAATTACCTCTTTCGGGCCATAACCCCAGCCAACCCGCAAACCGCCCAATCCATACAGCTTTGAAAAGGTCCGCGTCATGACGACATTGTCGCGCGCCTCAACCAGCGCAGCCCCGCCATCGTAACCCTGTACATACTCTGCATAAGCCCCGTCCAGAACCAGCAGCGCCTGAGGCGGCAGCCCATCGGCCAGGCGGGCCAACTCGTTTCCACCGATCATCGTACCGGTCGGATTGTTCGGATTGGCGATGAAAACCAGCTTTGTATTTTTTGTGCATTTCGCCAGCAGGGCATCGACATCGGTGACGCGTTCACGCTCGGGCGCCTCAACAGGTGTCGCCCCTGCAGCCAACGCCGATATCCGGTACATCAGAAACCCATGCTCTGTATAAAGAACTTCATCGCCCGGCCCGGCATAGGCCTGACACAGGAAACTGATGATCTCATCCGATCCGGCGCCGCATATGATGCGCCCGGCATCCAGCCCGTGAACCTCGGCAATTGCCGCGCGCAAATCCCCGTGATCGGTTGAAGGATAGCGATGCAGTTGATGCGAGACATCCCGATAGGTTTTCAACGCCTTTTCGGACGGGCCAAAAGGATTTTCATTCGAGGAAAGCTTGACCACATCGCTAACCCCTTCCAGCGTCGCCGCACCGCCTTCATAAAGTTCGATGTCCAAAATACCGGGCTTGGGTTTGATCTTCGCACTCATCGCCGTATCACTCCTGTTCAGAGGTGTTCTAACGGCTGTGCACGGCCAAGGCCAGATACATCCTGTGGCCTGACATTTCAGAAAGCAACCGTTGCAGAGCTGCCAAGCTCAGCGGGTTACATGCTCATGTCTGTTCTGATTGGGCTTTCGGGCACAACTCTTCAGTTGCATGCGACAACTCATTCACGCTGTTGATGATGTAGTCCACTGTTTCATCATTCATCAGGTAGCTGAAATTCAAACGCACCCAACCGGGTTTTTTCATGCCGTTGCCCGCCAAGGGTTCACGACGCAAGTGATCCGACCTCATCTGATCAATTCCCGGTAACCTGTGTCCGTACGGGCCGGCGCGAATGCCGCCGATTGCATTTGGTGTCCCGGCTTCGTCCCAGGCCCCCAGACCCTGCGTGCAGTCATGGTCCCAGGGAAAGACAAATGACAACGGGCCACCGGCAAATTCATGCGGTGAAACGACAGCGGTATCCTTCTTGGCATCTGTTCCGCAGCCTCGCTTTCGCAACGGGCGCTGGCTGATCATATCGGCATTTCACAGAATGCGTGTTGGCGACGCCTGCAATCGCTGACCGAGGCCGGAATACTGCAAGGGACAACAGCCCGGCTGAACCGGCAGAAACTGGATCTCGGGTTGGTGGTTTTTGTCATGCTTCGCACACGGCACCATTCCAAAGACTGGCTGGAAAGGTTCCGCCGTCATGTCCTGACCATTCCGGAAGTCGTCGATTTCCACCGGATTGGTGGCGATTATGACTATCAACTGAAAGTCGTGGCAAAAGACATGGCCGATTACGACCGTGTTTATCAAAGGCTTATCAAAGAGGTGGAGCTGGATTCGGTCACCTCCTATTTTGCGATGGAGTCCATCGCCGAAGGCCGGCCCCTGCCGCTGTAACGTGGATCATGCAACAACGTCATTCATGGCGATCGTCCTCCGGATGCCACAAAACCAAAGGCCGCAGCGGTTTCCCGTTGCGGCCCCTGTATCAGACAAGATACCGGATCAGTTCTTGGCGTAGAATTCGACAACAAGATTTGGTTCCATCATCACCGGATAAGGAACATCACCCAGGCTGGGCGTGCGCACAAAGGTCGCAACCATCTTGCTGTGATCCACGTCGATATACTCTGGTACATCGCGCTCGGGAAGCTGTGCCGCCTCCAACACCATTGCCATTTGCTTGGAACGGTCACGGACTTCGATGACATCGCCTTCTTTTACGCGATAGGAAGGGATGTTTACCCGCTTGCCGTTCACCAGAACATGGCCGTGGTTCACGAACTGGCGCGCCGCGAAAACCGTCGGCACGAACTTGGCGCGGTAAACAACAGCGTCAAGACGGCGCTCGAGCAGACCGATCAGGTTTTCACCCGTGTCCCCCTTGACGCGCTCGGCTTCGGCATAAATCCGGCGAAACTGCTTTTCGGTAACATCGCCATAGTAGCCCTTCAGCTTTTGCTTGGCGCGCAGTTGAATGCCAAAATCCGACAATTTGCCTTTGCGGCGCTGGCCGTGCTGGCCCGGACCATACTCGCGGCGATTCACAGGGGATTTCGGGCGACCCCAGATGTTTTCACCCATCCGGCGGTCAATCTTGTATTTGGCAGACGTGCGTTTGGTCACGGCTGATCTCCTTCCTGGGCCCTTGCGGGCGGATATGAAGGGCGTTGTCCTCCTCCCGTTGCCGGGCGACAGGCATCCCCTTGCGGGGGCCACCAACACCAATGAAAATCCCAACCCATCAGGCCGGGAACGCAGGGCTTATACAGCGCGCCCTTGCAGAGTCAATGGCGAAGTGGGCCTTCAAAACGCAATATTTCCGCCTCGGACGAAGACAGGTTGCGCCGCGCATAGTCTCCGTAGGATTGCGGATCATTCCCGATTGCCGGCAGTATTTCCAACAACCGCGCCCGTTCAGAGTCTTCGATCGTCTGGATCGACGTGTTGGCCGGATGAAAGCTTTCGGTTTCCACCCCGTTCGCCCAGACAACCTGATGCCGCTCAAGAAGCAGGTGGATATAGGTAACTTCTCGCACAGTGTGATCAACCAGAATGCTGTTGTCATTCAACAGGTCACTTGCAGCAACCAGTACCTCAGGCGTATTGAACAGCGCCTGCGCTGCCCCGCCGTGGATAAGCATCCGGTGTTGCGGCGACACCAGCAAATCGCCCACCGGTTCGTCCTCTCCCAACGCTCCGGCCCGGATACGCACCGGGCGCAACGAGGGCATCGCATATAAACGTGCACCGGTCATATGCCGCTTGCCGATCCAGTGTATTTCCTGCGCGCCGTCATCCTTGGTCTGAATTCTGTCGCCTTCACACAATGTCTCAACCGGTTTGTCGCCCTCTGGCGTGCGGATCAGCGTGCCGGGCGTAAAACAGATCACCCCCGCGCCGAATACATCCCGAGCTCTGGAAGAGGTTTCAGGAAGTACACTGCGGACAACCCACAAATCGGTCTCTCTGGGGGGGGCATCATCCAGAAAAACCAGAAGCGGCCGAGAGCCCGGTTCTGCGCTGATCAGGTTTACTGTATGGGTTTTCCGCCCGTCGGTTACCATGAACCCGCTGTCCAGCCCCGGTTCTTCCTGAAGAATTCTGTCGTCTGCTTCCCGAGAGGATTTCGCAACGCCCATCAGCCTGCGCACCGTTCGTGCAGCCCGTTTTCGCAGTTCTGCCTCACCTTGCGCCCCATCCAGCAAAAGAATCTCATTCGGCCCGTCCACCCGAAGCGGCTGCCCCGACCAGCGCCAGGTAGCACCCGCGCGCAACAACCGGATATCCGGATTGCAGACCCCGTCGATTTCTGTTTGACTCCAAGATGTAACGAACATACCGCGATAGCCCGTGTTCATGCCTGTATTTCCTGCCATATGTTTTATTTTTTTTCAGAAGATAGCAGAACCGAATCACCCTGAAAAGAGTCCGATTGGTCACACTGCAATCCGGCTGGTACGACGCAAAGCGCTGGCTTTCAGATTTTTCAGTAAAAATTTTCTGCCTGCCCCTTGTCAATAGCGCGCATGCTTCCCAAATCCCTAGCACACAAATACTCCTGATTTTGGATCGCGGTCACGCTGTCTAGACTTCGGGAAATCCCAACAGCTGATCGTCCGTATCAGGGGTTCAACCTGCGTAATGCAGAACCCTGAAAGGAATAATTATGTCAAATTGGAAAAAATCTGTACTGGCGCTTTCACTGGCTTCGCTGATTGCGTCACCATTGGCGGCCCAGACACAGAACGATGCAAAGGCTCAGGCACAGGCCAGTGCCACGGCTGAGGCAAAAGCCGTCGATGACTCTCCCAAGGTGATCGAAGAAGCCATTGCAGCCCTTGATGAGACCGACAAGGCGATAAAAGCGCTTGAAGACGGAAAGAATGATGATGCCGTGGCCGCCTTGGAACGCGCCATCGGCAAGCTTGAGGTCATTCTGACCAAGAACCCGGACATGACACTGGCGCCGGTCGACGTCAGTTCAACAGTCATCGACATCATCGCCAGCCCGGCCGAAATAAAAACGGCCAAGGCTGAATCCATGCGCCTGCTCGCGGATCACCAGTTACAACTGGCGCGCCCGATCATCAGCAGTCTGGCAAGCGAAGTGGACATCAAGACCACCTACATACCGCTTGGCACCTACCCGCTCGCGCTGAAATCCGCGGCCGCGCTGATCAAGGACGACAAAGTTGACGAAGCCAAGGTCGTGCTGGGCACCGCATTGGGAACACTTGTCTCTGATGTTGTTGCGTTGCCATTGCCAATCCTGAACTCGGTCGCCCTGATCGACGACGCCAAGAAACTGAGCGAGAAGGCAGACCGCACCGAGGATGAGAACACAAAACTCATGGCACTTCTGGACGCAATCGACCATGAAATCGCCCGCGGCGAGGCGTTGGAATATGGCGGAAAGGATGCCTTCAAGCCGTTGCGTGACGAGATGAAGGAAATCCGCAAGAAAGTCGGCAATGGCGGATCGGGCAAAGGCTTCTTTGACAAGCTGAAAAGCCTGTTCCAGGGCCTGGGCAAAGATCATGCCCAGTCTGCCAAAGATGCTGCCAAATAAACCGCAGCAATCCAGACGTCATATGATAACCTGCACCGCCGCCAACACGGCGGTGCTTCACATTCCGCTGCCAAAGCCGAAAAATGCTGGAATACCGGGCGGTTTTGCGAAATAATACACTATAAAGGGATAAAACCCTTGATCGGGACAGAAGGCGCCAAAAACAAAAATCCGGCCCTTCTACAGGTAACGAGGCAGTGACAGATGAAAAAACTTGCAACTTCAGCCGCCGTGCTGGCCCTGTTGGTTATCGGGGCCGGAACTTCTTTTGCGGCCGGCACAATTGAACGGGCCTGCGTGCGCTCGGACCGGAAGGCCGCGAACAGGGCGTTGTGTGGATGCATCCAGGATGTGGCCGATCTTACGCTTACCGGGTCAGATCAAAAGCTGGCAGCGACCTTCTTCAAGAATCCGCAAAAGGCACAGGACGTGCGCCAGTCAGATCGCCGCAGCCACGAAATATTCTGGAAGCGTTACAAGAACTTTGGCGAAACGGCCCGAGCCTACTGTTCCAGATAGGCCGACCATAAAGGGCCGCGCATGACACGCGGCCCTCGCAATAAATCCTGTGAACCAACAGGTCAGTTTCCGGACTCCATTTGCATCTGGCCGTTCATCGCCCCGTCTTTTGGCTGGCGCTCCAGATCCACCGGAATATCCACCGTTACCTCGCCGGCTTTTTCAAAAACCAGCGTAACGGTAACCTTGTCACCATCCTTGAGTGGATGGTTCAGCCCCATGAACATCACGTGGTCTCCGCCACGCATAAGATTGTGGTGATCATGTGCGGGTACTTCAAACCCGCCTTCGACACGGCGCATCTGCATGACACCGTTATCACCATGTATATGAGTATGAAGTTCAACTTTTTTGGCCACATCACTCTTGACGTCAATCAGGCGATCTACCTGATCACCTTCGTTGACAATGGTAAAGAAAGCTGCGCCGGTTTTGGCCGTCGGCGAACTTGACCGCGCATAGGCATCTTCAATCGTGATACTGCCGGCCCATGCAGGCAGGGCTATGGAAACTGTGGCCAATGAGGCCATAAGCAAAGAGCGGAAAGACATTTCATGTCTCCTTTATCCTGAAATTTGACTGGTTTTATGCGTACTCAGGCAAACTCAGGCGGCCCGCGCGCAAGCGGCGAAAGCGCCTCCTGCAAGGCGGCGTGCCGGGCGTTGGCTGGTCTCTGACGAACAAATTTTGCCTTGCAAGGGATCGGCATGACAGGGGCTTGAAAAGCAGCCGCCATCTGCATCATCGCATCCGGGCACATATGGATTGTCTTGACCGGGTTGCCATTGGCATCCACGGTAATCGTGGTGATGCCGACCCCGGTACAAATGACAATCTCTTCACCGGCAATCTGCCTTCCCTGTCCCCGGGCCACAGCCATACTGAGGCTGGTCAAGGCCAGAACAAGCGACAGAAAAAGGGCAGATATTCCACGAGCCATAGATAAGCCTAGCGCGCTCAATAATGAACTTCAACCGGAAAAAAAGGCCAAAAAACACTGTGGAAAGACTACGCTAAAACAAACAAAAGGCCCTGCAAAACAGCAAGGCCTCTGGTCATTTGTTGTACTGGCTGGCTTCAGGCGTTTGCTTGCGCCTTGGCGATATCTTTCTTGATCTTCAACGCATTCGCCGACAGCTCTTCGTCTTTTGCCTTGGCAAGAAACGCGTCCAGCCCGCCACGATGATCGACAGTGCGCAGGGCCGATGCGGAAATGCGCATCTTGAAAGAGCGCCCCAGGGTATCGGACATCAGCGTCACATCGTTCAGGTTGGGCAGAAACCGGCGGCGGGTTCTGTTTTTGGCGTGGCTGACATTGTTGCCAGTCATCGGGCCTTTTCCGGTCAGTTCGCAACGGCGTGCCATCGTTTTCTTCCTTGTCTCATGGCCTGCCCGGCATCAGCGCTGGGGCGGCTCGATAATACAAACGGGCACCGGCATGAGTGAATCATAACAGTGCCCTGAATTCCGTCTGCGGGGTTTAGGCGCAAAGCCGGGGGGCGTCAAGTGATTCACGCGCGCGGATCGGGGAATTCTGTATCCAGCCCCAGAAATCCGCCCGATTGACGGTGCCACAACCCGGCATAAATGCCGTTTTTCGCCAATAGTGCCTCGTGTGGGCCGTCCTCGACCACACGGCCCTGATCCAGCACGATGATCCGGTCCATCTGCGCGATGGTCGACAGCCGGTGCGCAATGGCGATCACGGTTTTGCCTTGCATCACACCGTAAAGGGTTTGCTGAATTGCCGCCTCGACTTCGCTGTCGAGCGCCGATGTGGCCTCGTCCAGCACCAGAACGGGCGCGTTTTTCAGGACCACCCGGGCGATGGCGATGCGTTGCCGCTGACCACCCGACAGTTTCACACCGCGTTCGCCCACCTGCGCATCATAACCGGTGCGCCCCTGCGGGTCGGACAGACCAAGGATAAACTCATGCGCCTCGGCCCGTTTGGCGGCGGCGATCATCTGCTCCTCGCTCGCGTCAGGGCGGCCATACAGAATGTTGTCGCGCACCGAGCGGTGCAGCAGCGATGAATCCTGCGTCACCATGCCAATCGCCCCGCGCAGGCTGTCCTGCGTCACATGGACCACGTTCTGCCCGTCGATCAGGATTTCCCCCTGCTCGGCATCGCGAAACCGCAGCAGCAGGTTCACAAGGCTGGATTTCCCCGCGCCCGAGCGCCCGATCAGCCCGACCTTTTGCGCCGGCGGAATGGTCAGCGACACATGGTCCAGCCCGCCACTGTCACGCCCGTAATGGTGCGAGACATCGCGAAACTCGATCCTGCCATCGCCGACCTTCAACGCGGGGGCAGCCGAAGCATCCACCACGTCATGCGGCACGGCCACGGATTGCAGCCCTTCGCGGATCACCCCCATCTGTTCGAACATGCGGATGGTCAGCCACATGATCCAGCCGCTCATCCCGTTCAGACGGATGGTCAGCGCCGAAGCCGCCGCAACCTGCCCCACAGAAACCTCGCCCAGTGTCCACAGCCAGACGGCCATGCCCAGAACCCCGACAATCAGCGCGCCGTTCAGCATATTCAGCCCGAAGGACATTTTCGTCATCAGGCGCACGAATTGCAAAAACCGTATCCGGAAGCGTTTGATCGCGGACAGCGCATAGGTTTCCTCGTTTCCGCCGTGGGCAAACAGTTTCACGCTTTCGATATTGGAATAGCTGTCAACGATCCGCCCCGTCACCAGCGAACGCGTATCCGACAGTTTTTCGCTGGCCACCGCCACCTTGCGCGCCACCGAGCGCACATAAAGCCCGTAGGCCACCACCCAGACCGCCAGAGGCAGTGCCAGCCGGACATCCATTTGCAACAGGATCAGCAATGCCGCCGCCACATAGGTGAGCGCATACCAGATGCCCTCGAAAAACATATAGGTCAGGTCTTCGACCGCGACGCGTAATTGCATCACACGGTTGGCCAGTCGTCCGGCGAAATCGCTCTGGAAGAACCCCAGCGACTGTCCCAGAAGGTGCTTGTGCGAACGCCACACCACCTGTGCCTGCATATTGCCGGCAAAGGCCTGTTCCAGAAACAGCCGGTTCAGGGCAATGGCAAGCGGACGCAGGAACAGGATGAACAGGGCGGCCAACAGCAATTCCACCCCGTGCGCGGACCAGAAGGTTTGCGCCTCGCTGGCGTTCATCAGATCGATCACCCGTCCGGAATAAAAGATCAGGCCGGTTTCCACCATCGCCACCAGCACACCGGTCAGCGCCATCCAGACCATCAGCTTTCTGAACGGGCCATACTGGCTGCGCAAATAGGGCCACAGGGCTTTGGGCGGCGTCTGTTCGTCAAACGGCGCAAAAGGGTCAACAAGGTTTTCAAAGAAACGGAACATGACAGAGGCTCTTGAAATGCAGGGAAACAAGCTTGGATGATCGGGCGGCGAAAGCCAGCCCTTCAGGACCGGCGGTTTAGCTCCGCGGTAGGGTCCTGAAAGTAATCATCGGCATATCCTCGTCATGATTGTGCGGCCACGCTACCTGATTTGGGCTGCTTTGGGAAGGGGGAAGCTGAACTATAATCCCCGCAGCAATTCCCGCGCGGCATTGGTGGCGGTGATGTCGCCTTTGGCCACCGCCTGCCCCAATCGTTCCAGTCGTTCGCGCACCGTTTCTTTGTTCAGTTGGGCCAGCAGTCCCTGTCGCACTTCCTCCAGAAACCAGTGCCGCGCCTGCTCGGCACGCCGGTCATCCCATACACCATGCGCCTTGCGCCATTGCGTCAGGTGCTGCATTTCTTCCCATGCCTTTGCCAGCCCTTCGCCCGTGACGGCAGAAACAAGCATGGCCTTTGGAAAGCCGGGCGGGTCCTGCGGGCGTTTTCGCAGCAACCGGAGAGCACCGGCATAATCCGCACAGGTCCGTTTCGCGGCTGGTTTCAAATCTCCATCTGCCTTGTTGACCAGAATGAGATCGGCAATTTCCATGATACCGCGTTTCACACCCTGCAATTCGTCGCCACCCGCCGGCGCCAACAGCAGAACAAAAAGGTCGGACATCTCTGCCACAACGGTTTCAGACTGCCCCACCCCCACGGTCTCGATCAGGATCACGTCATAACCGGCGGCTTCACACAGCTCGACAGCCTCGCGGGTGCGGCGCGCAACCCCGCCCAGCTCCGTCTGGCTGGGTGACGGGCGAATGAACACACCGGGCGCACGCGCCAGCCGTTCCATGCGGGTTTTATCGCCCAGTATCGAGCCGCCGGAGCGGGCAGAACTGGGGTCAACCGCCAGCACGGCAACCTTCAGGCCCAACCCCACCAGCATCATGCCAAAGGTTTCGATAAAGGTGGATTTGCCCACACCCGGCGTACCGGACAGGCCGATGCGCAGCGCCTGCCGTCCTGCGCCCCTGACGGCCTCCAGCAATTCGGTGGCCTGCTCACGGTGATCACCACGCGCGCTCTCAACCAACGTGATCGCTCGGGCCAAAGCGCGGCGTTCACCGCCAATCACGCGGTTTGCCAGGTCTGAAACATCCATAGGCGGCGGCCCTTTTCCTGCCCGTTATTTGATAACGGCGGGCCGATATTGGTTAGCCCGCCACGTTGGCCGCATCATAAGCCCAAGGCACACGGCAAAGAAAGAAGGAACATGGATATGGCACGTCTGAATATGCTGAAAATGGTCGGGCTGCTGGTTTTGCTGGCAATTGCGCTGGCGCTGCCGACGGTCCTGCCGCAGGCGGACAAGGTGGTCGAGGGTGCAGCGCAGATAGCGCCCGCCGCCATCAGCGTGTGATCCGGCGGGGGGGCACAAGGCCTGTAGAAACCTGACCGCGCGCGCAAAAATGGCTGCGCCCGACCTGGAGGGCGCATTTCGCAAAGGGTTATGCATATGGAATGGCAGTGTGAAAACTGTAACGTTTAAAGCATGTCGCATATGATTGGATTCAGCGTGGCACACAACAGAGGGCAG